>JBIKLJ010000117.1:0-15589 GCA_044359895.1 Pirellula sp.
GCACTCGCTATTTTATGTTCTCATTGATATCGCTTATCTCAACGCAATTCTTTTTAAAAACGGATTTATACTATGGCTCTTTATTTCATCGATCGATCTCGAAAAGGCTTCACTTTGGTGGAGCTACTTGTGGTGATTGCCATTATTGGCATTTTGGTAGGTTTGTTGCTGCCGGCTGTTCAAGCAGCACGTGAAGCCGCTCGTCGCATGCAATGTGGAAATAACCTGAAGCAATTTGGGTTAGCCTTTCATAACTATGAATCGGCGAACAAGCGTCTTCCAGCGGGTAGAACGCCCGGTGCAAGCATGTCAGCGCATGCTGCCTTGCTACCCTACATGGAGCAAAACGCGGCATACGCGTTAATCGACTTCAATGTCGCTTCCACGCACGCGAACAACACGGCTGCACTGGGGATTAACATCGCAACCTTCAATTGTCCATCGGATCCTGTCGCAATCGTTCCGATTGTGGGCTGGGCAGGCACAAACTATCGAACCAATCAAGGGTCGGGCATTGCGAATTCGGTTCCATCCACGGTAGCAGGTGACCCCAATTTTGGGTTTCCTGCCCCGAACGGGCCGATGGTTCCTGGCCTGTTTTTACCGATCAGTTCGATTACCGATGGGCTCTCGAACACAGCTGCGTTTAGCGAACATGGCAAGGGGGACTTCAGCAATGCTGTGTCCAGCATCACCGACACATTCCGACCTGGAACATTTCCGGCCAACGCGGATGAAGCTATCCGAGACTGTGCGGCTGTGAATGTTGCGGACCTTTCGAAGCAAGGGAACAGCAATGTCGGTGGGCCGTGGCTTACGGGTGGGCACACAACCACCAACTACTTCCATGCAGCCCCACCCCAAAGCCGATCGTGCATGTTTCCACCTCAACGAATTTCAACGACCGCTAAGAGCTACCATACCGGCGGGGTTCAAGTGGCTCGCTGCGACGGTTCGGTTTCCTTCATTGCAAATACGATAGAACTTGCTGCTTGGCGGGCCTTAGGGTCACGCAATGAAGGCGAAACGATTGGAAGTGGGATCGAGTAATGCGGTTCTTTCCTTCATTTCGGTTCGGGACAAATTTAGCTCTGTTTCTGGTTTTTCTAATAGGCTGCGTGGGATGCGGGCCAGCTCGAGTTCCATTGTCGGATATTCAAGAGGCGAAGGGCTTGGCTCAGCGACTGCTTGAAAAGTGGAAATCAGGTGAAGACATGTCCAAGTTCGCAACGGAGAGTCCGCCGATTTTTATCTCGGAGGACATTTGGAAAAAAGGGGCCAAGCTTCAGAGCTTTGCGTTCCTAGACGAAGGGAAGATGTTTGGATCCAACGTCCGTTTTCAAATCACTTTGAAGTATATGAGCAAAGACGGAAAGGCGTCCGAACGTACTTTTTATTATTTGGTCACGACCACACCGGCCTTGACCTTTTTCCGAGAAGAGAGCTAAACGGAACGAACAATCCGGGCTAACGAACTTAGGCTTACGTCACACTCAATAAGGCAATGATTTTTATGCGTTACCGGTGGTTTGCATTGGCAATAATCTCCGTTTCGATGAATGGTTTGTCCCATGGGCAGGAAGGTTCACAGGTCGAACAAGCTGAGGGCGTTCGCCCGACTCCGTTAACGCGTCCAGAGCTAAAGCGATTGCTGGAGGACGTGAAAGTGCGATCGCCACGCATTCCGCTTCCGGACTTAGGCGAAGCAGAACGAGTTGCCTTAGGTGACCAATCCGAAAGCTATGAAAGCCGGGTCAAATACAATTACTTCAACGGTATCGAGATTGTTCGACCGCCAGTTTCTGCGGTTCCTGGCCAGGCTCCCACCGGAATGTCGCGAGAACAAGACTCGTTGTTCTCGTTAGACAACGCGTTCAAAGTGGAGTTGTTTTGGATTGTTTCGCGCGTCAACAACTGCCAATATTGCATTGGTCATCAAGAAAGCAAATTGTTGGGCCTGGGGCGTTCGGAAGACCAAATTGCATCCCTGGATGGCGATTGGGCGGGGTTTGATGAAGCGTCCCAAACGGCCTTTGCATTTGCAAGAAAGTTCTCGCTGGAGCCTCATCGGTTAGACGATCAAGACATCTCCAGGCTAAAGGAACATTACAACGAGAATCAGATCCTTGAGATGATCTTGTCCATGTGCGGAAACAATGCGATCAACCGGTGGAAAGATGCGATTGGCGTTCCGCAGCGAAAAGAGGAAGGTGGTTATTCGCGAATGGCAAGCATGACATCAGGCTCTACCTTGAATGCGGAAAAGATTGCGAGCTTGCCTAAGGGGTCCTACCAGACGCCGACCTCCGAGGCTTATCGGGAATCGGTCAGCAAGATTGTGTGGCTATCAGAATCGTCCGACTCGGTAAACACTTGTGCAACCATCAGTCGTCGCCCACCTTTGGAACCAATCGACTACATAGAGAAGAAACTGTTGGAGTGCAAAACGAGGGTCCCCAGAATTGCGTTGATGGATGATGCTCAAACACGTACCAATCTTCCAGCTGCCATCGAACTTGGTTCCAAGTTGCCAAATTGGGTTCGGCTTTTAGCCCGATTCCCGAAGGCGGGTGCGATGCGAATGGAGGCGGTGATGGCGGCCGAACAAAAAGGGGACATCAGCCCCTTGCTGAAGGCACAGCTTTCATGGATTCTGGCTCGGCAAGACCGAGCGTGGTATGCATTGGGAAGAGCGCGTGAGCAATTGCAAAAGCTCGGCCAAACGGACCAGCAAATTTACGCATTGGATGGTGATTGGCTGGAGTTTTCCGCTCAAGAACAGGCCTTTTTTCGGTTGGCGAAAAACTTAGGGAACTCTCCGGTTGTATTGTCCGGCGGCGAGGTCAAGAAGGCCGTTGAGCTTGCAGGTCCAAGAGATGTTGTGCAGGTGATCAGCTTTACGACATCCCGAGCTTCCTTCAATCGACTTACCGAAGCAGTTGGGTTGCCGTTAGACTAAGGGGTACAAGTCTGATAAGATTTGGAGCATTCCTTCGGTTATTCCGCTTCCAACGTAAGGTGATCTATGAAGTTTACGGCGCTCAACAGAATCGCGTTTTTGGCCCTTTTTGGCACGGTGTTGTCGAACAGCCTGTCGCTGAGTGTGGCAGAAGATTGGACACGGTTTCGCGGCTCGGATGGATCGGGAGTGAGCTCCAACGAAAACGTGCCAACGGTATGGAACGAAGACAAGAATATTCAATGGTCGGTTGATCTGCCTGGACCAGGAAGCTCTTGCCCGATTATTGTTGGCGATAAAATCTTTTTGACATGCTACACCGGTTATGGTGTGAATGCAGAGTCGCCAGGCAAGCCATCGGATCTTGTTCGACATTTGTTGTGTGTCGATCGCAAGTCTGGAAAAACCGAATGGACGACTGCGATACCTTCCACGGTCGATGAAGATCCGTACAAAGGCTTTATCGTGGAGCATGGCTTTGCAAGCAGTACTCCCACATCCGATGGCAACATGGTCTATGTCATGTGCGGCAAGTCCGGTCTGATTGCGTACGACATGAAGGGTGCCAAAGTTTGGCATGTCGATATGGGCCAGAACTCGGACCCGGCAAAATGGGGGGATGGAACCAGTCCTGTGCTCTACAACGACCTGGTCATTGTGAATGCCGGAATCACCGGTCACGCGATGGTTGCCGTGGAAAAGAAAACGGGCAAGGAGGTTTGGCGAGTCAACGATGAGAAGCTGACGAATTCTTGGGCAACCCCACTCATTGTGAATGTGAATGGTCGCGATGAAATGGTATGCGCTTCTCCTGGGAAGATATTTGCGATGAATCCCACGACGGGAGCCGAGCTATGGCGATGCGATTCTCCGCTGAAGGAGACGGTCTGCGCAAGCGTGGTTCATCACGATGGGGTCGTGTTTCTGATGGGTGGTCGGCAAGGGTCCGCAATCGCAGTTCGTTGCGGCGGTACGGGCGATGTTAGCAAGACGAACATTGTTTGGGAAAAGCCTCTTCGATCAGGCATTGGAACTCCCGTTGTTGCGAACGGGAAATTGTATTGGTCCGCCTCGGGTTTGGCGATTTGTGCTGACTGCAAAACGGGTGTAGAGATTTTTAAGACTCGTTTGGTTCAAACCACCGAAACAGCACAAGCAGGCGGCAGACCCGCTGCCAACTATCCATCGGCTCTCAATATTGGCAACAAGATTTACTTGACGCTTCGAAACGGCGAGACTCAAGTTTGGAACGCAAGCAGCAGTTACGAAGTATTATCGAGCAATACGTTTGCGAATGACGAAGGTCCGTTCAATGCGACGGGTGCTGTTAGCGACGGTCAGCTTTTGATTCGGTCCAACAAAAAGCTCTATTGCATCGGTGGTTAGTCGCTAACGTAATTCTGTTTTTGCTTCTTATCCAAAGGCTTTTGGTGCATGCATTAGAAGCCAATTTGATTCGGCGGTACTCAAAACCAATCCAATTCACTTTGGAAAGGAACGCAAAGATTGGCAAGAGCATTGCGTTTGACGGCCTTGAGCGAAAGATCGAACTCATTCGGGGAGAGTGGATTGAAAAGAATCCAGTAGGACCTGTTCATGACGACTTGATCACTTATTTGACCCATTGGTCCGTACGAAGTGCAGATCCCTTGCAAACATGTTTTTTTCGTACTCGTACTCAGCGCCAGCGGTACTCGTACTCGACGAATGCATTTCGAGTACGAGATTTTCCGTACAGCGTGAAAAACAGTTGGGGACAACTGTTCGACATTGTCGCTTCGCGAAGAGCGAAACAGGGCCTTCCGCCCAAGTTTCGCAATAGGTTTGGTGTGCTAAGTAGTCAGTAGTCAGTAGTCAGTAGTCAGTAGTCTTATTTCTACCAACTGCCAACTGCCAACTCTGCCCCCCTTCTTTCTGCCAACTGACGACTGTCAACTGCCAACTTTTTTTGTTTGGCACTCGTCCCCAGGCTCTGCCTGGGGACGCAATGCACCGGAGGCTCCTGCCTCCTGAGTTGCAAATGCATGCCCTACGCGAGGCGGAGCCTCGAAGGCAGTGCGTTCCAAGGCGGAGCCTTGGAACGAGCCCCCCCACGATCCATCACGCTCGAGGGCACTTCACACTAGCGTCAAAATCTTGAATAACTTGTTGTGGATGTAGTGCGTTCGAACGTTGCCTAGCCAAGCCGACGATGATTTGGCGTTCCTAAACAGTTGGGGACAACTGTTCGACATTGTCGCTCCGCGAAGTGCGAAACAGGGCCTTCCGCCCAAGTTTCGCAATAGGTTTGGCGTGATAAGTCGTCAGTCGTCAGTTTTCACACTTCCAACTTCACACTTCCAACTTCACACTTCCCCGCCCCGGTTGCCTAGCGAAGCGTCGTTTTCCGTACAACGTGAGAAACAGTTGGGGACAACTGTTCGACATTGGGCGCGCCACTTCGTAGTTTTGCATTCCTTGATTTCTAGCTCTTCGTCGTGCTTGTGCTTAGCACCGTTTCACAAAGAACGAGAATAAAATCACTCGGTCGGGCTGGGATGGTTTCGGGCCATATGCTGAAACAGTTCGTAACGGGCCTTCATTTCAGCGATGCTGTCACCGCCGAATTTTTCGACGAATGCAGATGCGATTTCAAAAGCGACCACGTGTTCGACGATAATTGCGGCAGCGGAAATGGCGCAGACATCGCTGCGTTCGTAGCTTGCACGGTGCGCTTGCTTGTCTTCCATGCGGATCGAATCGAGCGGTTTGCGGAGGGTACTGATTGGTTTCTTGGCGGCTCTTAGGATCAGCGATTGTCCGTTGGTCATTCCCCCTTCGAGTCCACCAGCATTGTTGCTAGGGCGAACATAACCTAGGTTGTGCGTGTGGCTTTGCGAAGCGTCGTAGTGAATGGGGTCGTGCACTTTGGAGCCGCGGGTGCGGGCTGCTTCAAAGCCCATTCCGATTTCGACTCCCTTGATCGCTTGGACCGCCATGACTGCTTGAGCAAGTTTGCCATCGAGCTTGCGATCCCATTGAGCGTGAGTCCCCAGTCCGAATGGGAGCCCGTCGACGCGGACTTCGATGATTCCGCCCAAGGTGTCACCTTCGTCCGCCATACGATCGATGTAGTCTTGAGCTTCTTGATCGCGCGAGGGGTCGACCGAGTAGATGCTGCTGGATTCGCGGATGGGACGAAGTGTATCAATAGACTGGCTCAGCGAATCCGCTCGTCCGATTGGCATTTCCCCGAGTTCAAGAACATAGCCGATGGTTTCGATTCCGAACTGAGACAACAGTTGCCGAGCCAGGGCGCCGGCGGCAACGCGTGCGGCTGTTTCTCGGGCGCTGGATCGTTCGAGTACTCCGCGAATGGATCCGAGGTATTTGATCGCACCCGTCAGATCCGCGTGGCCCGGGCGTGGTCGTTCGAGTTCCTTAAGACGTTCTAGCTTGTAGTCGTTGTTGACGACTTGTAGCGTGATCGGCGAACCGATGCTTCTGGATTGCCAGACCCCCGTAAGAAAATCGACGGTGTCCTGTTCGAGCTTTTGGCGTCCCCCGCGCCCGTAGCCTCCTTGACGAAGCCGTAGCTCATGATTGATTTTGTCTTCATCGATCAGCAATCCTGCCGGAAAACCGTCGATCATGGCCAGCAGGGCTTTTCCGTGCGATTCTCCAGCGGTCCAATAACGAAGCATGCGGTGTCTACAGTCCTGTGAATAGTCGCTCGGTAAAAACCATATTCTAGTTCTTCACCCGTTCAAGCCAAGTCGCAATTGCCAAGTCGCAATGGATCGCATGCGCGACCATTGGTCCCTCGATTTCCATAGTAAAATGTCTTTAAACCCTATATTCGGAAAGTGCGCTGTTCCACAAGTTGGTTACTGCACGAATGTCCATGCCGGTCGTGATCTGCCATCGATTTTGCGAAATATCGACCAATACAGCGTGCCAATTCGGCAAATGGTGGATCCAGAGCGGCCGATGGGCGTTGGGCTATGGTTCTCCGAGGAGTCCGCGAAGCAAGCGTTGGACGGCCAAAATTTAGTCGCTCTTGAGCTGGCACTTTCGAAGAATCAGCTTGTGCCATTCACTCTCAATGGGTTTCCGCAGGGAGATTTCCATCGCGAGATTGTGAAACATGACGTGTATCTTCCGACATGGTGGACGGAGCAACGACTAGAATACACGCGAAATCTGGTACAGATTTTGGATCGGATTCTGCCGTCTGGGCAAGTCGGTTCCATTTCCACGCTGCCGATTGCCTGGGGAAGTCCGAAACCCAGCGACGATCAAATGGAACAAGCAGCGTCGAATTTGCTGACTCTAGCCAGGGAGCTTCGCCATCGATTCGAGACAACGGGACGTCGGATTCTGATCGCGATCGAACCCGAACCCGGATGCTGTCTCACCGATAGCCGGTCGTTTCGTGGCTTTTACAATCGCTATTTTTCGGCACCCAGGTTGAGCGAACGGGACGCCATGTGCGCCAGGGAATTCCTTACTATTTGTCACGATGTTTGCCATGCAGCCGTCATGTTTGAGGACCAGCAAGAGGAATTTCGATTGCTTCGGCACGACGGGATCGCCATCGGTAAAGTTCAGGTCTCGTCCGCCATCGAGCTGGATTGGGACGGCTTGGATGTTGCTGGAAGGCGGGTAGCCATGGATCAGCTTCGCAAGTTCGCGGAAGATCGCTATCTGCACCAAACGACTTGGGTTGAACCGTCCTCAACCAGCTCAGCCCGTTCTGTTTCTTTGACAGAAGATCTGCCAACGGCTTTGGGCTCAATCGCAGCCTTGGAGAGGCTTCATGGGAAATGGAGAGTGCATTTTCACGTGCCCATTTACTTGGATCGTTTTGAGTCGCTATCGTCGACCAGGGGAGAGATTCTTCGATGCGTCGATTTGTTATCGAAACCAGGGGAGGAATCACCCAGTTTTAGTGGTCACTTTGAAATCGAAACCTACGCCTGGGGAGTCCTCCCTGCAGAACTACGCGAGGAGTCCCTGCAGAGGGGCATCGCCAAGGAATTTTGCTGGTTTCAGTCTTTGTTATCAACCTGATGTTGATTTTTTGCTAGACTGAATTTCACAGAACATGCACATCTTGCTGAGTTGCTGACCCAGAGTCGATAGTATCTATATCGTACAAGGAAAGTCTGCATGGACCCGCTCCATTTTTCAAGCATGCAAGAAAGCGAATTGGAACAAGTTCTGTTCCGGCCTTATTCGCTGATGCCCCTGTTGTTCGAATGTCAAAGTTCAGACCTAATCGTTTTCACTCATGATCTTGAGCGTAGGCTGACCTACATGAGCGAATCATCCTGGCACGTTTGCCGGCTGGATTTTCGGAACTGGCAGCGAAAAAGTTTTCTGCCCATGTTCACCGACCATCCTTGGAACGAAGTCTATCGCAACGTGATCGATTTGGAGATGGACCCAAACCAGGTGCACAAAATCTATTGTGAAATATGGGATGACGAGGGTGGGAAAGCAAGCCTTGAAGTTCGACGCAAATTAATCATGGTCGATGATGAACCGATTGGGGTGATTGGTGTGTCGCGAAGGATTGCGGTGTTACCCTCGATCGATTCCGAAGCTCCCTTGGAAACCAATCCATTCTCAAAGCTTTCGCCGGGCGAAATGGATGTGATTGAGCAAGTGATTGCAGGTCATCTCAACAAGTCGATCGCGAGGTCGCTGGGCTTGGCCATGAGAACGGTCGAACTGCGGCGGGCGAAGGCGATGGCGAAGCTTGGGGTGAATACGTTGGCGGATTTGGTGAAGCTCTGGTGCAAGCTGAATAGGATCTGAATTGTGGGCCCCGCGCCAGGGGATGTTGTAGATTCGCAATTCTTTTCGCGGGTTCACGAGCTATACTTGAAATGGTCGCAGAGAGAAATGCTCGCAGAGATCTGAGCATTTGGAACAGGGCCGGGACCGTAGCGACCTTTCCCAACTAGCTTGACGCATTTTCCAGACGGTTTCTATGGGTCTTTTCGATAAGTTCTTCGCAAAAAAAGAAGGTGCCAAACGGGCGGATGTAGAGGCCCGTTTTGAGCGAATTCGGTCTGCGATCTCGGGTACCATGAGCAACTTTTTTGTGGCCAAGGATCGGGAGAATGCCAATGCGATCGTAGGTGTGAAGCTGTGCGATATCGAAAAGGTGGATTTTTTTGAGAGCCGCTTCAAAGGGCTGAATAAGCCCTCGGAGGGCGAAATCGCCGCTCAGATGAATCATCCCAACATCGCTAAGACGCTCGAGTTTGGATTGTCGACGAGAAACCAGCCTTACCTTGTCATGGAGTTTGTCGATGGACCTGGCTTGCAGGTTTTGATTCAGGATCGAGAAGAGGAGAAGCTTCGCGGGCTTCGGCTGGACATGATTCGCCAGATGGCCGATGCGCTGCAATACGTCCATCGCAAGGAGTTTATTCACCGGGATATTTGCCCGAGAAACTTTATGTGTTCGCTGGATCTAAAAACAGTCAAATTGATCGACTTTGGTTTGACTTTGCCGGCGACCAAAGCATTCATGGTTCCAGGGAACAGGACAGGAACGCCTTTGTACATGGCCCCGGAAATCGTACGTCGGCGTGCAACCGACCAGCGAGTGGACATATTTTCGTTTTCGATGACCTGTTATCATTTGATCACGCTCGAGCTGCCGTGGCAAATGTCGGACACGACAGGCAAAGCGGCGTTGCACCATGATACATCACCGCCACGTGATATCCTGGAGCTTCGACCGAACTTGGACCGGAACCTAGCGACAACGATTATGGCGGGACTGAAGGCCAACCCGGAAGAACGTTTGCCGGACATGGACGCCTTTATTCGCGGAATCCGAGGCGCGAAGCTTTCGCCGTAACGCGTCCTTCGTCGCCCCCTGAGCCGTTGGGCGCTAGCCCCGGTTGCCTAGAGAAGCAGGCGTATCACACTTTGTGGTTTGCGCAAGCAAATGACTGAGCCGCGGGCGCTAGCCGCGTTACATCAGCACTCGTCCCCAGGCTCTGTCTGGGGACGCAATGCACCGGAGGCTCCTGCCTCCTGAGGTATAAATGCACGCCTAACGCGAGGCGGAGCCTCGAAGGCAGTGCGTTCCAAGGCGGAGCCTTGGAACGAGAGCAACTTCCCAACATCAATCACACTTGCAAGCACTTTACGCTAGCGTCAAAATCGCTAATAACTTGGGGCGATTTATTGCGTTCGAGCGTTTCTTGGCCAAGCCGAAGGTGGTTTGGCGTTCCAGAGCAGTTGAGGACAACTGCTCGACAATGTCGAACAGTTGTCCCAACTGTTCATGGATCTTGCAAAAACTCCCCACCATCCATCACGCTTGCGGCCACTTCACACCAGCGTCAAAATCTTGACTACCCAGTCACCTGCAGATTGCATTCGAACGTTTCTTGGCCAAGCCGACGATGGTTTGGCGGTCCTGAGCAGTTGAGGACAACTGCTCGACAATGTCGAACAGTTGTCCCAACTGTTCATGAAGCTTGCAAAAACTCCCCACCATCCATCACGCTCGAGGCCACTTCACACTAGCGTCAAAATCGCTAATAACTTGAGGCGATTTATTGCATTCGAGCGTTTCCTGGCCAAGCCGAAGGTGGTTTGGCGGTTCCTAAACAGTTGGGGACAACTGCTCGACAATGTCGAACAGTTGTCCCAACTGTTCATGAAGCTTGCAAAAACTCCCCACCATCCATCACGCTTGCGGGCACTTCACACGAGCGTCAAAATCTTGACTACCCAGTCACCTGCAGATTGCGTTCGAGCGTTTCTTGGCCAAGCCGACGATGGTTTGGCGGTCCTGAGCAGTTGAGGACAACTGCTCGACAATCAAAAAAATCCCCACCATCCATCACGCTCGAGGCCACTTCACACCAGCGTCAAAATCGCTAATAACTTGGGGCGATTTATTGCGTTCGAGCGTTGCCTGGCCAAGCCGAAGGTGGTTTGGCGGTTCCTAAACAGTTGGGGACAACTGTTCGACATTGGCGCTTCGCGAGAAGCGAAACAGGGCCACAAGGCCGAACTTCGCATGCGCTGAATCACACGCGCAGCCCTTTGGAAACCAACAGCTCTTGAACCCACTGAGCATACTCGGGCTCGATGGGTGGCGTTGGTTCCGATCGGTAGTCAATTTCAAGATCGTAGGCTGCGCGTTCGTAGGCAGTGATCAAGACTGCTTGCAAGTCCAGTTCGACATCGGCATCACCTTCTTTGAGGGGAATAGAAATCACCGGCAATCGTTGAGGCATTCGTATTGGCCAAACAAATCCTTTCGGACGTTTGTCCTTTCGAGAGACATGCACAAAGTAATCAGCCTTGGGAAGCAGTTCACGAGTATGCAAATGATCGCCAGCCCGCAGTAGATCGATTTCCACGAAGTGAGTCGACGAAAGCATCAGTTCACGTCGTTTCTCTTCGTAACTTGCTCGTCCCCGCGAACCGGAAATCTTATTGGTTGGAATGAGCAGCTCGATCACCGTTACGACCGAATGTTGTTTTGTATCGATCACTTCCAATCGCGCTTCGTGGATTTCATCTTCGATCAGGGTCGTCATCACCAGAGGTTCCACAACGGCAGCGAGATTCGACTGGTTGGGCCTACGTTCGAAAGGAGACAGATCGGTCCCGATGATTTTCAGATCGGGAATAATGGCCTTGCGCCCCGGATCATTCTCGTCCGAGATATAGACACGTTCTTCCAAACGAACGTGGTACTGCGGCCGCAGTCGCCGATTCAGGGTCTCCCTAGCAACAGAAAGCAGTTCATTATGCACATCAGGCCACAGGGTAGGCTCTTCGAGAAAGGGATCCATGCCAGGAAAGGGAGAATGCATCTTAAGTTACTTCCAAGGAATTTCGTACAACAGTCAGCCGCAGGCGTCTATGAATCAATGAAGAATATCATGATACACCAATGCATAAGCCAAGCGAAACTGGGTTGGGGCGATTAGAAGTCAGTAGTCAGTAGGCAGTAGGCAGTAGGCAGTAGGCAGTAGGCAGTAGGCAGTAGGCAGTAGGCAGTAGGCAGTAGGCAGTAGGCAGACTTCTGCCAACTGCCAACTTTTTTTGTTTGGCACTCGTCCCCAGGCTCTGCCTGGGGACGCAATGCACCCGAGGCTCCTGCCTCCTGAGTTGCAAATGCATGCCCTACGCGAGGCGGAGCCTCGAAGGCAGTGCGTTCCAAGGCGGAGCCTTGGAACGAGATTCCCTGCAAAAAGATCCTATCGCGGCTAGCGCCCACGGCTCAAGTGAGAGCCAAGCCCGGGATCTGTAGCCAGATCCCCTATCGGAAAAAGTCAGGATCTTTAGCCAGATCCCTGAAGAAGGTTTCCGTTGGCTTCACGCCGGCGGAACCACAACTGAAAGCTACACAACGCTATCACATCTAGCCGCGTTACGTTTCCCTGCAAAAGATCCTATCGCGGCTAGCGCCCACGGCTCAAGTGAGAGCCAAGCCCAGATCTGTTACGGGAGGACCAGATTCGCTACGGGAAACACGAAACGCTCTTGATCATTCTTCCTCCACTAATCCTTCAAGGCCATCTTCTGGGTTATCAATTAGTTCTTGAAGACGTCGTCCAAGTTCCGTTGGCAGCTGATTCGGCCATTGCTCGTCGATCAATTCCACATCCAGCATATCGCGTAAATGCATGCGATCTTTATCACGAAAGACGTTTAGCTTCATTTGCACGAGAGCATCCAAGCTCAAGAACAGATGCGAATCGATTCGTTGCGACTGGTCGATAGAAGGGGTTGGGAACAGGTCTGTTTCGCGAACTTTCTCGGATGCAAAAAGCACATGAACAGCATCCCGAGACTTTGAATCAGGACCATCCAGGAACATGGGAATTCCGCGTCCGACTCGGTACACGAACCCAACTTTTTCCATGGCTTCGATGGCGCGAGGCAGATCTTCCCGTTGCAGCAAGATATCGACATCACGCGTGGTTCGCACGGCCGCTTCATCTTTTTGAGCGACCCACGCACGAACTGCATTTCCGCCGATGATCGCGTAGGGGATATTCGCGTTTTCGAGCGTCCAAGCAGTCTTCTCGAGTCGTTCTTGTATTTTTTCCACCGCTCTGTTCATCCTTTTCCAGAGTTCATCGCCGGTAAATTGAATTGGAACCATGCCTCGTCACCTCAGTTTCGATTGTATGTATATGAAGTAAGCACCATCCCAAAAGTCACGGTAGTTTTTTAACCGTGTACAGCCCCGACGTCAAACATACGCAACCGGTTTGGCCTGCGGAGCCGCCAAATAAGTAGGAGTCAGGAGTCAGGCGCTCCCCCGTTAGCCGAAGGGCCCTAGCCCCGGTTGCCTCTTCAGACTTCAGGCATCAGACTTCAGTAGTCAGCTTTCAAACTTCGCACTTCCAACTTCACACTTCAACCGCTCCGGTTCGAACTCGTCCCCAGGCTCCGCCTGGTGACGCAATGCATTGGAGGCTCCTGCCTCCCGAGTTGCAAATGCATGCCCTACGCGAGGCGGAGCCTCAAAGGCAGTAGCCGTAGGCCGTAACAAGCGCTAGCGCAGTTACGGCAGCCCCGTTCAAATCCCATTGCCCCATAGAACAAGGCAGCCATGTCTAGAATGCCGTGCCGTAACTGCGTCCAAAGCGACTTGTTACGGCCTACTTCGGATCGTCTTGGCACTCGTCCCCAGGCTCCGCCTGGTGACGCACCGCACCGGAGGCTCCTGCCTCCTGAGTTGCAAATGCATGCCTAACGCGAGGCGGAGCCTCGAAGGCAGTAGCCGTAGGCCGTAACAAGCGCTAGCGCAGTTACGGCAGCCCCGTTCAAATCCCATTGCCCCATAGAACAAGGCAGCCATGTCTAGAATGCCGTGCCGTAACTGCGTCCAAAGCGACTTGTTACGGCCTACTTCGGATCGTCTTGGCACTCGTCCCCAGGCTCCGCCTGGTGACGCAATGCATTGGAGGCTCCTGCCTCCTGAGTTTCAAATGCATGCCTAACGCGAGGCGGAGCCTCGAAGGCAGTGCGTTCCAAGGCGGAGCCTTGGAACGAGAGCAACTTCCCAACATCAATCACACTTGCGAGCACTTCACACTAGCGTCAAAATCTTGAATAACCGGGGACAGGTAAATTGCATTCGAACGTTTCTTGGCCAAGCCGGAGGTGGTTTGGCGGTCCTAAACAGTTGGGGACAACTGTTCGACAATGTAGAACGGTTGTCCCCAGCCGTTTGGCTGTTCGGCTGTTTTGCTATTTGTTTTTCTCGGGAAACAGTTGCGGACAACTGTTCGACAATGTTCCCATCACCGATTACCATCCATGAGCCGTTGAAAAGCGGGAATCGATTTCTCGCGGATTCTCTAACGCGATTCCAAGAACAGCGACCGAAAGGCGGCGATCTGTTCTTCCGTTGCGCGCTCTGTAGCCAGATCCACTACGGGAAATCTAGGACCCCAATTCCTCTTCAAGAATGGCACGGATCCTTGGTGCTGCCAATCCGTCGCCATACGGATTCTTCAGCGCCGAACGCTTCGCATACTCTGCCTGATCGTTCAGCAACAACGATGCCTCGCGAAGGATCGTATCCACATCGGTACCGACTAATCGGCACGTGCCAGCGTCAACCCCTTCGGGTCTTTCTGTTGTGTCACGCATCACAAGTACAGGTTTCCCGAGCGACGGCGCCTCCTCTTGCACGCCCCCGGAATCGCTCAACAGAAACGTACAATGGTCCATCAACCAGACAAAGTCCTCGTAGCCAGCTGGCTCCACCAACGCCACGCGATCGTTCGCACCGAGTAGACGCTGCACGGGCTCGCGCACTTGCGGATTCAAATGCACGGGGTACAGAACTCCGACATCCGGGAACTCTTGTGTGATTCTAGCGATCGATTGGCAGATCCTTTCGAACCCGTCACCAAATGACTCACGACGATGCCCGGTGACTAAAATCCAGCGCCTTGAACCTTCCAAGAACTCGCGTCGAAAGCTATCAGGGATGTTCACTCGGGCTGCAACGTCCGAGGCTGAAACTTGGTTGGTATGCAGTCGATTTCGAACCCAAAGCAGAGCGTCAACAACCGTATTGCCGGTGACATGCAATCCGGTGGAGATTCCTTCACGTTCTAGGTTTGCTTTGCTGACCTCGGTAGGGCAAAAATGCCATCGAGTGATCGGCGAAGTGAGTCGTCGATTCATTTCTTCTGGAAAGGGGGACATCATATTGCCAGTCCGAAGACCGGCCTCGACGTGCCCGACGGGGATTTTCGCATAGAAGGCAGCCATAGCCGATGCCAAGACGGTGGTCGTATCCCCTTGGACAAGGATCGCAGCAGGCTTATGTTGGTTGCACCAATGGGACACGGCGGTGATCACTCGGCCGGTAAGATCCGGCAAAGTTTGACCGGGTTGCATGAGATCCAGATCATGTTCTGGGACGACACCGAACACCCCGAGCGTTTGGTCAAGCATCTGCCGATGCTGAGCGGTTGCAAGAAAGACGGTATGAAAGGCGTTCGACTCCCGCAGAGCGAAATAGACCGGCGCCATTTTAACGGCCTCCGGCCGAGTGCCCGCAACAACCGCGACTGTTCTTTTCATTTTCAAGCTCATAACGTAAATATTGACGTATTCTATACTTTTAGCAAA
>JBIKLJ010000335.1:0-4455 GCA_044359895.1 Pirellula sp.
GGGGCGGTGAGTGGTGCCGCTGCTTTTCGCGGAGGAAAAACGCTGGCCCGTTCGGTACAATCTCTTTGAGCGGAGGTCCAACTGAGGGGACACGATGGCGGACCCGACTTAAGGTCCACTCACTTCAGTGGATACTTTGCTCGCATAACAACACATTGCACCGGAGCCGCAGGGCCGCGCGGCTTTTCGATCGTCAACTCACTCACTGCGGCCCGGTGAATGTGAGCGTTCTGCCTCAAAACAACATGTCCCAATACCGACTACAACTCGATGGCCGAGCGGATTGGCGTACCCAATGGGAAGGCATCTACGCGTTCGTGCGAGAATGGCTCGCAGTTGACTTTAATGGCACGACACCAGCTGACCACGTTTTTGAATTTGAGCGATCCACACGAATCTGTCTACCGCCATCTGTACATGAATGGTTGCGTTTTGCGACCGCTTCATATGGACTCGACCCTCACTTCACATTTCGTGACTGTCTCGTCGTCGAACAACTAAAGGACTACGATGCCGTTTCGTTGCTTCTCCAAGGAGAACAAGACACATATTGGGCTATCGAATCGCGGTACCTGAATGATGATAATCCACCTGTCACGGTGTTCTACCTCGACTACGACGACCCGCAGGGGCGGTTTGTGCAAGAAGGACCGTGGTCCCCAACAGTTACATCCTTCGCGTTTGATTACTTTCTCGCATACCTGCACAGCCCAGGAGGCGGTTTCCGCGTTCGTACCTCGTCATCGCATTTCAACCGTGACGCACTGGTTGCGGAATTCGGTCCACCCGTCGTCTTCGGCCACCTTGAACTATTTTGTGCAGACGGTATTCTCGCTGCGATTTCAACATTTTCGGCCAACTGGCATTCCGGTGAACTCAAGGTTGAAGTTCAACAGCTGACTCCACTCAACAAGCTACCTTCAACAATTCAACGTCTGATGCCTGATGCCCACGTTCTCGCTGGCGCACTCAGCTCATACCGATAAAGGGCAGAACAATCCGTTGCACACGGAGCCGCGGGCCGCGCGGGTCCTGAATTCAATGTCGTCCACCGCGGCCCGGTGAACGGTGACGTTCGGCGGCGGAGGCGAGGTTGATGGCGACTCAAGAGGACATACAGAGCTGTGTCCGGTCCCTCGTCCGGAGCGGGGAATTCGACGAGGCAGACGTCGCCCTCTACATCAGGGACCATTTCGGCAATCTCGACGAAGCTGGCAAGGTATGGCTGCTTGGGGCGATCCGAAGCGAATTCGAGTTCAAGCGGAAAGCGGAAGAGAACTGGCCGAAGGTCACCGACTTCGACCGTCTCGATCGAGCGTTCACCATTCTTGAATCGCAAGGTGTCATCGCTCTGCACCGGGCCGGATTCGACCAATCGGATGGATTGGAAGATGTTGAGGATGCATACCATGAAGCTGGCGGCAAGCGATCCGGCTACACAGGCCACTGCTTCTATACGGAGCAGGACCAAGAGGGTGCTTTGGCTGGAAACGGCCTTTACATCGGATTTGGGCATCTCTCGGGAAACGCTGCGAAGGCCGTGAATGTTGGAATTATGTTGCGAGCCGCGTTGGAGCGCGAGGGATTTGACGTCGAGTGGGATGGGACGATCAAGTCAAGGCTGTTTGTGAAAGGGTTCCGTTGGCAGCGACGCAGCCCGTCGTAGGCTCAACGCCGAACAACACATTCCACCGGAGCCGCGGGCCGCGCGCCTTGGTAAGGTCAGAGTCATTCGCCGCGGCCCGGTGAATGTGGGCGTTCGTTGCAATGAGACATGCTCGCAAAATACTTCCCCATATGCAACGTAGACGGTCCAATTGAACCACCTGTGCCATATGGCCACATGGTATCGCGTGGTGCTGTTCCCCAAAAGTGTTCGTCCTGTCCGAACCTATTCGAGGGTGAATGTTTGCGCAATGCTTCGATTGGGCTCGGCTATTCTCACCTTGATCACGGGCCCTGCGGTGTGCCTGGAGCAACTGATCCCGTTCTGTACGAAGATGTGTTCTTGATCGCCAAGGTTGAGATTCCCAGGAAATGCTCAACATGTCGACATTTGGCGGTGGATCGCATCTTTGGATTTCACTGCACAAAAGACGCTGAGAAGTGGGGCGATTTTCATCGAGGGCTTGACTGGGGGAATTGGGAACCTGATACAATCTTGTTCGATCTGCCACTACCGAAGATCACAACAAAGAAACTCTGCGAGCACGCAAAGAATGCTGATTTGGTATCCTTCATCGCGGAATATCGCCGTGTGAATCCAGGACTGTCAATGCTTGAGGCAAGAAAAGACTACGAACACTTGCAGTCAATGCTTAACGCAGCAACGAACAAAATGTTGGACCGAAGCGGCGGTCCGACCGATTCCTGATGGTGACTTTTTGGGCCGCCGCTCGGTCAACATTGGCGTTCTGATTTTCAGTGCTCGATGACAGTCGCGGACATGATTAGTTCGATGGTTTGCTTGCCACCGACGAGAACGAAGTGCCTTCAAGTTGTTGCGATTGGATTTAAGACAAACACAATAGCTTTCCCAATTCGCCCGGTTCGTTTTTACAGCAGGGGCGTTTAATGGGGACAGCAATTCACTCCAGTACGCCAGGGACAAGTCGTGGATTGCATTATCATGCATCCACGCAAACCTCGCGTGCCATTGTGTTGCAGCGTGACAACCAAGACCATACAATGATCGACAACAGTACTCGTGGTACTGACATCCTGATCGACCAATACAAGATCGATTCAGAGCTAACATACCAAGAAGAAATCAGAACAAAGCGATGGATCTAAGTCGCGGGACCGCCGTCACTTGATGGAAACCTTCAGTCCGCGACTAGATCATCGCGGTCGTTCGTCTGTATGATCCGGCGCACCTTGCGCCTCTGAGGCACTGTTTAGGAAACCGCAGGGCGGTAATGTTCACGCAAAAAAATTGAATCCGAGTCAACGATGGGAAACGAAACATGGATAATCGAAACCGGCGACGCAGTCATACAGAAAATGGGACGCAGCGACACGCGTAATCTTGCGCCATTGGAAACTTTGATCTATTGTGTATGGGTTGCGGACTATGGAATGCGAAACGCCGGTGACCTTGACTCAGCTAAGGATGTTTATTCGAGATTTCATTCGAAAGCACGCCAGATTGCTAAAGAGCTATCGCTTCCGCTGACGTACGAAGCATTCGCACTTAAGAAAAACGAACTTGAACAACAGTACTTTGACCGATTTGATACGATGGTTGATGAAATCAAGCACGCATATGCGTCCTCCCCAAGGATCGATGCATAAACCGACGAACAAACCATTGCAGCTAAGTGGCGGATCGGCCGCCCTGATTTCTGGAAACTTTACTTGCCGCCACTAGCTGAATGGTGGCGTTCTGTCTTAAACCATCTAGGCAAGGTATCCGAATGAAAAAAGCTTCCATAGCGATGGTGCTAACATTTGTGGCGGGATGTCTTGTGACTTCCGCAACATTTTCTGGTTGCAGTGAACCAGCTGATCGCACACTTACGATACATCAACTTCAAAGCACTGATACATACAATGGAGAATTCCTTGTCGACACAAGCGAGCTTCCGGAGGACGCAATTGAATCAAAAAGCGACGACAAAATTTTGGGAAAATCGGGGAAACCGTCCACGCAAATAAATTTGACTGCAAAATACGAAATACAGGTCGTCCTGAGGTTAGTCGAAAAGGCAGGTTCACGATAGGATCCAGCCACCTGTCGGAAGTTCAAGGCAATACTGACATTGAAAGACAAGACAGAACAATCACGTGCACCGAAGTCGCGGACGGTGCGTTTTTTTAATCGAACGTTTCCTTGCCGCGACTCGGTGACGTGTAGCGTTCGTCCATGGAAGGTTTGCAGATGAGGTATTCCATTCGGTCGCTACTGATCTGGACAGTGGCTCTGGCAATTCTTATTGCCATAATGCGACGATTACCGGCCCTCGGTTTCTTTCTTTTCGCGATTGCAATTCCCGTTGCACTGCTTCTTCATGTTCGATTGCCGCGAACGACCAGTCGTCGAATTCTCTTTGCGAGTTGTGTAGCTGTGTCATCTTTGCCGCTCTACTTCGCTGCGATGGGCCCACTCTATTTCCTTTACGCCGGATACGAACTGCGGCCAGAGCACGAAGCGGAATGGTTGGTAAAAATCGAAACGACCATTTTCGGCCCCGCTAACTGGGTTTACGAAAAATGTCCCTTCTCGGTATACGAATTTGTCGCGAGAAGATACTATGGTGAATGGATGATGTATGGTCATTGGTACTTTGAGACCACCAAAAACATCCCTTGGATGAATACGGTCAGTCGTTAGCTCACGCAGTAAAGGACGAACCAAGCGATGCACCCAAGACATCTGAGGCAACGGGTCAATAGGTGATGTCATTTTTTCGAACATTTTCTCAACTTGGTTTTCCAGGCCTACGAACATGTTCT
>JBIKLJ010000118.1:0-15363 GCA_044359895.1 Pirellula sp.
GAGCACCCGTGGCATCCTCTGGCAAATCATTTTGATTGAGCGAAATCTCATCCAGCGAATCACACCCGCGTTTGCAAAGCGCTCGCTGCCATCGGACTTGGTACCACTTCACCGACAACGCAACGAAGGCTACCAAAAACAATTCTGTCGTCGCGATCGCAACCGGATGGCATAAGCAATAACGACGTATCATCGCGTAGTCGAGCGGACCAGCGTAGATGAGTCCGTAAAACAACGAGCACGCAACCGTCCCAACAAGAACCGCAGGGCCGATCGATGTGTGAAAGCTTGGTTGGGCCGAATTTCTATTTCGAAACTGCACGGCAGTCCATTGCCTCCGCATGAGGTACTAACAAGTTTGCTATCAATTCTAAGGTTGTCGAAGCTTGCCAAACGCTTCGACTACTTGCTTCTACTGATCTGTTCAACGGAAAGCAAGTTAACTTGGCGTCTCTGTAGGTTCGGCATCTCGGATGTCCGCACCTTAACAAAACAGGCAAACTTTGAGGGCCAAGCAGAGTTTTCGTCCTTTAAGCAATATCCCGCCGATTCCCCCCTTCCTTCGACGATAACTAATTTGGGGGGGCAGCAAAACAACCCCGGGAGGGTTTGATCAAGCCTGAGGCGAAGAGTGACCCAGAAAAAAACTCTTTCGCCTCAGGCTGGCGCGACATTCTCAGAAGCCCCTTATGTCCATTGCTGGAGGAAGGTCACCCAGCAGGGGCAGGTCACCCAGCGGGAAATATCTTTCGATTTACTCTGGGTAGAACAATCGAAACGTCTTGTATCCACCCGATAGATTTCTCACTTGAAATCCGTTCTGCAATAGAATCCGAGCTGCGATGTAGCCACGTTGTCCTACTTGGCAATAGGTAACGATCGGTTGGCCTTGTGGAAGTTCATGGAGTCGATTGCGCAACTCGTCGACAGGAATATGGATCGCGTTTGGAATATGCCCCGCATGGAATTCCTCTTCCGTGCGAACATCCAAAATGGTTGGGCGCTGCTCGGAAGTACGCATCAATTCGGGAACATGAATCACTGGATGAGAGCGACGCAGGACATTGGCGGCCACGAATCCCACCATGTTGATGGGATCTTTGGCGGACCCGAATTGCGGCGAATATGCCAGTTCCACTTCTTCTAAATTAAAAACCTTCATCCGTGCTTGCATCGCAACGGCGATCACGTCGATTCTTTTGTCGACCCCTTCGCCCCCTACAATTTGTGCTCCCAAAATGAGCCCATCGGTCGGTGAAAACAAAAGCTTGATCGCCATGGGCTGAGCGCCAGGATAGTACGTCGCATGGTTGGCTGGATGGACATACACTTTTTCGTAGAGGGTGCCGGACTTTTGTAGCGATCGTTCGTTGGCTCCTGTTGTTGCAGCAACGCAGTCAAAGAGCCGAACAATAGCGGTTCCTTGTGTACCTCGATAGGACACTTGACTTCCGAATACATGATCCGCCGCAAGCCTTCCTTGGCGGTTCGCTGGACCAGCGAGCGGAATCTGAGTTCTACCCTTTGACACAAAGTCTTCGACTTCGGTGACATCCCCCACCGCATAGATATCGGCGTTGCTCGTTTGCATAAACGCGTTGGTAACGATCCCGCCTCGCGGCCCGATCTCAAGTCCAGCGTCGCTTGCCAGTTTGCTTTCCGGCTTAACACCCACACCTAACAGCAACAGATCGCTTTGAAACAACGTATCGTCGGTCAGACGCACTTCAAGCCCACCCGAACTTGAATTGCGAGCCGATGCCACGGTCTGTTTCAAGACCAGCTGAACACCATGACGTTTTAAAGCAAGCAACAGCGGTGTTGTCATTTCGGGATCCAATGCAGCCAAGATCTGGTCCCCCAATTGAACCAGCGTGGTAGTAACGCCACGCCTTACCAAGTTTTCCACCATCTCCAAGCCGATGAAGCCAGCACCTACAACCATGGCGGAAGAGATTCCACCGTCGACGAGCGACCGAATCTTGTCGACATCTTCCAGAGTTCGAAGCGTAAAAATACCGGACGCATCATTTCCCTCAAAGGCGGGTAGGATCGGGGAGGCACCCGGCGACAGGATGAGCTTGTCATACGATTCTTCGTAATCGTTGCCAGATGCAAGATCCTTGACAACGATCCGCTTCTCATTCGGCTTAATCTGGATCACGTTGGAACGAGTCCGTACATCGATTCGAAAGCGGTCTCTCAAGCGTTGAGGCTGCGTTACGATTAGCTTTTCGCGCTGCTGAATCTCGTTACCGACGTAGTAAGGTAAACCGCAGTTCGCAAACGAAACGTAATTGCCTCGTTCGATCAAAAGGATCTCCGCGCTTTCGCTCAGACGTCTCGCTCGTGCTGCGGCAGAGGCTCCACCCGCCACACCGCCAACGATGATAATCTTCATGGTTCGATATCTATTCTCTTTTGGGAAACAAGCACCAAGGGATCAGGAAATTTGGCCGAAGAAGCGATCGAGCGTATCGGGGCAGCGCCGGGAGTATTTGCCTCGGTCCAACCATCGGTCCAGCGTTTTGCGATTCTCGTCCACGATCGTTGGCGAATCTTCCAGCAACGTTAAGGCTCGTTCAATGGCCGGAACCACAGCCTCGCGGTCCCCTACCTCGACCATCGCATCGCGAGGGAACGGTATTAAAAACTCATAATGGCTTAGGTCGTTCGAGACCACCATACAACCCGCGTACAAAGCCTCAAAATGCCTATAGGTCCATGGGGCATAGCCGCTGGGTGCGAGCGCCACTTTGGAATGCCTCAAACCAGCAAAGTAACTGAGGAATCCAATTTTCTTCTTGTTCAGCCATAATGCATCCAACACCTCAGGCGCAACTTCTTGTTGAGCAACCTTTTTCATGTAGGCACCTCCCACGAGCCCGCCCCACAACTTCCAATTGGGCCGTTCTTGCTTAATCTCTACCAGCCAACGCAGTCGCTGGTTGGTTGTCAACGACCCAGTGGGTCTAGCCACGAAGCCAACGTCATAAGTCTTGGTTTGCTTTCTAACAAATGGCTGCTTGATGGATTCGAGATTTAAAGCGGTCCGAAGCCGATTGTTCCATGGCGGACGTTTGATCGGTAGCAATCCGATCTTCATTGTTTCGTTCCAACGATCATCGCGCCAGTTCTTCAGGCATACATCGGTTTGCGACGTGAGAAACTCGCGGTCTGAGAATTCAAAATTCAGTTCGTTGGTGTCCGAAGCGTCATACAAAGCCATCCGATTGAACTGAATGTTGGCTAGATGTGGCGCGTTCAGCGTGGTCGGCAAACCGATAAAGAGCCAGTCCGTTTTTAGCGTCGAGGATCGATGCAGCAATTCCGAGGGTCGTAGGAGCTGGACTTTTGACCTTCCAAAATAAGCGATCAAGAACCAGTACAAACCCAATTGCGCATAAGCGCCCAGGTAGCTAGACAGCCACCAAAATGTTTTGGTACCTCGAAACCCGGCGTCGTAATCTTCGACGTCGCTAATCACTACCGTGTACTGCTTCATGCGTTATCGATCGCTATCCTACATCCCCAAGCTCGGCTAATGCGCCATGCCTTTGGATTACTTGTTTCTTCAGTTTCATGTGTTCGGGCAAATCTAGATTGGGATCGCGCTGGATGCACTCCAGCGCCACCCTGCGGGCCTGGTTCAACACTTCGGCATCGCGCACAAGATCCGCAATCCTTAAAGACGGCAGCCCAATCTGCTTGGTTCCCAGCAAATCACCAGGCCCCCGCATTCGCATGTCCTGCTCTGCCAATTGAAAACCATCGTCGGTCGATGCCAGAACGCTCAGTCGTGCGTTCTCTTCTGGCGCGGAGCCCTGTTTGGCAAACAAACAAATGTACCCCGGATAGCTTCCGCGACTGACGCGACCTCGCAATTGATGTAGCTGGGCAAGGCCAAGTCGGTCTGCATCCAAGATCGTCATGATGGTAGCGTTGGGGATATCGATCCCGACTTCCACCACGGTGGTCGAGACCAGAACTTGGGTTTGCCCCGACGAAAAAGCATCGAGCTTTCTTTGCTTTTCCGATCCATCCATGCGGCCGTGAAGCACATCCAATCGCAAGCCTGCCAACGGCCCGGATCGCAACTGCTCAAACATTTGCTCCGCTCCTAGGACCTCCGAATTTGGATCCGATTCCACGCGAGGTGTCACCACGTAGGCTTGGCGACCGCTTTGCACTTGCTTTGCAACAAAGTCCCACCATTTGGCTTGCTGCGCTGCATTGCCAAGGTACGTATGCACGGACGCTCGTCCTGGTGGCTTGTCTTTGAGAATCGACACGTCCAAATCGCCAAACAGAGTCATAGCGATCGTACGAGGGATCGGTGTTGCGGATAGAACCAGATAGTGAGGCACCAATCGAGACTCACGCAGGCTAGCCCTCTGTTCGACTCCGAATTTATGCTGCTCATCGATGACCACCAATCCCAAGGAAGCAAATTGAACATGTTCGTTGAGCAACGATTGCGTCCCCACCACAAGATCGACGGTTCCAATCCCAATCCGTTGCAACAATTCCGTTCGATCTCGCTGCGAAATGGAGCCCACAAGCAACTCGACCATGACTTGGCTTCCCGACAATTGCTCTTTCAACCGCGAATAATGTTGTCGCGCTAAGAGTTCCGTCGGGGCCATCAAGGCGGCCTGCTGTTTGTTCGCAACCGCGTTGAGCATTGCATACTGAGCGATCACCGTCTTGCCGCTCCCCACGTCTCCCTGCACAAGACGATTCATGGGGATGTCGCTGGCCATATCCCTACGTACGTCATCGATGGCTCGCAATTGATCCCCCGTTAGTTCGAACGGAAAACGCCGCAGGATGCGAGCGTGAATCTTGGGGGACGCTTCGATCTTTGGCGCTGGCTTTTCATGCCGCAACCGATGCCGACGCATGGCCAACGCCAACTGATAAACAAACAGCTCTTGGAAAATAAAGCGATGCCGGGCTTCGTTCGCTTCTTCCATAGAACTAGGTTGATGAATCGCACGCAACGCCTGAGCAATCCCCATCAAAGGCGGATTCCCTGCCGTAAGCTGGGAGACCGCAGTTTCTTGTGGCCTAAGGTCTTTACCACGCTCCTTGGGTAAACCAAGTTCCTTCGGTAAAGGAGTGGAATTGGTAGCTGCCATCCGCAGCGATTCCGGCAAAGCTTCCTCCATGGTATCCAACAGGGAACCAAGAACAGCCTCCACCGCGCTTGCGACATGCCGCTGCTGCAACCCATCGGTCAGCGGATATACAGGAAGAGGTTTCGCGGCCGGCAAAGGTTGGTCATTTGCCAAAATGGTTGTCTCCGGGTGCCTCATTTCAAAAGAAATCCCGGTCGGCTTCACCACCCCCGTGGCGATCACTCGCATTCCTTGCGAGTACTGTTGCCGACGAAACGGCTGGTTGTACCAAACACAGCGAACGAAGCCTCCCCCTTCGATTGCTAGCAAAATCCCAACACTGCTTCGGCCCTCAAAGCTGACGCGTTGGTCCATGTCGACGACTTGCCCGACAACACTTGCTCGCACACCCGATTCCAGTTCGGTGATGGACTGATACGGGGCGATATCTTGGTAACTACGTGGGAAAAAGAAGAGCAAGTCCGTGGTTCGACGAATTCCTAAACGATGAAACAACTCGAGCCGATTGGGGCCGATCCCAGGCACAAACTGCAAGGGAGTCGACACTTCCAAACCGGTACGGGCAGGAGTCTCGATGGGTTTCATGGCCGACGCGTTCAGGGCGTTGGCTCCTAACCGAATCAGCGAAGTTTGCAAAGGATCATGGGACATGTTGCTAAAGCGTGGTTGTCAGGTTGCCGTTCCTGCGGATAATGGGGATCTTATAACTGACAGTTCCAAAGGAGTGATTAACGTCGTGTATGTAGCTGCATCAACTGGTTGCTTTCCTGATATTCCATTGCCCGATGTGATCGAGGTCCTCAGCGATCTTGAATTCACCGCTGTGGAAATTGTGCTCGATGACAAAGGCATTCAAATGCCTCCTGCCAGGATTGTGGAGGAGTTTGACGAGTGCTTGCGCATCGTTCGCGACACGCACCGTCTGGATATTTGCAGTTATAACGTCCGAATCGATGCGGAGGGACCGGTCCACTATGAACGATTCTCAAAAATCTGCGATCTTGCGAAAGCGACCAAAGTGGTTTCGCTGACGATCCCGAGTGGTGAACATGGCACTCCCTTCAATCAAGAGGTGGAGCATCTCCAAAAGCTGGTGGAGATTTCCGAGAGCCGCGGTGTCCGAATTGGACTGAAAAGCCAAATGGGCTGCTTGAGCGAAGACCCGGACACTGTCAAGAATTTGTGCGATTATGTGCCTGGCGTGGGGCTAACGCTGGATCCAAGCCACTACTTGTGCAGCAACAATCGCAACAAAAACTACGAAAAGCTGATGAAGTACATCTACCACGTGCATCTCCGCGATTCCAAAAAAGACCAATTGCAAGTCCGCGTCGGTCAAGGCGAAATCGAATACGGCCGACTCATCACTCAATTGGAAACCGTGGGATACGATTTGGCCTTGAGTGTCGATATGTCCCCGATGGAGGGGATGGATATGCGGCAAGAACTGAGAAAGCTTCGACTTTTGCTCGATAGCCTTCTGTAATTCGCCTGAAGGAATGAACCGCAAAAACTCGAACGAACCCCGAAGCCAACCAACCTTGCCAACCTCCAAAAAATGGTTGGTAGATGGCTTCCTGTACTTTTCGAGCCGCATGGTTGCCAAGCAATTTCAGTCGTTTGCCATCCAAGTAAACGGTGCCGAGCTTGATCGCATACCACCGACAACACCTGTTGTTGTCTTTGCGAATCATGCCAGCTGGTGGGATCCAATCAGCGCTTCTTTGATACGGCAAAAGTACTTTTCGAATCGCATCTTCTATGCCCCGATCGATGCGGATGCGCTCAAGAACTACCGCATCATGGCTGAATTAGGCTTCTACGGCCTAAAACTGAACACCATTCGCGGGGCCGCTGACTTTTTAGCAACCACTCAAGTCATCTTGCAGACACCCAATTCGGCACTGTTCATCACCCCCGAGGGCAAGTTCACTGATGTGCGCGATCATTCGCCGGAACTGATGCCTGGCTTATCGCATCTGGTTTCGAAGGTTCCTGAAATTGTCTTCGTTCCGCTGGCCCTGGAATACGGATTCTGGGACGAAAGCCGCCCGCAAATCTTTGCGAAACTGGGCGACGCCATTCATTGTGACCATCGAAAACATGCAGAGACCGAACTGAACAAGTCGCAGTGGAATGAATTGTTGACCCAGCGTCTTCGGCAAACTCAAACAGAACTCGCCAGTAGCGTGATCCAAAGGGAAGGATCTGCTTTCCAGTATGTCATCGCAAGTCGCCCCAAGCGTTTAGGCTGGTACGACTATTTTCGAAGCTGGCGAGCATTCTTGCGCGGTCACAAGTTTGACCCTCGGCATTCTGCGCCGAACTAAGGCGAGCGACAGTCCATGTTATCCCAACCCGACGCGTGAGCGAGGGTCAATTCCGCAGGTCCCTCACTCACCGGGCTGTTGATTTAATGGTACGACGGACTTCCTTGTCCGTCGAAGTTCCCCACGGACGGACTCGGAAGTCCGTCGTACCGGCCATGGACGGACTCGGAAGTCCGTCGTACCGGCCATGGACGGACTCGGAAGTCCGTCGTACCGGCCTTACCCAATAACGACTTCACTGAAGCAACGAGCTGTTACGCTTCGTGTTAGGATTGGTAGTTTATATCCTGCCGCTCGACTAAAGACGCATCGGATAAAGGCGCATCGGACCTATTTTCCAAACCTTTTATTGAACACCCAAGGGGGCAGCGAATGGGATACAATGCGGGGACGTATTGAGGTCCAAAAGTTTAAATTTTTAGGGATGTTCCAATGATGAAATCTTTTCTTCTTCACGGGCGGACTTTACCTCTGTGGTTAACGGGACTGTTCGCTTCGTTCGCACTTTCTACCAACTTATCTGCGCAAGCACCTTCACCGCGTTATAGCCAAACGGTTGCCGATTCGATCTCCATCACGTCGATCGATGTCGGGGCCATTCGCAACCGCAAGGATTTAGAAATGGTTCCATGGGAGATCATTTCTGCCTTTGGCATCCAAGAACTGGGAGTTGACCCTTTGCTGATCGAGAGCGTGGACATCTCGGCAAGCATGCCATCCCCCAATGGTCCGGAATTTGGTGGAGTCATTCGAACGACCAAGCCGGTGGACATTGCTGATTTGAGCTCCAAACTGTTCGGAGAAGTTGCCAGCTCCTCTAAGATCAAAGGGATGCGATCTCGCAATGCCAACGATGCACCCATCAAGATCGCCCAAACGGAAGAGCAGGTCATTCTATTTGGAAGCGAAGGGACGCTTCGCCGAATGTTGGGCAAACCTTCCAAGGGTAGCAAAGCGATCGATCTGCTGAATGCCTCCAAGTATCCTATGCGATCGGTGACCAATTTTGCTAACATCAAGCCGATCATTGCAGGTGGCCTGGCCGATATGGAATCGCAGATACCACCTTCGCTGTATCAAGATATCGAAGTGGTTATTGAAGAGCTGGAGTATGTCGTCAGCTCCAATGACATGGCTGGATTGAGCGCCCAAATCGAATTAAAGCTGGTAGCGAAAGACGGCGAATCCGCCGCCAGACTGGCAACCGCCTTGGGAAACCTACGAACCAATGGGATGGAATTCGCCGAACTATCGCTGCGAAATGCGATCCGTCAAGAACAAGAAATGTCCCCCGAGCTGAAGCAAGCTTGCGTTCAGTACATGGAGCGTGCCAAAGAATTCCTTGGTAAAGCCGACCTCTGGACCGTCAACGGTGATGAAATCGCAATCAACGGAACCTACAGCTATTCCATCCCGACCATCGGCGTATTGACGGGTCTGCTATTACCAGCGGTACAAGCGGCTCGCGAAGCGGCGCGTCGGATGCAGTCTTCCAATAATGTGAAGCAACTTTTGCTGGCGATGCTTAATCACGAATCGGCCTACCGACAATTCCCACTTCGTGCAACGGTCGATAAGAATGGTGGAAAGCTGCTCAGCTGGCGCGTTGCCTTGCTGCCTTACCTCGAAGAGAATGCTTTGTACCAGGAATTTCATCAAGACGAACCTTGGGACAGCCCTCATAACATTCAGTTGGTGGACCGCATGCCAGCGATCTTCAAGCATCCGTCCTCGCAGGCCGAAAAAGGCCATACCGTGTATCTGGCTCCTTATCGCGACGACACGATCTGGAATTCTAAGAAACCCAAGATGGGAACCATCACGGATGGCACGTCGAACACCATCGCCATTGTCGAAGTGCAAGATGAGTATGCAGTCCCTTGGACCAAGCCAGAGGACTTGGACTTGAACGATTCAGAAAACTTCAGCTTGCTCCGAGCCCCGACCGCGCAAGCAGGTTTTTTTGATGGTTCGGTCCGAACGATCTCCAACGCAATCGACAGCGAAACCTTGGAAGCATTGGTGACAAGCCAAGGGGGCGAAATCGTCAATGTCCCCTAGCGTGGGTTTCGCATCTTGAGCCGAACCCGTGGAGCGATTAGAGATCTTGTCGGTACAAATACCAGCAACTAATACTCAGCATAAAACCGATAAACAACAAGTTGGTCCAAATCGGAGTCCATGGGTCGGATGCGATCTTTGGCAAATCCAGATCACCCCGGTCGATTGCGATGGTTTTGTTTTTTGAATTCTTGAGTACGTACTCGATCGTATCGTTCATCGCAGAAGGCTTCGGATTGACTTGGTAGAACGGATTGACCATATAATCGAAGATGATTTGCGAAGTGAATGCCCGGGGGCGAATCGAAGTGATGGAAGATCTTGTATTCAGATCTACCAAATCTACCTTGCCCCGAGCATGTGCTACCCAAAGTTGGTTGGATTCGTTGAAGTGAATTGCGAGCGCTGATCCTTGGCCTGCAATCGACGGCTTTTCGCAGGATTTTCCGATGGCATCGACAGTCCAGACTGTTCCGTTGGTGGCAAGAAGTACAAACCTTCCATTCGCGTCCACTCGAACTTGGTTGATCGTATCATCGCCAATGGTTTCGATTCGGCCTTGGATCTTCATCGCTTCGAGATCGATGACAAACGGGGCCATACCAATGGGGCAAACCACGGCCGTTTTATCGTTAGCGCCCAGGATGGCAACTGTTTCGGACGGAATGTCCAGACTCAATTGTCCCGACTCTTCCAACCCATCTTCGGTCGCTTTTAAATCGATCACGTTTCCGTTCGAGTAAAGAACGACCCGAGCAAACGAGGGCGCGACGCCGATATCCAAAGGTTTTTTGTATTCAAACTTTTTTGTCATGGCGGGATAAGCAGGAATCAGGTTTTTCGGCAGGCCAAAGCCAAGCCCGCCCAGCATCGATTTTTGTTGCTCTGCCTTTACGCTGGCTTCTGCGTCAAAGCGATAGATTCCCTCGGCGGTCAATACCCCGAAGGTATCCTTCCATGCAAACAATTGTTGCGGGTCCGAGGGAAGTTCAGGTCCGCTATCCAGGCGTCCGTCGTCCCAGGGCTTCGACTGAAAGCTGGTATCCGATGCATCTTCGAAATCGGGCAGGTGTGCCAGTTCAAGTCGAGTGTCTTGCCCGATACTGATACCAAATGGCAAACGCGCAGGGCGTGCAAAGTACATCGACTTTTCTTTTGGGAGCCAGATGGGCCCTAGTACTTTTTGCCCGTCGACTTCACCGAACGCGGTTTTCCACTGACGATCTTCTTCATTCCAAAATTGGATCCGACCTTGTTGCGTCGACAGGATTGGCTTGTCCTTGATGGAAAAGATCCGTTGAGTTTGCCCCTGGGAATTCACAAAATCATTGAAGAAGAAATGAATCAAACCCACAGTGAAGCAAGTTGCCCAAAACATGGCCGTGACGACCACGCTGATGATCGGGTTCTTCCATATCAAACCGGACAAGGCAGAGACTGAGTAAAAAATCATAAATGTGAAAATGAATAGCGGGATGCACCAGAGAATTCCCGCGTTCCAAATCTCGAGTCGCAGTCCCGCGTACAGAAACAATCCGACAAGAAGATAGACAATGTTGAGAGCGACGAAAGTACATCCGCCAACGAATTTGGTAAGGAACAGCAAACTGCGCGAGATCGGTTTGCTGAGCAAGAGATGCATCGATCCCGTTTGAAACATGTCCGGAATCATCGGGCTGGTAATAATGATGGCGACCAACATGGCGCCAATCCCCAGGCCCAACCGCATTACCAATGGAAAGATGACGGTTTCGATGATCGTCCTCAGCTGGGATTGAGAAATCGGCAATCCGTTTCCAAGGCGTAAGCCAGCATACGTGATCCAAGTCGCTTGTCCCGAGCTCGCGGAAATCGAACCTTCGAAAGCAAGATCGATCAAGCCTCGATTCAGTTTCTCGAGTTCCATATCCGAACGATTCGGGTTTTCGATCAGTTCTTTGAGCTCCGGACGCTTCACCGCGGTTGGCCAAACCGCAGCATCATAAAGATCCTTTTCCTTCAACAATCTATTAAACGATTCGATCAATTTGCCAATCGAGACGCGGCGTTGATTCGTTTGGCGTTGCTTCAGAATTCCCTGAAAGTCCTCATCGAGCTTCGCATAAATGGCTTTATGTTTCCGAGTCCCCTTACCATTCGAAGCTGCTGCAAGCTGATCTAAGATAATTTTGGCAGACTTGAAGTTGCCGTTTGTGAAAACATAGGATTCCCCTTTACTCATTGAAAGAGGGAAAAGAGCAAGCAAAATCAGAGTCCAAGCGGCGAGCAAAACCCAAAGCACTTTCGATTTCATCGACTCGAGAAAACTATCAAAAAGTACAGCAAGATAAGGCTTCATGGGAATTTTGTTTGGGCGAATTGGGGATGGATTGGGTGACGGAAACTACATCCGAGAAAAATGCTTAGGGTTGATGCGACGCGTTGGCGGCCCCAACGATGCTCATGAAAACTTGCTCTAAGCTTGGACGGAAACGCTCCATGCGGTAGATGCTGATCGATGCGTTTCGAAGACGGTCAACCACTTGATCCACGTTCGACTGCGAAGTTGCATCCACTTCAATTCTCTGGATTGCATCGGAGCTATCCTTGCTGTCTTGGATAGTTTTACGAGATCGAATTTCGCAGCCAACAGTAGCCGCCTCCACCTGCGCGAGGCTACCGACGACGTCCATCGTTACAGTCGCTTTGTCCGCATCCGGGTGGCCTTGGATCAGTTCATCAATGGTTCCTATCCCTCGCAGTTTCCCAAGTGCCATGACAGCAACGCGATCGCAAATCAGCTCCACTTCTTGAAGGATGTGGCTATTCAGGAAAACCGTCTTGCCTCGCTGTTTAAGCTGGTAAAGGACATCGCGGATCTGAGAACGGCCCATGGGATCAAGGCCGTCGGTTGGCTCATCAAAGATCAGAAGGTCGGGATCATGCAGCATGGCTTGGGCTAAACCCAAACGTTGTCGCATTCCCTTGGAGTATCGTCGTACGGGTTCGTGTTCACGACCGGTCAGGCTTACCAGGTCGAATAGTTCTTTTTCCTTCGCGGCGATCTGAGCGTTGCTCATTTCGCTAAGACGCCCGTAGAAATAAAGAGCGCTTCGCCCGGTGTGGTGCCTAGGGAAAACAAGATTCTCCGGCAAGTAACCGATTCGGCGTCTGGCGGATTTGCTACCTGCTTCCAGCTCCAGCACTCTTGCTGTTCCTACATTGGGATGAAGGATTCCCAGCAAGATTTTGATCAAAGTGGTTTTGCCTGCTCCGTTGGGCCCAAGCAGTCCAAAGACTTCGCCTCGCTTTACCGTCAGCGATACATTGGCAAGAGCTTTGTGCAGCTTGGCAAAAATCAGCCCTTCTTGGTAGGTTTTGGAGAGCGATTCAACTTCGATGGCGTAAGCGGGCAATCCCATAGGGGTTCTCAATCAGGAGTTTCGATTTTCAAGCGATTGCGGTAGTGACTGGCAATACGGTAGCCTTGCGAACAGTGACAAGCAATCAATATTCGTCGTTTCGTACCGACGGTCGCCCGATTCGGGCACAGACTTCTTTGCTGATTCTATCAGCGAACTTAGCACGCGCTAGCCCGGATTTTTCTGTCTTCGCCACCGTCGCTTGGTTATGCCAGGATTCGGACGCTTTGGGAGATTATTGGAATACATCACACAGACAACTGCAAAACCGACCCTTTTCCTGATAAACTAGGGTTCTGCCCGGCGATCTCCTTTTAGCGTATTTCGTTGAGAAGGTTTCATTCTCCGAGCGGCCTCCATTCCCCCACCAACCCAAGTGTGTGCATGTATTTAAGGCTCGCCAAGCGTTTGCTGTTCGAAACGGATAAGCGTCTTCTTTGGAAGCTCGCCTACTTGGCGGGCTTTCGCGGATTAAGGAGCGTTCAAAAGCATAAATCAAGATTGAAACGCGGGGAGTTCTTCCCGCCGTTTTTGTACATCTCGATTATCAACACTTGCAACCTTCGTTGCCAAGGTTGTTGGGTTGACGTTGCAGGCAAGCAAACCAAAATCGACTTCGCAGCCATGAATAAAACGCTGACCGAAGCCAAGCAAATGGGGAACGCCTTCTTTGGTATCTTGGGTGGCGAGCCCTTCATGCATAAAGAACTGCTCGACATTTTGGCGGCTCATCCTGACGCGTACTTCCAAGTTTTCACCAACGGCCACTTCATCACCGACGAAGTCGCAAAACGACTGAGGCAACTGGGGAACGTAACCCCATTGATCAGTGTCGAAGGGACGCAAATCGTCAGCGATCAGCGCCGTGGTCGCGATAATGTCTTCAGTAAGACGATGGAAGGCCTTCAGAATTGTTTGAACAACAAGGTGATGACAGGTGTCTGCACCAGCGTCTGCAAAACCAATATCGATGACCTGCTGCAAGATGCTTGGGTGGATCGACTGGTGGAGATGGGGGTCATGTACTGCTGGTTCCACGTCTACCGCGTGGTTGGCCCGGAGAGCTCGCCTGAACTTGCGTTGAATACCGAAGAGCTTGGCCGCGTTCGTCAATTTGTCGTGAACACGCGTGTCAAGAAGCCGATCATAGTGATCGATGCTTACCACGACGGACAGGGTAAAGCGTTGTGCCCTGCTGTAACCGGATTCACGCATCATATTGGACCCGGCGGGCATATTGAACCATGTCCAATTATCCAGCTGGCAAAAGAATCGATCCATGATGGTCGTCCCTTGAAAGACGTTTTTCAGCAGAGCGAGTTCTTGCGAGATTTCCGTGAGACCGTTTCGAAACATACGCGCGGATGCGTGGTGCTGGAACGCCCCGATATTCTTGAATCTCTTGCGGCCAAGCATGGCGCTCGCGATACAACCCTGCGCCAAACCGCCTTGAAAGAGATTGCCGCGATTACGCCACGTCGAAGCCAATATGTTCCTGGGGCCGAGATCCCTGAAAGATCCTGGGCTTACAAACTTGCCAAATGGTATGCGTTTCACGACTATGGAACATACACTCGCAATTTCGACAAAAAAGACTGGGTGGACCCGGATGCACAAAACGCGGCGTCGGAATGCTGCAACGATCCTTTGAAAAGCACATGCTGTAACGAACCCAAAGTCTACACACCCACGCTTCCCGATTAGTCCAACGTCTTAGAACAGCGTTTCAGACCAATGTTAAAATTACTTACCTTCCCACCTTCCTTTCCTCTCCAACAAGAACCCACACTTATGAAATTTTCGCTTCAACGTCTTGTTCGTTCCGTTTCACTTTGCTGCTTGACTTATGTTTCTTTGGTCGGGCACAGCATGGCCGGCGAAGTCCAGTTGTTCAATGGCAAAGACTTCAGTCAATGGCATGGTCGTCCGACCGTTGATCCCACCACGTTCGATGCGATCGATGCAAAGCAGAAAGAGGCTTGGAATCAAGAAGTCGCCCAGCATTGGAAGATTGAAGACGGTGTGATCGTTAGCGATGGGCAGGGAGCGTACCTAACCACCAACCAGGACTTCGCGGATTTTGAGTTCTCGTTCGAGTACTGGATTGTTCCAACTTCGGACTCGGGGGTTTACTTGCGAGGTATTCCTCAAGTTCAAATCTGGGACCCAGATGCCGAAAACAACAAGCCGAATGGCAACGAAAAAGGTAGCGGTGGACTATGGAATAATCCAGCGGGATGGCCAGGCAAGGACCCCTTGGTTCGGGCCGACAATCCTCCTGGAAAGTGGAATGCGATGCGCATTCGCTTGATCGGGGAGCGATGCAGTGTGTGGCTGAACGATCAATGTGTCGTGAATAACGCAAGATTGCATAACTTTTTTGCGAAAGGGGAACCTCTTCCTAAGAAAGGCCCCATCCAATTGCAAACG
>JBIKLJ010000336.1:0-4416 GCA_044359895.1 Pirellula sp.
AAGTTCGCTTCAATTCAACGCTTACCGCAAGAACCGACCTGAGCCAAGCGGACTTGGTCACCACCGATGGTGGAGTCATCAAGTTGGTGAATCTGGCTGGCGACATTACGATCAACGATGGAAATGCGAATGGCTTCGGCGTTCGCACGTTCGTTGCAGTGCCACCGTCGACCTTGGGTGGTGACATCCTCGTACGCGCTTTCCGCGATGTGATTATCAACAGTGATTTGCAAAGTGATACCGTTGGTACTTCCGGACATATCACGGTTCAAGCTGGTGACGATATCGACCTGAATGCAAACATAACAACGGCATCGCTTGCTGTGGAAGCTGGTACTGTTTCCGTAACGGCAACGAACGCTGGCGACGCTACGATCCAGGGCGTGGATATGCAGGCAGGTACGAACATTACCACCGCCGGTGGCAATGTGCGTGTGCTGGCTGACAACGAGGGAGATATTCTTCTCTCGAATATCAATGCCGGTACTGGCAGTGTCAGCTTGATTGCCGAACGATCCATTCTGAACAATCAACTGCTTTTGGCAGGAGTCAACGTACAGGCGAATACTCTGAGAATGGTCGCCGACGCCGCCGTCACCAACTTAAGCAATCAGGCTGGATCGATCGGCATCTCTGATACTGGCAATCCGAACCCTGACTTGAATATCAACGCGATCGACACAACAGTCGATTTTCTCTCCGCTCAGAGCGCTGACGGGATCTACGTTCAGGAAACCGATTCAGTGACGGTCGACGCAACGGGCGACATTACGGTTCAAGAAGTTCGCTTCAATTCAACGCTCACCGCAAGAAATGATCTGAGCCAAGCGGACTTGGTCACCACCAATGGGGGAGTCATCAAGTTGGTGAACCTGGCGGGTGACATTACGATCAACGACGGAAATGCGAATGGCTTCGGCGTTCGCACGTTCGTTGCAGTGCCACCGTCAACCTTGGGTGGTGACATACTTGTTCGCGCGTTCCGCGATGCGATTATCAGTAGTGATTTGCGAAGTGATACTGTAGGTGCTTCCGGACACGTTACGATCATTGCTGGGGATGACATACTTCAACAAGCTCGCATTCTGACATCTTCATCCGTTTTAGGAACTGGAAGCGTGTACATCGGTGCAAGCAATGCAGCCATGGACATATTGAATCCAAGAGTCAACGGGATCAATGTCGAGGGAGAAATTACGACGGTCGCGGGTGACGTGTATATCAGTTCGCAACTTGACATTCGTGTCACATCGAACATATCTAGCAATTTGGGTGACATCGGACTGCGTGCTATTGGTAACATACTGGTTGATGCAGATGTCTCAACCCTTGATGGAGACGCGTTTGTCAACGCCAATCAGAGTATCAGCATGACCGTCGACGCCAGTGTGATCGCCTCAGATCAAATTGTTTTGAAAGCGGATGGAAGTATGGTGCTAGGATTACTTTCTGCAACTAGCGTGGGATTGGATGCCGGCGTCAACATTGTGGATGGTAATGGGGGCACCACCAATGTTTTCGCTACTCAAGTAATCTTGCGTGCGGGCAGTATGATTGGAGCAGCGGACGGATCATCGCCTTCGATTGTGAATGCCATTGATATTGAAACGAACGCAAACCTAACGACAACCATTGCGGCAATTGCTCCGAATGGAATTTACCTCCACCAAGTTGCTGGTTCGACTAAGGTTGACCGCGTCGAAACGATTTCTGCCAGCGTCGATATTTCCGAAGTACGTTTTAAAAGCGATCTCAATCCGCTTCCAGCTTCTGTTCAGGTTTTTGGGCTTGCTGATTTAGTCGCAACGGCGGGCGAGATTGAGTTGGTGGTAGATCGAGGTGGATTGTTGATCTCCGATGGGCTAGACGGCGACAACGTCGGCGTTGATGCCTTCAACGACGTATTCTTACAGAGCAGTGACAAGCCCATAGCGTTACTGCCTGGCGCGACGCGTTTTGAGAACGGGAATATTCAGTTGGATTCGGGGGTAAGGACACAAAGAGATGTCTATCTATTGGCTTTGAATGGTTGGATTGATGAAGGAAATAGCCTAGCCAGAGTGGAAGGCGATTCACTTATCCTACTAGCAGGGCAACATGCCCACCTATCGAACACCTTTGTCAATCAGTTGTTTGCGACAGTCGGCAGCAATCAAAGACTAAATTATATACCAGGCGCAGTCGGTCAAAATGTGAATTTGAATGCTGCTGCAAGAGGGGATGATTTCTTAGCGAACCTACAGAACGGTATCACAGCCGTATTCTCGAACTCAAGTCCACAAAGCGGAACAATCGATCCAAGCATCAACACTTTGACGGATACGTTTGATGATGCCTTGCGATTCGATACGAAATACGGAACAGGATCTACCGGAGTCGGTTACGCCCTGTTCCTGGTCAATCAAAAGGACCTCATCGTTAATAGTGTTCAAGCGGGTTTGAGCGAGAATCCAAACATCTACATTGAATCGGATCGAGGGGCCGATTTGACAATTAATGGAATTGTTCGTACCTCTAGCAACACGGTTACAGAGGGGGGAATTGTTCTCGTAGCAGGAGGCGAGTTCAATCTTAATAATACCGGCAAGCTAGAAACTTCGTCTAACAGTTCCAATCCAGTTCAAGTTGTGTACCGTGTACCGGACCCTAGGTTTGCGAACGTCCAGGATTTCTTTGATGGGGGCGATGGTGTTCCAGGTAAGTTCTCAACCCAAGAAGTTCTGAATGCCTTCGGTTCGGCCCCATCGCCTTCTTTGATCACACCCATAAGACATTACCTCCAGCAGGTAGCACTGAATTTTGGCTATACCAGCCCGGCAGGTGCGATTGATGCGGGTGTCAACGAGAACGGCTTCCTGACTTTTATTGGATACGCTGACGGCAAGGCCAGGTCGTTTGACGATCAAAGCAAGCCGCTCGACACGAAAGTATTTGCTCGAGTGACTTTGTTTAATTCGACCTTCCTTCAAGAGAACCAAAATCTGCCGACTAACGCTATCGTTCGACGTGCGGATGACTTCTTCATTTTCGAAAACGCTAGCAGCGTGAATGCTAGCGGCGATGCTGGAGTAGATAACGCCGTTGCAGCCATTCGCGATCTAACTTTTCAGTACGAAGCAATTGACGATGTAATCTCAGGAGGGATTAGTCCGGTTGACGCGATACCTCCCGCGCTTGTACCCCTACAGCCCCCAATTGTCATTGGCTTTTCTTTGCCCGAGGTGATTCCTGATCAGATTCTCTTTCAGCCGCCTGAAATTGAGCTTGAGGTTTCGGTCGAGAAGAACAAGGAAGTCGCAATCTATTTTATTGACTACGATGACAAGAACGATAACGGCCAACCGGACTTGAACGAAATCCCGTCGAATGACAAGATCAAGGAAGGCCTTGAAGGGGATGTTACAGTACCACCTGAGAGCATTTATGGTCCGGACGGTGGTTCACCGACCGCTCAGGATATTGAGTCCAAGAAGGCCGCTCTCTTGGCGAATCCAAGCAAACCAAGCGGTGTCTATGCCATCGTGGAGAAGCCCGTCGATGGCGAGCCTGTGGTTCTGGATGTCTTCCGGCTTCTTGACTCGGAAACCCAAGCAGCGTCGAAAGACGAACCTCTTTTGGTTCCAGATACGGACGAGCCCATCATTCTGAAGGACATTCCAACCCCTCCTGCTCCGAACAAGGATGATACGAGTTACGTTCCGCAGGTGATGGAAGAGAATGAAGCTTTGGTACGCGTGGACGAACCTTCTCGTCCGTCGTCCAGCACGTCCTCCAGGTTTGCGTCGGCCGGGCTTCTATTCAGTTCCTTGTGGCTGGTAAGAGCGTCTGCCAAGGCAAACAAGCCATCCGCTGAAACCATCGCTGCGTCGATGGAGGAGCTTGGTTCGGTAGGTTTCAGTAGCCGCGATCGTAGACATCGTCGACTACGTTCCCAATTGGGTAAGTAATTTTTTGTCGTTCATCAAATTTTGAATTCAAAATCCAAGACATCCTAGATTTAGATTATTAGCGGAGAATGTGTTATGGGCAGCTGTCCTAAGTGCAAGTTTGATGTGGCCATCAGCGACGCAATTTGTCCCAAGTGTGGAGTGTCGTTGGCGGGTTCACAGGAATCATCTGGCACCCTGAATGCCGAACAGCACTTCCAGCGAACGGACGAAACGATGCAATCGCCCGATTCGCCCGGTAGCACTTTACCGTCTCCTCCAGGTGGCGAGAGTGGTGATTCGGGCGGAACGCTTGAACTGAAAGATCTCAATGCCCCGCTGCCTCAATCCGTCAAATCGTCGCAACAGAGCAAGACGGAAACGGACAACGATCTAGCGGCCCAAGATTCTTACTCGAGCGCAACCTTGCAATTTCAGGGGTTTGCCAAGGAAGTTTCTAATCCGGAGACTTCCGATTCGAGCGCAACCT
>JBIKLJ010000119.1:0-15343 GCA_044359895.1 Pirellula sp.
AAGAATTGAGACCGGCGGCTGCCTTGCTGTAATCGGCTACAGCAAACAATGCCAAGCAACGAGTCTCATGCACCACGGCATCACCAGGCAGCATCTTCAATGCTTTATCGAAATCAGATAATGCCCCGCGATAGTCCCCCGACTTGAACTTATCCAGCCCATTGTCGAAGGCCAATAAAGCAGCCTGCTCCTTGGAATTCTGTTGCGTCACTTGCGTGTCGCCACCCGCCGAATCCGAGTCCGAGGAGACATAGTTGTTGATCACAACTGGCTGCGAGTAGTCATACGGCATTTCTTGCGCGGCGACAGGGACTGCATAGTAGGGATTGTAATAGGCGACGTTGTTTCCCCATCCAGAAGTCCATGAGTTGAGTCCCCAACCAACCGCCCCCCAAGCAACGGGCGCGTACCAGGAACTGCCCCAATATCCATGCCAACAGCCGTTGTACCAGTTGTGACGATTGTTGATGCAGTTGTTATGCCAGTTATTGTGCCAGTCATTGGAATTGATCCCCCAACCTGGACGCGAGAACCCAGAATCGAGATCCCAATTGGGTCGATTCAGCGGTCGATTCCCGACATTGACGCTGTTACCGATGTTGATGTTGTTGCCGACGTTGATGTTGCCTACCCCTGGCCGATTCCCACCACCGATGCCCGGACGATTGATGTTAATATTGCCGTTATTGATATTGTTTCCAACGCTGGGTCGGTTGATATTGGGGAGATTGTTGTTGGGTCGATTGCCACCGATAATAGGTCGATCCCCTCCAATGCCCGGACGATTTGTTCCGGAGCCTGGACGCTGAACAACGCCTGGCAAAGTGCTTGGTCGTTCACCACCAAGGTTCGGACGATTGATGTTGCCGGGCAAAGTGCTCGGGCGATCGGTTCCTAGGTTGGGTCGATTGATGTTGCCGGGCAATGTTCCCGGACGATTGGTTCCTTGATTGGGCCGATTGATGTTGCCGGGCAAAGTGCTTGGGCGATCAGTTCCAATGTTGGGACGATTGACGGTGCCAGGAAGGGTGCTTGGGCGATCCGCCCCGATGTTCGGGCGATTCACGCCTGGTGCGGGTTTTGTCAAATCCCCAGGCTTATTAATCGTTCCAGGAAGTGTCGACGGCCGGTTGGTGTTTCCTAAAGTGGGTCGGTCGGATCCGCCTGGACGTGTGATCCCTGCACCTGTTCCGATGTTGGGTCGATTTCCTAACGATGGATTCGAAGGCAAGGTAGATGGTCGTGAAATGTTCGGACGGCTTGCGTTTGTCAAGTTACCGGCTCCGCCCAAGGATGGCCGATTGGCTCCTGCAGAACCTGCGCCCATGTTCGGCATGGATGGACGTGAGTTGTTAGGCATGGATGGACGAGCGTTGCCTGGCCGTGTCGCAGCATTACCAAAAGTTGGACCCGAGCTGTTCGGACGGGACATATTGGGACGCGACATGTTCATGCTGGGCGCGGCGGGCCGTGACATGGGCATGCTTGGGCGTGCACCGCCACCGCCCACATTTCCCATCGAAGGCCGAGCTCCACCGGCACCCCCACCAGCGCGACCGCCGCCTCCACCACCTGCGCGGCCGCCGCCTCGTTGTGCTAGCGCGTCCGACGAGGCCAGAAAGCCGATCGCTAAGCCGGCCAAAAGTGTCAACACCATTTGCTTTTTCGAAACTCGCATCGTCACTACTCCTTCGTTGCTATTGCTATTCTGAGCAACTAGATATTCAAAAATCTGGGGTTTGTTTGGGATCTGCCAACCCATCCGATCACGAAACAATTTTCGAGGTTCGGGGATGGAATGGAGTTGTTATTCAAATGCCGGGACTCGTCGCCTCGTCCACTACCAGCAGCCGGGACTCGTTGCCTCGTCCACTACCAGCAGCCGGGACTCGTTGCCTCGTCCACTACCAGCAGCCGGGACTCGTTGCCTCGTCCACTACCGGGAAGTGGAACTGGCTACAGATCCCTGGACAAAAACACCTATTTGGTTGCTGTCGGGGGTTGTTTGACGACGGTGATTTCGTAATCGTCTTCCACGATATTCCCGACGATGCGGTTCGTTCCCTTCATCACGTAGCGTCCGTTCTCGCCGATTGTAATAAAAACATTGGCGGAACCGGTTTCACCGTTGGGAAGCACTGCTTCGGACCGAACCGACCAAGCGTCTTCAATCTGAGTCCAAACGGATTCTGCGAAACCACCGTCAGAATCGAAAGTCCAGGAACGAGGCTTGCCCGCGCGTGGGTCCCAACAGATACGTTGAGTGCTTTTCATCACGGGCTGTTCGCTTTTCATCACCAAGACTTCACCCAGGATAAAATTCCCGTCTTCCGACCATTGGTAAGTAAGCTTGACTCGTGCGTCAGCCCCTTCGTTGATCCATTCGCCAATGAGCCACTCCAGCGGTTGCAACAGTTCACCTGGGCTGGCGATCGAATCCAGAGCGGAATCGCGAATCGAGGCGACCTTCCAACCTTGGTCCAGCTTCGAATAGATGGTGGTGTATTGGACTTGAGCGACACTGCCCTCTTGGGTCACGGTCGTTCGAACACCTTCTTCAATTGCGACGGGACCGGCCAGACGTATCGATTCGATCGATGTTTCGGATTTGACGCCGGGAAATTTTTCGAAGAAGGTTGTCAGCAGTTCTTGGACCGCTTTCTGACCTTGAAACAAGTTGCCTTGCTCATCGATCACTTCGCCTTGAGCAAGAAACATTGCCGATAGATCGGCTGCCTTTCCTGCATTGAATGCATCGGTAAGCTTCTTCGAGGCCGCACGAATTTCAGCGTCGGGAGCAGGTTCTTGGCAGAGCGAATGACTGGGGACCAGCAGCATGGCCCCAACGAAGGCAGCGAGGCATATCGCGAATTGCAGTTTCATCTTCATGGCAGTTTCTTTCGGAAAGGAGAACATTTCAGAGCCCGATGCTTCGAGAGATGTCCGACTCTATTTTACCCCAGAGATTGTAATCCAAATCTATTTTTGCAACATGAGGGAATCGCCAACAACCCCACCAAAATCGTTGGGCGAAGCCCTTGGTGCCAAAAACCCATGCCCGCTTCGCTAAATCTTAAAAATTAAACAGAAGCTTCTGCATACGACTCGTCCGTTTCCCAGATACGAACTCGGGTTGCTACGCCACCGGTACCTTCCAGCAAGCCGGGGCAAACTTCTTCCAGAAGATACTTGGCCATGTTTTCTGCGGTTGGGTTGTAGGGCATGATGAAGATACGGCATGGCTTCACCATTTGCAGAGACTCGATCGCGTTTTTGTCTTCTTGGCAAACAAGGAAACCGTGGTCCCAATGATCGTCCAGCCATCCTTTGCATTTAGCCTTCAGGTCGGCAAAGTCCATGACTCGGCCGACGGAATCTTGCGAGTCGCCCGTTACGAAAAAATCGGCGACATAGTTATGGCCGTGAAAATTTTCGCATTTGCCGCCGTGTTGGTACAAACGGTGTCCAGCGCAGAACTTAATCCGACGCATGATCGTCAGGCTCATAACAAAGTGTCTTTCTAAGAGTTGAGTTTGGGATTGTTTTTGTGGCGGTCGAGATCTCGGGAAGTTTTCTTGGCCAGGTTTTGTTCCATGGCACTCGCTAGATCGACCCCGGTTTGATTTGCCAAACAAACCAAAACAAAAAGAATGTCCGCCAATTCGTCGGGGATACTGTAGGCTAGGTCCGTTTTTTTAAAGCTCTGATCACCGAAAGTTCTTGAAAATATCCTGGATAGCTCTCCCACTTCCTCGACAAGGACAGCCAAATTCGTCATTTCCGAAAAGTATCGTACCCCGATCTCTTGGATCCAGGTGTCGACCTTCTGTTGCAGTTGCCGAAGCGATACATCTTGGGAAATGGGTTGTTCTTCAGGCAGTTCTTGCATGACAGATTCCGTGCTCGGGTAACTTTTGCGGCAAGGCCCCCACAAAAGGTGCAAATTACGTTCCAAGTTTCAAATTATCAGGTAGTCAAGTCTGCACTTACCGTCAGCCAAGTGATACAGTAAAGATAACGGGGATCGCTTGCAGGTCGATAGGCGGCAAACGAGCGTACCGAGTTCATTCCCTGACCTTTACGGATTTCATCATCATGCGTCTGTCGTTCGGACTAGAAGCACGTCAGATTCAAACTCAAAAACTGGCTCCTCGCATGATCCAGTCGATGGAGATTCTGCAGTTGCCGATCATGGCGTTGCAAGAACGCATCGAACAGGAGATGAACGAGAATCCCATGCTGGAGGTTGAGGAGCGGGACGAGAGCCTGCCCGACGAGGAGCCCAACGAAGACGACAGTTCCACTTCGTCCCGGACGGAAGACGAAAAAGAATTGATCGTGAAGGACAACCAGTCGAATGCGGAAGATTTCGAGCGACTGGCGAATATGGACGGCGATATGCCGGACACCTTCGACGACTTTCGGCGTTCTAGCAATCGAGTTCAAGAAGATGGCGACCGAGCCCACGATTTGATGGCCAACGCCGCAGAGCGTCCAGAGTCGCTTAACGATTACCTTCTGCATCAGCTGGCCGAAATGGATATCGACGACGATGTGGAGCGAATCGCAGAAAGAATTATATCCTGCTTAGATGCGCGTGATGGGGGCTATCTTAAGACCTCGTTAGCGGACGTTCTACCGCCCGACCATCAACCTAGCGATCTGGTTCTTGCGGAGAAGGCGCTTGCCATCGTCCAGTCGTTAGAGCCAGCTGGGATCGCGGCTAGAAATTTACGCGAATGCCTGCTGATTCAAATTCGCCCTGACATGCGATTGGCAGAAGAGATGCGGATACTCATTGCGCAGCACTTGGACGATCTTGCAGAAAACCGAATGCCTGTCATCCAGAAAAAGACTGGCTATGCGATCGATTTGATCAAAGAGATTCGCGAACAGATGCATCAACTGAATCCGAAACCAGGAGCGGCATTCATGGAGGTGCATGTGCCCTTGGTCACGCCGGACGTGGTGGTGGAAATGAACGATGGGGGGCAATACACCGTTCGCCTGATCGACGATTCATTACCATCGCTTCGAATCAGCGAGTATTATCGCAAACGTTTAGGAGACCCAAAAGCAACCGAAGAAGAGAAGGAGTTCATCAAGCGCAAAATCGGAAGTGCGCAATGGCTCATCGAATCGATCCAGCAACGTCGTCGGACTTTGACCAAAGTGTCTCAGGCCATTGTTGACTACCAAAAAAAGTTTCTCGATGAAGGCCCGGAAGCCATCGAGCCACTAAAAATGCAACAGATCGCAGACCAGGTGGGTGTTCACGTTACCACGGTGTCGCGAGCCGTGGACGACAAATGGATTCAAACGCCACGAGGTATACTTCCTCTTCGACGCTTTTTCGTTTTTGGAACTCAAAGCGCAGACGGAGAAGACGTCGCTTATGAAACGATTCGCATCAAGTTGCAGGAAATCATCGACAAAGAAGATAAAACGAATCCGATGAGCGACGACGACTTGGTTGAGGAACTGAAGAAACAGGGGCTCGGGGTCGCGAGACGCACGATCACCAAGTACCGCAAGAAGATGGCGATCCCAAGTAGCCGACAAAGAAGAGATTGGTCCAAGTAAAGCCGGAAGCAGAGAGAGCCCTGAATCTTGAGGAAGTCCATCATTGGCACACGACCGAATCGTTTGGGCCCCGGGGCCGGAGTTTTTCGGGTGGGAATCGCTGGGGTTGGAATCCAAGAATTTGGGTCGGTTTCGGGCAATGGATGGAAGCAGGCTCGATCCAGGCGACAGTCCGGGTCCGTGCCATTAGCAGCTTCCGCCCACCGGCTCAACCATGGCGGCGATCTACAAAATAGCGAGCTTCCAGAGAGCAACGGATCGAGTTCTCCCAATCCGCACCAAGCCAGCCCCATATCGCCCCTGCGAATGGTGGAAGCGATTCTACTGATAGCACGCGAGCCGATCTCTGCCCGAAAACTGGCACTTTTGGCAGAATTGGACGACCCGACGCAGGCCAGATCCTTAGCGAGGCAGCTGAATGAAATCTATGATCTTCGCGGACACGCGTTCCGGATCGAAGAAGTGGCCGGCGGAATGCAATTGCTCACTCGACCTCAATTTGCAACCTGGTTAAGGCGATTGGAGCATGTTCATGGAGAGGAGGTGCTAAGCTCAGGCATGCTGGAGTGTCTGTCGATTGTTGCATACCGTCAGCCGGTGATGCGGGCGGAAATCGAAGCAATTCGCGGAGTCGGATGCGATGAAGTGCTGCGACAATTGATGCAGCGCGACTTGGTTCGTATCGCAGGAAGGCATGAAGAACTCGGAAGACCCTACCTATACGGGACAACAAAACGCTTTTTGCAGCTATTTGGTCTGCAATCCCTCGATTCCTTGCCAAGAGCCCAAAAGATTCGTCAAGCAGAAGCCGAAACTGCAACCAGACTTCGTGCAGACGGAGAAAGAACATCTGAGTCGATCTCAGAAGAGGAAATTAGCGATGCTTCTACCAGTGGCTAGTCTCGGCTAGTTTTGATAGTTCAAAATTCGCAAGTTAGCCTCAAGGGCAATTCGTACGTCTTGGAACCGGCGAAATCCAAGTTGCTTTCCGTGAGAAGAGCACAAATTTGTAAAAATAGGGGCTCGATAAGCCCTTGACCAGGATCGTTTCCTGGATGTTAATGTCAGCTCGTAGACACTGGTTTTCGGCAGAAGGCTTGTGGTGTATGTTCTGTAAGTTGTACTGTCCCATTCCTCAACCTCGGCTCAGAAAGAAGTAAGGAGTTCACTGTGAAGATGACGCTAGCGGATACCGGGTCTTCAGGATTGTTGCAGGCTGAACTGTTGTCCTGGAACTTGCAATCGAAACGATCAGCGAATCAAACCTATTTTGTCAGCGAAGACTCGGATGACTTCGAAGACGAAGACGAGTTTGACGATGATGACGACGAAGACGATGACGATCTGGAGGAAGACGAAGACGTCGAAGACGACATCGAAGAAGAGTTCGAGGACGACGACGAAGAAGCGGAAAAAGAAGAGGAACTCGAAGAAGATGAATGGGAAGAGGTAGAAGAGGACGACGAAGACTCAGACGACGAAGATTCCGAAGATGATGAGGAAGAAGACGAAGACTGGGATGACGATGACGATTGGGACGATGACGACGATGATGATGAAGACGAAGATGAAGATGACGAAGATTGGGACTAGTCACATCGAGTAGTTTTCAGCAACGTTTGGTCTAAAATTGTGAGAACCAAGGCCTCGTCACGAAGTTTCTGACGAGGTTTTTTGTTTCTTCCTCCAGTGAGGTCTTTGATTCCAGCATGCCAAACGCCACTTGCTTTCTGGTTGCGTATGCGATCGTTTTGGTCCTTGAGTTACTAAGGTGGCTGGATGGTACCGGTCGTGTCCCGCTGCCGTCGGCAGCCAAGCCTTGGCTTGCTCGTATTCTGTTGGTTGGAGCTGCGGTCGGCCTATTCACTCATTCGCTGTACCTACTGGACCGAATTTTCTTGTCGGCGTCGACTAGCTCGTCCCTTCGATTGGTTTCATCCTGGCACGACTGGGCTATCGTTAGCGCCTGGGCTCTTGCCTGTTCTTACATCTGGCTGCTGCTGAAGCGACGCGAGAGCCTGATCGGGTTATTCGTTTTACCTCTACTGCTTGTTTTGGTAGGCCTATCGTTGGCGGTTCCCAGCGAACCCCTTGGCAACGGTAGCTCGGCAACCTTGTGGCGGCTGGTCCATGGTGCATCCATGACCATTGGAACCATGCTGGTCACGCTGGGATTTGCCATGGGAATCATGTATTTGATTCAAGCGTATCGGCTGAAACGCAAGCGGCCGCACCAAGGGGTCCTGCGATTGCCAAGCCTGGAATACCTTCAGTCGTTTGGAAGCTTTTGCCTTTTGGTCAGTGCGGCATCCATCGGTTTTGGATTGGTCTCTGGCGTTATCATGAACTTGGTTCGCGACGGACAAGTCAATTGGACCGATCGAGGAATTCTCTTTTCGGGTGGCTTGTTCGCTTGGCTTGTCTTTGCATTTTGGATTCAATGGCAATTCGTCAAACGAGGCAAAGGGGCTCAAACCGCTTGGATGAACGTCTTATCGTTTGTCATTGTTGCGGTTGCCGTACTGTTGGTGATGAGTGCCCCGCATGGTGAAGTGCCCGCCAAACGGTTGGATGAGAATCCGCAAAGTGGCTTGAGCTTCGATGGGGGTGCCAATTGAAGTTCCTGATGGTGGGATGCAGTCATCATTCGACACCCCTCGCAATACGTGAATTGATTTCCTTTTCGGGAGAGCAAGTTTTAGTCGCTTTTGCCGAGCTTCGAAAGCGATTCGCTGATTGTGAATTTGTTCTACTGAACACATGCAATCGTGTTGAACTGTATGCGGGTTCGCAGCAATCCGCTGGCTATCCTTCGCTGGATCAGATGGTTGCTTTCATGACGGAATTTCATAGCCAACCGACAGAATCGTTCGGACGCCATTTTCTAAAGCTGGAGGATCAAGACGCCATCGAACATTTGTTTACGGTGGCAAGCAGTATTGATTCCATTGTTGTCGGCGAGTCGCAAATTGCGTCTCAGGTTCACGACGCATATAGCCAAGCGACCAAGGTTGGCATGACAGGCCCGACCATGCACGCGGTTTTCCAGCACGCCAACCAGGTCGTCAAGCGGGTTACGAACGAAACCGAGATCCATCGTCGTAGAATAAGCGTTCCGAGCGTTGCGGTCAGTGAGATTGCTTCCGAGTTCTTTGAGCGTTTTGATGACAAGCAAATTTTGGTCATCGGCAGCGGGGATATGGGGGTCGAAACCCTTCAATACTTAAAAGGTGCTGGAGCATCTCGAGTCACGATTATCAATCGTTCGTTAGAGCGAGCCGAAAAGGTCGCCCAGCAATTTTCTGTCAAAGCGGCCTCCTGGGATAAGCTTGACCCGCTCTTGATCGAATCGGATCTCGTTGTCAGTACCACCGGAGCCGAACAAGCCATTGTGACCGAGGCACGCTTTCGAACCATTGCCGCGGCTAGGAAAAAAGGAACATTACTGATCCTAGATCTTGCGGTCCCACGCGATTTCGAAGCGTCGATAGGCCATTTCCCAGGTGTTTATCTTTACTCCGTGGATGATCTTCAAATTGTTTGCGATCGAAACAGATCCTTTCGCGAACAGCAAATGCCCAAGGCTGTTCGTATCGTGAATGAAGAAGTGGAGCGATTGCTCGGGGATGTCAAGCATCGCTCTTCCACAGCCACCATTCGCGCCCTACGAGAACAAATAGACTCCATCAAGCAACTGGAACTGGACCGACTTTTCGGAAAGCAAGCCATGCAGGATTGTTCCGCTGAGATGCAAGTGGAAATCGCTCAGGCGTTCGATCGACTAACCAACAAGCTTCTGCACTCGCCGCTGCAGTCGATCCGCGAGGTCGCTCAAACGGACCAGCGGGACAGCTTGGTGAACGCCTTGCGAAAACTGTTTCAGCTGCGATAGGGATCGACCGCCTCCGTCATCGAGGCGAATCAATCTTCGATGCCATCGTCACGAAAAATTTCTTCTCGCGAATGGAGCTGGCAAAACAAAGCTCGCTTTTGATCAGGAAGTGAATAATCGAATCCTAGTTTGCGTAGGAATTCCTCGGAGGCGCTGATCGCCATCACTTCCAAAATGCCCTTTTCTCGAGCTCGGTCGACACAGGCCTTGACCAGAGCGCTGCCGATTCCGTTCCCTTGGTAGCCGTCCGCAACCGCGAGCGATTGAATTTCACCTAGCTTACGCGAATAGATTTCCACGGCGGCAAACCCCACCAATCGGTTGGAGCCTGATGCGTCCACCACTTCCGCTACGTATCCATTGGCCATTAAAAGAATGAGTTCCGATTGCATGCGTCGGAGCAATTTCTTTTGCTCGACAAATGGTTTTAACAAAGCTTGAATGCTATCTAAGTCGTCAAAATGAGCACGTCGGATTTTAAAATTGATTTTGTCTTGGGTTTGGCCGGTAGTGGGTTCGTTGGGCAACTTGTCTTTCCCTTGGTAAAGCGGATGGAACGTGGAATTGCACGTTATGCTACTCGATTCATGGCACTAGGTCAGCCTTGAGGGCGAGATCAACGGTAAAGTTTATGCAACACGCAAGCGCGTTTGCTCGTCTTGCCTCGTTTGCTCAGTTTCACGTATACCTTCGAATGGAGCTAAGCAATACCCCGTTTTCTTTCCGAAAAATCAAAACGAGATCACATTTTGGAAACCACCGCAGCAAGTGTCGTCAATTCAATCACGACATTGGATCCTAACGTTTTGGAAGAATTTATGGGGCAGCGACTTTTCTTTTCGGTAGGCGAGCCAAGTGGAGACTTGCATGCCTCCAACCTGATCCGATCGATTCAGCAGATTTCGCCATCCACGACGTTTCGAGGGCTTGGCGGAAGTCGGATGATCCAGGCGGGACTGGAGCTCGATTACGATCTAACGACGTTGGCCGTGATGGGATTTGCCGAAGTTCTTCCTAAGCTCCGCGAGTTTTTCCGGGTGGCGGATTTGGCGGAGAGTTGCTTTGCCAGGGGAGACGTGGATGGGGTGGTATTGGTCGATTTTCCGGGCTTCAATTGGCACATTGCGAAGCGGGCGAAAAAGTACAATATTCCTGTTTTCTATTATCTGCCTCCTCAGCTTTGGGCGTGGGGTGGTTGGCGAGTCAAAAAGCTTCGAAGGAACGTGGATCATGTGCTGTGCAACCTTCCCTTTGAGGCCCCTTGGTTTCACGAGCGCAAGGTCAAGGCGCATTACGTAGGGCATCCATTCTATGATGCGGTTGCGCAGCAACCTTTGGATATTCGATTCATTGATAAATGGAGGGACAACAAAAAGATTCAGATTTCGGTACTTCCCGGCTCGCGCGACCACGAGGTGCACACGATATGGCCACTTCAGTTGGAGATCATTCGGCGATTAGCAGCCAAGCATCCGAACTCTCAATTTTTGATTGCCGCCCTTAAAGACTCGCATGCGTTGTGGTGTCGTTCTCAGTTGCAAGCGGCCGACGCCAAACTGCCCATCCATATCTTCGCGGGCAAGACCAGCGAAATCCTGGAATTGAGTGATTGTTCCTTGATGAAAAGCGGTTCGGTATCGCTCGAACTGATGGCTCGAGGAAAGCCGGCTGCGGTGCTTTACCATCTGAGTGAATTCACCTTTTGGATGGCGAAGATGCTGGTCCGATGCAAGAGCATGTCCTTGCCGAACATGATGTCGGAGGAAGTCGTTTTTCCTGAGTTCCTATCTCATGGAGCATTGAATTCGGCCTCCGCTCGTAAATCGATCGAGCAGGTAACCCTCGAAATGTCGAAGCTCATCTCCGACAACGAATACCGTGCGAGCCGGCGTCAAAAGCTACAACGTCTGGCCAGTCAATTTGCCAAGCCAGGAGCGAGCAACCAAGCGGCTCGCTTTATCATGACCAAGTTATTGACACCTGACGAAGGCACGATGCCGATGGATGAAGATGTCCCCTCCGCCATTACCAAGGCGAATCGAGCTGCTTGAAGGGTGTCGAGCTGCAATCGACCTGAGTCGATGACTTGACGTCTTACTTAATCCATGGGGTCTGCGGCGAATGGGTCATCTCCCATCAGGTCGTTCGTAGCATCGCCAGCCCCTTCGAACAGGCTATCTTCCACCGGCGCAGCATCGGTGCTTTCCGTTGGATCGTCCAAGAGATTTTCTTTCTTCTTGCTAGAAGCATCGTCATTGTTTGCTTTGAAGTTTGCAATGTAGACGGGGTCTTCTGCGGCCGTTTCTCGAAGGCAAGTGAGTTCCCCTTGGGAATCGATGAAGTACAGTCGATCGGAAATGGAATTGGGAAGTACTTTCGGAGCCTGGATGTTGGAGACTTTGACCTCGGTGCCGGTTGCTTTGTCGATGGATACTAGTTGATTGCTTCCGCTGACGGCATAAACATGATCTTTGCCGACAGAAACAATGCCATGGATGTTTCGAACCGGATTGGCCCACAGGTTGGATCCGTCGGTGATGCTCATGCAAAAGAGCTTTTCTTCATCGCTCACGATGAAGACGGCTTCCTTGGAAGCAACCGGTGACTTTGTGACTTGGGCGGCAAGACGGCGTTTCCAACGGATCGAGTCGACGCGGTCGGTGGAGAAGTGGATGACCGTTCCGTTGACGCCACAGGCGATGTAGCCGGTTTCAACTGCAACCGGCAATGCCACCACGGTTTCGCCCGCCACGATCGAAGTCCATAGCCTTGCATTGTTTTCAATGTCCGCCAAAATCAATTTGGAGTTGATTGGCCAGCAAACAAAGCGACGATTGACCGACGTTTGTATGGCGACTCGATTTTCATTGCCGCTCCGCAGAACAATGGGGGCTTCCTTCAAGTCCTTAACATCGTAGCCCACCAGACGCCCACCATCGGACGGAACCAAAGCCTTCCCCGGCATCGCGGAAGGGGAACCCGTTGCGGTAAACTGAAGCTTGCGAGTGTTTAGCTTGGTGCCATCTTCCAAAGAGAAGATTGTTAAGAAGTTTCCATTGGTTATCACTACATGATCATCGGACACTCCGGGACCATAGAACGGCAACCGAGGATCTCCGGCCTCCGCAGCCCATATCACTTCACCGGTTTCGGCATCCATGGTTGTCAAAATTCCTCGTTCGCTAAGCGTCACGATGTACGTCAATTGACTGCTGGGGCTTGGAACAATGTCCACTTTTTTCCCTAGCGTCTTGTAGGTGGCGGCTAGCTTTTCGGCGCGTTTCATGGCTCCTTCCATACCGATGCGAGGTAGCTTTTCGATCGACTCGCCTTTGGCAATTGCCAGATCCACAGCTTCTTGGTCGATCTCGTCTCCTCGGATTTGCATCAGAACTTTGGTTCCGTACTTGACGGTCACCGACTCCTGTTTGGCGGTCGAATGAGGCCAAATGACAAAGCTGTGTTCGCCGTGAGCGAGAGGCCCGCCTCCGACATTGGTTTCCCAAGCTAAGGTAAGCCCGAGAGCGGCAGCGGAATGACTGTTGACTTCCGCCAGTCCTGGTTGTGGCAAGCTCGCAACCAAGGAAACACCGAAAATTGCAGCAAGAAAACGCAACGGCGAGATGAAATTCTGGATCTTCATGAAAGGTACCCTGGTGGGAAAAGAAAGAGTCTCTTTGATAGTAGTCTGCTGGCAGGTAAGTTGCTAATAGGAAATTAGATTTACGGCCTCGCTTCCCGGCCCTCACATTCCGTGTAATCGATCGCGGCCGTCCTGCACACCCTTACCTGAGTAAACTTGCGTTACCATCGCCCGCCGAGTCAGTCCAGGAAACGAACATGAAATTATAGAATTTCCAGGCCAGGAGTCGATTCGGTTTCCCTTGGGGCGGGCTCAATTCGCCAACCATTCCGGACACGATTTCTATCCAATCGCCTTCATTTTGTTCGAAAACTCATGCTCGGGTGCAAAAGAAAGCTACCTTACTGTTGCAACACGAGCGAGATAGTGGCTTTTCGTACGACGAGGTGGGCCGATTCTTCGGCACTCTCTTTTCGGAAATTCGACTCGACCGATCAGAGAATGTTTGACGGTGGGGCACCAGCGATTTACCATGCTACAAGAGCTGGCATGCATTTTTCGGGGATGTACCCTGTCATTTTCGGGCTAGCGGCTGTTTTTCTCATCCACTTTTGCTCTTGTTTTGGCTCACCAAGCTCACTTTAGAGGTACTTCATGGCTCGCGATCGCAACGTCTATGTCTGGCAAGCCTACGTGACCGTTATGTCCATTGTGAGCCTGGCCTGCTTGGGCGCAATGCTTTTTGTCATTTTCCAGTCGGGCACCAACGCCAAGACCGTGGAAGGGGCAATCGCCAAGGAGCAAAAGGCGACGGATGAATTGCGGAAAGCATCCAATGCTCGCCAAGTGCTGGAACGAATCGTAGGGGTGGGTACCCCCATCACGGAATCCGAATTCAATCAGCTTCTTAGCACTGTTTCGGGAGACGAAAAGCTGAACGCAGCCGTGAAGGTCTACACGCAAAACATGGCGTTGTTTGGCCCAGGGGCAAGCGAACCCAGTTACACCAAGCTGGTTGCTACCTTGATGCAAGAGCTTCGCGCCCGAAACATGCAAGTGGACACCGCTTCCAAGAAAGAAATTGAGCTGAAGGATAAGTACGAAGCCACAATCGCTCAGGAAACAAAAGCTCGTGATGCCGAAAAACAGAAGGCTCAAGATCTCGCAAACCAGCTTGAGAAGGAACTGACCAAGTACACCGAGAACATCAATCAGCAGCAACAAACAATCACCAAGATTGAAACGGAAAAGCAAGCCCTCGTTCAGAGCCTTAACAAGAAGATCAAGGATAAAACGAACGAGCTGGACAAAACAGTCGCGATGAACGAAGACCTCCAAAAGCGAATCGAAAAGTTGAATCGCAAGCTTCAGGAGATCCAGGGTGAAGACTTCCAGTACGCTCAAGGAAAGATCACCAACGTGACCGACGGTGGCGATACGGTTTACATCAATCTTGGTTTTGCAGATCGCTTGAAGCCAGGCGTGACCTTCGGTGTTCTTGATGCCGATATCACGAAGGTTTCCGGCGTCAGCCCGAAAGCCAAGATTGAAGTCATTGCGGTCATCAACGAACGCCTTTCTCGCTGCAAGGTTTTGGCAGATCGAGCTGCCACGACCATTTTGCAAGGCGACCAAATCTACTCGCCAGGCTGGCAAGCAGGAAAAGATGTCTTGTATGCATTGGTTGGAAAGATGGATATCGATGGCGACTCGGTGGACGATCGCGATACTCTTCGGGCTTTGATCGAGCAGAATGGTGGAAAAGTTGTCGCAGAACTTCTTCCTAATGGAGAGCTCAAAGGAAACCTTAGCATCGATACCAATTGGCTTGTCATCGGCGAAGATTTTCAGCCTAAAGCACTCACAGAAGATGGAAAGCTCGACAATGCAACTTCCATCGCAGCGAAAAAACGAGGTGAGATCGAGCTGCAGGCAAAGGCTCTGAACATCGGACGCATGAACCTAGATAAGCTTTTGAGCTATCTTCGAGGTGGAAAAGCAGGCGAGGTGTTGCCCATCGGAACTGGCTTGCGAGCCAAGGCCGAGGACTATCGAAAGCCAGCTGCTGGCGGTGACAACCCGGGGCGAGTATCAGAGCTGTTCCAAACTCGCGACGGCGACCTTAGCCGCAACGCACCCAAGCCGTAGTTTGACGAGCCCCCGGCGCTAGCGCAATGGAAATCCCTTTGTTCGAAATGAGCCGCGGGCGCTAGCCGCGATAACCGTATTTGGCAGGGAAACCGTAACGCGGCTAGCGCCCGCGGCTCAGTAATTTGCGTGCGCAA
>JBIKLJ010000337.1:0-4407 GCA_044359895.1 Pirellula sp.
TTCCCTGCCAAATACGGTTATCGCGGCTAGCGCCCGCGGCTCATTTCGAACCAAGTGAGTGCCATTGGGCTAGCGTTCACGGCTCAGAGCAACCGTCAGTCTTGCTTGAACAGGCAACCTAGCGTGTTCCCTTGCGAGTGTTACGAACCAGAATCAACGATCGGTCTCCATCATCGTTCGAGCTGCGATCAAAAGTGGGAAGGGTCCTGGCTAGGAAGCCAGTGATGTCGTTCGCCTTTTCGTCTGCCATTTCTCGGATAATCTGAAGAAACGTGCTTTGATCAAACTGTGCGTAGTTGACCGGTTTTGGCGCTCGCTTTCCTTTGCCCAAAGGCTGGGTAGCTGGCTTGGCTTTGGAGCGGCTCTGGTCCAGGATTCCAGCGGTATAGGAGACTAGTATCTCACCAGATTGCAGGCAGAATCGACTCGACTTAAAAATGCTGTCCGGTAGTAAAGCTGCTCTTGGGCCAGGGATTCCGATAGGTCGAAATCCTCGATGGGATACAATGAATGTTTCCATGTTGCCAGCACTGCATATCGATCCATAGCCAGTTTTTGGATTTAATTGAAGCAGATTGAGCGATGCGGTCCAGTCGGCTTCTTGCAAGGCCCACATGGTGTCATTGATCGATCTCATGATGGCTGCTGGGCTTCCCCCCTGCGTCCAAAAAGCTCGAAGGATCGATTGGATACCAGTCGATACCAAAGCGCCATCCGGTCCTTGTTGATTGGCATTGCCAACCGCCATGGTAATCATTTCTTGCGGATTGACATCCCAGAAGTGAAAGCCGCCGCCGATGCTACCGTTCTGGTAGGTCCAGCCGTTGACATCGAAATCTTGATGAAGCATCTGACTATCGGGCAACATGCTCGCCTGAGTAAGGCTGGCTGTGTCGAATTGCTTTTGAATGATTCGAGATTGATGAATCTCTTGCCCAAGGATGGACTGCTCGATCTCGCACATCACACGCCCGGCAGCCAAGTTCGCAACTTCGACTTCCGTAGCGCTGTACGATCGTGATTTCTCGGACCAAAACCACATGGTTCCGTGTGGCATGGTGGTTGATCCGATTGGAATCACCAAAGCGGATGCATAGGGTTCGGGACTTGGCCAGTCGTGCATGTGCTCGATATCGCTCAGTAGCACAGCGTTCCCAAGGAGTGCCTCCAAGTCCGCTAGCGATCCTCGCAATTCGCGAGGTGGGGCTGTCAGCCGATTTCTTGGCAGGCCAATCGAAGATCGCATTTTAAGCGAAGAAGTGTCATCGTCCAAAACATAGATTGCTCCAGCCACAGCACCAATCGACCGACAAACACTTTCCAGGATCGCTTCCAATCGATCTGCTGTTTCGCGTTGTCGATCGCTGTGACTGGCCACCCCTAACGTTGTCGCCAGTTCTGCTTCTTGGCGACGGACGGTTTCTTCCGCTCGATCGAGCCGATCCACAAGTCGCTCAATGGATGACAGTAAGTCTTGGGCACGATCCATGGATACCGACGGCAACTCGGCTAAATCCATAGCATCGATCACCCCATCTTGCACCATGGTCTCGATCAACCGCCACCGCTTGCTCGCTGGTGCTTGCGCCATATGGTGACTGGGTACATCGCCCTTGGGGTCGACTTGCTTTGGCCGATCGCTCACTGCCCAGTTTGTCGCGTCGGAGAAAGCCCGTAGCAGATCCTGGATCTCATCCTGCCCTTGAGCGGAGAAACTGCTCTTTCGGGTGCGTTCGTTAGCCGACGCAATCAGGGAGGCCGAATCTTCTACGTGCAGTTTCAAATGCGACGGGTAGCGTCTTTTCACGATGTTAACTTCTAGAGTGGGAGTAGAACGGTTAGAGAAGATGCTTGACAAAATGCAATTCACCCGACGAAGTCGATGGAGACTACCTCGGCAGGTGAGGCAAGCTAAGGTGAGCTTGACGACATGTGCTATCGAATCGCAGAGTTCAAGAAGTTCATGTTAAAGCGTACTGACTACGGAAACGTTTCAGACTGGGGCGTCTTGCTTGGAATTGTCAGTCTCAGCGATCTTAACGTTACAAAACCACCCAACGCACTGTGATGTTCCAACAGCTTTTGGTCTTAGAAGAATCATGTGCGTAGAACACGATTCATGACCGTGCCATCGAAAGCCAGAATCTAATTTCCAAATTCGCACGTGTTGCGCGTTAAAGTCAGAACAGCAGTTGCTCACGGAAAGCATCGCTGAAGCCTGATGCGCCAGCATTTTCCCGCCGATACCATCTGCCGTACCGAGGAATGGATACATTCACACCGTAGCCGGCTTTGGTACAGCCCACTGTTCAAACCCAACCCTGTTGCACTGGATGCAACCGTAACGAAGAAAAGGAGTCTGCAATGCTTGTACTCTCGCGTCATCGAGACGAAAGCATCATGATCGGTGATGACGTAGTTATCACGATCGTGGACATTCGTGGGGATAAAGTGAGGCTTGGTATCGAAGCCCCCAACGATATTCCTGTCCATAGGCAGGAAGTCTATGAAGCGATCAAACGTGAAAATCGCAAAGCGAATCACATCCAACCGGCTGATCTCCGCAGCCTGAAGGAAGATCGTCCCTAGATGGTTTGTCCCCTCAACGCACGCCCTCGAGAGAGTCGTGAAAAGTAGATCGGATAAACCGTCGTTCCCAAACTGAGTCCTCGACTCAGAACAGATACGCAGCAAGCCTCGGATTGGAAAGCGTCTGATTTCAGACGCCACCGATCCGAGGCTTGTTACTTTTTACGCCACCAACTATCACGACTCAGGTTCAACTTCTGCGATACCGATTCGATTTCTTTCGAAAAGCGAATCGCATCAACATAATAACCCGCAGTTGGTGCGATAACGCCATCGCTCTTGGATTGCCAGAAAGAATTGAGCTTTGACATATGCTCTTCGCGAATCCATTTGCATAAAATCGATGACGCAGCCGAAGGGAAAATCGAATCCCCGTCCACTTGAAACCGAATGGTCATGGGTGAACCTGCCCAATTTGCTTTGTATTCACTGCAGCGTTGCCCTTCTGCTTGAACAGCAAACCATTCTTGATCGAAGCTAGCCATCAGAAATGGCTGGTAACGATTGCGACCTCCATGCTTATCACAATACACAAAGATTGGCTCGTCAACAGCCGCGTTTCGTTCAATCATCGTGCGAGCCAGATTCAAGCTCAGTTCGCTAAGCAACGATGATTTGTTGCCGATTCGATCCACGAGCCGATTGAATTCAGGCTCGTCAATAACGCGAGCCCGTGCATCCAACATCTCCAATCCGACCTGCGCCATTTTCTTTTCGGCGTCCTGATAGGAACTATTTTCCAATAGCCAATCAATGCCAGAGCCATCTTTTGGCGGGCAAGCCTCACGGTACCATGGAACCTGCCGGAGTCGTTTGCAATCCTCCGGCGAAATCCGCGCAAGAACATCGTCCAACGATTGTGGGCGATGCGCCTTTGCAATGGCCCCCAGAAGAAACTGTGCTCCCGAAAACAAACTTGCATGTCCGGTTTTGCCTTGGTTGATCAGCTTCGAATCACCCATGGGAACATGTTTGGAATCCTTTCGTAAGGGCTTTGCTTGAAACTCCGGCGCAAGCATTTGACCCAACTCGCAAACGTCGAGTTCGCGAGGTGATCGCCAAGCTGTTGCAGAAACTACAAACGGACCCATGTTTGGGCCATAGCCGGCCTCATCAATGCCAATAATGAGTTTTGTATTTGGCATCGAGGTTACTGAATTTCAGTCAATCTGGAGTCACAAAGTCCCTACGCATCGTAGGCTGTCTTGGCAACGTTGTAGCATTCCCGAATATCGGCGATCGGATCCTTCGGATTTTCTTCGTACTCTAAGGATAGAGCGCCGTCAGCAGGGAAACCTGTCTTGTCTAACGCCTCAAAAACCGACAAACAATCCAGGTGGCCTTTTCCAAGGATCACTCCCTTGGTTTGGTCCTTCTTTTCGGCAAAATCCTTTAAGTGAACTCCATACAACCTGCCCTTCAGCAAGCGAATAACATCCACGGGGTTTTCTCCCGACCGGATGTAATGTCCCAAATCGGCGCAGGCTCCGATACGTACGTCGTGCTTCTCGATCGCCTTCAATACATCGAGAGCTTTGTTGTAGCGATGGGTTGGACCGTGGTTGTGAATGGCGATTCGGATATCAAACTCCTTCACCAAAGAATCCAGGCTTTCAAAAGAGTCTGGATCCGGGTCGGCAGACATGGTTTTGATTCCAGCTTTTTTCGCGAACTCAAAAACCTTCCTATTGGCAGCGTCATTTTTGGAAAATCCGTTTACGCCATGTGCCGAGATGGTTAGCCCTAGTTTCTTAACCATTCCAACGACTTTATCAATCTGTTCTTGGTTGGAATCCAACGGGAACATTCCACTGTAGA
>JBIKLJ010000120.1:0-15216 GCA_044359895.1 Pirellula sp.
CCATTCGGTGATGCTGGCCGACGGCATGATTTCTATGGAGGTCGTTGAAAAACAACGCGACTCGGTTCGTTGCATCGTCAACGTCAAGGGTACGATCCGTTCCAAACAAGGAATCAATCTTCCAGGAACGTCGCTGTCCGTTTCGTCGATGCGTCCCGAAGACATTGAAAACGCCTTATGGGCAGCCAAAAATAACATCGATTTCATCAGCCTTTCCTTCGTACGATCGGCTCAGGATGTCTTTTCGCTCAAGAATCTTTTGTCCTCCATGGACGCTCAGGCATTGGTGATTGCAAAAATTGAAAAGCGGGAAGCGCTAGAACATCTGGAAGCGATCGTCGATGCTGCAGACGGGGTGATGGTGGCCCGCGGCGATCTGGGGGTTGAGATCGACGTGGCGGACACACCGGTCGCGCAAAAACGGATCATTCAAGTATGTCGCGAAAAGCTAAAGCCCGTGATCGTCGCGACGCAAATGCTAGAGAGCATGCACCATAACCGACGTCCAACACGGGCTGAAGCAAGCGACGTTGCCAACGCCATTCTGGATGGTGCGGACGCCTGCATGCTGAGCGGCGAAACCGCCATTGGTGACTTCCCCATCATTACGGTCGACACCATGAACCGGATTATGTTGAGCACCGAGAGAATGCTCAAGTCGATGCCTCAAGATAGTAAGACACGCTTCTCGTCTCGAGTGCACCCCATCACCTCCGCGGTGACCCACAATGCAGCCAATATCGCAGAAGCGATCGACGCAAAGCTAGTCGTGGTCGCAAGCCGATCGGGCGGGACCGCTTGGGTCAAGGCCAAGCAACGCAACTACATTCCAACATTGGGTGTCAGCGATTCTGACCACACACTTCGGCGCATGTGTTTGTTCTGGGGAATCATGCCGCACCGAGTCAAGAATCTCGACAATCCCGAAGCATTGTTTGACGAGGTCACTCAGTGGGGGATCGAACGCGGAATGTTAGCACCAGGAGATCATGTGGTTTACGTGACTGGAACGGGTCTACTGAGCAATACTCATAATCTGCTGGTGGTTCACGAAGTCCCGAAGCAAGCGTAGATCGGTTTCGGTAACACCCGGAAGAGGACTTCCGGGGTTGTACCTCAACTTCAACTTCAACTCTGCGCTTTGGCAGTTATAGCTGACCGGTTGATTGTGAGTTTAAGACAAGTTGAAGTTCGAGTTGAAGTTGAAGTTTAAGCTTGAGCGATTAGTAGATTAGTCTGCCTGATTTGGGCAATATTCGGGCTGTCGCTTGTCTTAGAAGCCGTAGGTGCCAGTGGACTGGTAGAAGGTTCCTGCACCTGGATACATATAAATCCGTCGAGTGCGAACTGGGGGCGGGGCTAGCGTGAACACGCCTGCATTGATGGTTGGCTGAGCGTAGTTGTAGCCGATCATGTCGTAGTATTTGACGATTGCACTACGATGCTCGGAATCGGCTCGCGCCCTAGCTGTCAGGTATTGCTGCACGGGGGAAATTTCGAACCGGGCACTCTTCGGAGGCACCGAACCTCCCGTCAATGGCTCGCCGTTTTGTGCAATAGCACTCAGGCTGGTCAGAGTGGAAGACAGGCAAAATGCAATAATAAATAGTCGCATGGAATGGTCGCTCATTGAAAGAAAGGCAGAATCCAAAAGCACCATCCATGGCTACACATGACCCATTTGTCGATCGGACCGGGGTCAGATGAGTCATCGACCTGAGAAACCCGAAAAACACAATCGAATTCCAAAGCAAGATACAAACCCGACCAGTGTTAAACCTTCGCGCACTGCTATTCTTGATGATGCCTGATAAAATGGTTCCTGGTAAGATGTTCCCTGTAGACACCGAGAACCAGCTCCGAGGGCTGGTTTGTTCCCCCTCTCCCCTTTCCCCAGTCACTTCTTTTCTCTCTCGAGGTATCGTATGTCGGAAGTTCTAGATCTGCTTTCATCGGAGCTGGACGAAAAAAAAATTCGCGAAATTGCGAAGCATTTAGACGCGGATGAATCGCAAACGGAAGCCGCAATTGCGGCAGCTCTGCCAACCTTGATCAGTGCAATTGGTCGCCATTCGGAAACCGAGCAAGGTGCTGCGATGATCTCGCAGCAAATCCAAGGAATCGGCGGCGGTTCGCTTGGTGATCTCCTTGGCAGTCTGCTCGGCGGCCAGCAACGATCAGGGGGGGGATCCAGCCGCGGTTCAGCCCCGTCCGCCTTCCCAACGGGAAACCAAACGAAACCGGCCGCGAAGTATGAAGACATTTTGCCGGATGGATTCGATGAACCGAAGCGCCCTGGCAGACCTCCCGCCAATGCTGACTTGGGCTTCCAAGCGGATCGGCTCCCGCCCCAAGAACATTCTTCGCCTTTGGATCGCTCGTTGGGGCCAGGGAATGAGCTTCCATCGTCAGCTGGGCATTCACGCAGCGAAACAAGTCCGACTGATTTTTCTTCGAAGTCGATCGATGATGTGCTGGGTAAAGCACTTGGGAACAAAAAGAGTCGCGTAGAAGAATCCATCGGACGATCAAGCGGCTTAGATCTCAGGAAAATTGGACCCTTGATCGCCATCCTAGGCCCTTTGATCTTGGGAGCCATGAAGGCACAGGCAAGCACTCGAACTTCCGGAAATTCGCGATCCATCAATCCAGGTGATCTCACCGAAATGATGCGTGGCGAACGCTCTTCGGTGGAGAAACGGCCGGGCGGCAGCATGATTAGCAAAATGCTGGATCAAGACGGCGACGGAGACTTTGATTTGTCCGACATCATCAAGCTAGGAATGCGATTCTTGTTCTCGCGTAAGTAGATGCTTTAAGTAGCTGCTGCGACCGAAACAAGAGTGGGTTTAACACCCTGCTTCGACACAGCCAACAGCGACAAAGATCACAATTGCTTTCGAAGCCACGATAGTGGCGGCAGGTGGTAGCCATGGGCGAAAGCCCATGGTCTTCGGCAACACAAAACCGAAAGTCCCGAAGGGACGACAGGAGCGTCTAACTCATGCCGCCATTTCATGGCTCCCATCGTATCATGCGTTAGTACCATGGGCTCACGCCCAATGGCACTCGCTTTGTTCGAAATGAGCCGCGGGCGCTAGCCGCGATAACCGTATTTGGCAGGGAAACCGTAACGCGGCTAGCGCCCGCGGCTCAATAATTTGCTTGCGCAAACTACAAAGTGAGTGCCATTTGGCTCACGCCCATGGCTACATCCTGCCGTCCCTTCAGGACTAAGACAATGAAATGTCCAAGGGCACTGGGCCGCATTTCAAATTGAGCCGCAGGCGCTAGCCGCGATTGTACCCACCTTCATTCGTGGGCGACGAAGGTCGCAATTGATATCGAAGCCACGATAGTGGCGACAGGTGGTAGCCATGGGGCGAAAGCCCATGGTCTTCTAAAAAGAAAGTCCCCGGACAAAGCCCGGGGACCAGAAATGCCTCAAGCCTCACACCTCAAGCCTACTTCGCTGCCAAGGCAGCTTCGATGACCTTCATGACTTCAGCCGAATCTGGCTTAACGCCGCTTCCGAAGCGTCCGACCAAATTACCCTTGCGATCCAAAACGAACTTCTCGAAGTTCCAAGCGACAGGGCCTTTGCCCTTGGGCTGAGCGTCCACATCCGATAGGTACTTGAACAAGTCGCAAGCCTTGTCCTTGCCCTTGTCGACAACATTCACCTTTTCCATCATGTCAAAAGTCACGTGGTACTTGCTGGAGCAGAATTCTTTGATTTCTTTGCTCGAGCCAGCTTCTTGGCCACCGAATTGATTGCAAGGAACGCCAACGATCTCGAGCCCTTTTTCCTTGAACGATTCGTTCAGCTTTTGCAGTGCGTCGTACTGAGGAGTCATACCGCACTTGCTGGCCACGTTCACAAACATGACCACTTTGCCAGCGTACTTGCTCATATCCGCTGGTTCGCCATCCAACGTGTTCATCTTGAAGGTCAAGGCCTTTGGAAGATCGGACTTCCCTGCTTCCTCGGCGTATGCGGAGGAGCTAGATCCCATTGGATCGGATGCGTTGCCTGAAACCATGGCCATAGCGGCAATCCCTGCAAGTAGTGTTTTACGGTACATAGAAAAATATTCCTTAACTGAAGTGTGAACGTGGGCAACACAAGTCGCCCGAAATTTTCAAAACAAAGTCGATCAACGATCCGTCCTAGTATATCAAACTGTCTAGGGCTTGTTGATTGAATGCATTTCGTTATTGGGTAAGGGCGGTACGACCCACTTCCAAGCCCGGCCATGAGGAGTTCGACGGACTAGGAAGTCCGTCGTACCATTAAATCAACAGCCAGTGCATGGGGAGTTCGACGGACTAGGAAGTCCGTCGTACCATTAAATCAACAGCCAGTGCATGGGGAGTTCGACGGACTAGGAAGTCCGTCGTACCATTAAATCAACAGCCAGTGCATGGGGAGTTCGACGGACTAGGAAGTCCGTCGTACCATTAAATCAACTTGCACGACTTAATCAACAAGCCGTCTAGCCTGGGGCTATACTTCGTAGCTGACTTTTCCGTGCTTGCTAGCTCGGCTAATCTTGTCCAGGCTATACAGACCGGCCAAAACGAACTCGACGCATGATGCTCTTACGGCAGGTTGGTCGTTTGCGTTCACTTCGAAGGCAGCTTCCCAAACGGGCGGAACGTGCTTGATTCTTTCTGCATAGTCCGCGCTGGGCAAGAGATCCCCCACTTCGATCCGCACTCCCTTATTGAAAACATTGGCGATTTCCCCTACTCCGTGCTCGCTGGTGTATTCTTCGAACACTACCTTAATCGCACTGGCCACTAAGGAATCCAAGATTTTTCGTTCCGTCATTTGGTGGCTCCCCATCAAATCGACTTCCAGTTTGCCTAAAGAACTGGAATACAAGTGTCCAAGATCGCTGATCCTCGGAACCGCAACCGATTCGCCTAGCAAAACAGCTCGATGTCTTGCCGAAGCGATCATGGTTCGGTAATTGGACAACGAAAATCTGGCCGAAACCCCCGACGCTTGATCGACATACTTGCTTTTGCGAGCCTGAGTGGTGATCTCTTCGATAATCTGAGTCATGAAGTAAGGGACTTGGACGGGGTACTGCCCTCCTAGATCCAGGCCACTTTCTTGCTTCAAGATTTCAATGCCGAGATCGCGATCGGTTTGATAATGCGTTTGGATCAGAGAACCGATGCGATCCTTCAATTGAGGAATCACTTTTCCACTTCGGTTATAAGTGCCCGGATTGGCCGAAAACAAAATGAAGACATCCAGATCGAATCGAATCGGGTATCCGCGGATTTGAACATCCCGTTCTTCCAAAATATTGAACAGGCCGACCTGGACCAGTTCATCCAGTTCAGGCAATTCATTCATGGCGAAAATGCCGCGGTGCATTCGAGGAATCAGTCCAAAATGCAAGGCCGACTCGGAACTCATACTGACCCCGCCCGTTAGCTTGGAGGGGTCGATTTCGCCAATCACGTCAGCAAACTTGGTGCCTGGCGCGAGTCGTTCGACATAGCGTTCCGATCGATGCCACCAGCCGATGGGAACTTGGTCGGCAGAGTGACTAGCCAGAAATTCCTTCGCCGTGTTTGTGATTGGCTTGAAGGGGTCTTCATGAACGGGCACTTCTGGAATGTCCAGATAAGGGATGAATTCGTCCAGGAAACGAACAAGAGTTCGCATGAGTCGGCTCTTGGCTTGCCCTTTCTCCCCAAGAAAAAGCAAATCATGCCCTGCCAGCAAGGCGATGTTCAGCTCTGGGATGACGGTATCGTCGTATCCGATGATTCCTGGATACAGCGGCTCGCCAGCAGCCAGCATTCTTAGAAAATTGGAACGAATTTCCTCTTTGACGGAGCGACTTTTCCAGCCAGATTTTTGGAGTTCGGCCAGCGTCGTAGGCTTCGGGGCAGCGATTTCAGGCATGCTTCTCAATGTTTTCAGGAGTGGGATGTTTTCGTAACATCTCTTTATAGCATGCTGGGAAGTTGGGTAGGCGTCAATTCGCGCTTTACCGAATCACGATCTCAAACGCGTTCGCACGATAATAGTTTTGTTCTGGCGTCCCCGAAACAGTCAACGGAAATACAGCCGCTGGCGCGCCTTCATACGAAAGTTTCGCCTGACCATCTTCCAATTCGTAGATCAAGGGCGTTCGCTTGTTGATCGACCAATTCACAAGCGGCCAATCCGGACTGGGCAAATCGTTCAAGGCATTGGGAAACTTCCCATTGGCTTTTTGAAATCGCTTGATGGCAATTGCGGTTTTCGTCAGTTGCTGTTGGATCGCCACGCGTTCATACGCAGTGGCTAATTGTGTAGCATTGCTAGAAAACATCGTTAGCAAAATGGTGGAGGCACTGAACGGACTTCGTTGGAAATCCTCCTCCCAAATTACAGACCACTTGGCACACCGTTCTGGAAGGCCAGCCATCCCCCCATTCGCCAAATCCATCATGGACTGATAGTACTTCAGAATTCGTAGATCATCGCTCGGCAAACGGGGAATATATTTCAGCGCCTCCAGACTGCCCAATTGACCTGTGGTTGTGTAGCCATTGTCAATCGTCAAAGCCATATTTCGCTCCCCGGTCAAACATAATTTCCACGATTCGATGGGCTCTCGTTGCTGCCCCAACCACGTTGAAAGAGTTTCCAACTGTTGATCATTCCAGACATCCATCCTAAGTGAGCGATTGATCATTTCATGGGCCATAGCAACTTCTGCCAAGTGTACCAAATCCGTTATCCACATCGTCTGCGAATCTACAGCAGAAGCGGTGGCCAAGCAGGACTTGATGGATTGGAGTGCTTCTTCCGTATCCTTCTTCCATAGCGAGTGCATCGCTTTCAGTTGCAATAGTCGACAGACCGACCTGGATTCCTGGTACTGAGGTAAAAGTGTCTCAACACCGCCCCACTGAATAGGCCACCACACCGGAGAGGGATACTCACCCGCTTGATGGATCTTCGAAATCAGGGGATCGAAAACTTCTAGGAACTCGGCAACCCTTGGCTCACTTGGCCACTCCATGCCGGGGGTAATGTCGATGGGCACAAAACCTTCTCCCACAAAAGGCAAGTCCGGTGCAATGCGGGACGACGCCTCGCTCAGGCTAAGCACCTCCAGCCATGCGTCGGTTCCTTCTTTGTGAGTGCGAGCATCGAACCAGGTAGCCCAGGCTTCGTTGTCCAGCGGCTGTCCCTGGGCCTTCAGTTGCGTCAGCTCCGATTGCAACAAACGCGACGCCTTCCATTCTCGGTTCGCAAGCCAAGTCCCAAAGACCAAGACGACTGCGAATGGGATCAAGCATAACCAAGCGACCCATCGCAACTTACCTCGAATACCAGATTTCGTCGTCGACATGATTCCCTCCGCAAGATGGTTCGGCCTTGTTAACGCTGTCTGTTGAATCGCCTTCATTGGACGGACTCCTTCGATAGCTTAAGTGCATCTATTTGTGTTTCCCATTTCCCGAACCAGCTTCCGCATGGAGATCGAATGGAATCTCGGGAGTTACCATTCATGAAGAATCTTCCTACTTCCCGACGGATCGCGTCTTGTTTGCCAAAATGTGTGAACAAACATTGAGTGAGATTCCACGCGACTTGATCGATAGCTCGATCTGTCTTCCAGCGAGCAGAAGTGAACGGCTTGGCCAAATCGAATCGGCCTATCTGTCCCACTTGAGAGTTCGAATTTTTTGCTTGGAACCAATCCAGGACGACGGCCTGGTAACGAATGTCCTGGCGAGCACGTTTGTCCCGCAAGTATCCATAGATCTCCAGGGCCAGTTCCTCCCCCAAAAAGTCGTTAGCTTCCTTTTGGTTCAGTTCGTTGAAAAGCCATGCATCGTAACGGTCGGCGGTGCGTTGCCCAATTAAGCTAGGCGTGCTTCGAATTCCTTTGCAGATGGCGAGCATGTTCTTCATGGCTCGTTGGTACAGATCCTGATCCGCCTCCGTTTTCTTCGGCCCCTGCAGCTTCATGCGAAGAAGCGTTGTATCGTTGTACAACTGTAGCGTCTCCTGGCTCTCTTCGATTGAAGTTCCAGGAAAGAAGCTAGCCATTTGCGTTTCAACATGTTCTACGCGTTTGGCCATACGTTCGGCGATCGGCAATCGATTCAAACCTGATGTCGTATTGGAATAACCAAGAACATTGGACGCAAACCCACTTGGTGGATCCCAAGCCGAGGCAGGTTTTGCGTCAACGATTGGAACGCTGGCGTCCGCCACACTTTCTGCGTCATCCGTACCTGCTTCCAGCATTCCCATCTCCCCATCTTCCGCAGCCATCATGGCGCCGCCAGCACCCATCATGTCCCCTCCGGCATCCGGCGAGAAGTTCTTAGGGTCCACCCAAGGGTCTATCCTGTTGGAAGCGGAATAACTTTTACGGAACAGTTCCGCATCCGCCTGCAGTTTGGCGCGTTGAGCGGATGCAATCGTCGGATAGGTGAGGTAGCTGTAGAAGAATGGCAAAAGTGGAATCACAGTTGCCATAGTCAACCAAATACCATGTTCAATCCAAAATTTCTTGGAAACCCGTAGCTCCATCCATTGTTGCGTGGTTCGGTAGGTCGCAATGAAAGGAATCACGCAGCTGACCAGCAACAGTACGATGGGTGTTTCGCATTCGGACACGACGAACGCTCCGTAGGCAAACGGCACCACAGCAACGATCGGACAAACGATGGTGGAGACGATCGCACTTCGCAGCGCTTGGCTAGCCCATTGCGAAACGGCATAAATGACCCATGCATACGCTGCTACACCCAACAATGCGAGCTGCATGACTCTTCGATCCTGGGACGAATCGTGAGTACCCACCATGGAATAGATACCGATAGCAGCAACAATAATCGTGAAGGCCATCAACAGTGAGAACGGGATTGCATGCCTACTGAACCAAATCATGCCCGGTGACACGCCTCGGTCTGCTAAAAATCGAATTCGCTGATGCAATGAATCGCCCTGGAAAACAATCACGCCCAGCCCGCAGCAAGCGATGAGAAAACACCCAAATACTACTAAATTCGTATCTTGTCCATCGCGTATTCCGTAATCGAAAAAGCTATTGTAGCCCAACAGAATACCCCCCAAGGCAAAAAGTGCAGTGATCGCAAGCAGTATCCATCGATTCTGTTTGGAAAACTGCCAGAGCAACGCATACCTGGGCGTTAGTATTTTCGCATAGCCGAACGACTGATCAAAATAGCCCATCGTCTCGTTAGCTTGACTCCTGGACCGCACAACCCTCTGTGGGCGATACGCTCGGTAGGATGTGACCTGCATCGCAACCAAGGCCAACGCACAAAAGGCAGCTTGAACCGTCAATCGAATCCCATCAGACGCACTCCCGAAAACATCCGCGATCCAGGAGTCGACCAAGGTGATCAAGACAGTGACTGCCACTAATCCAAGTAGCCCCACTAAGGTGTTGTGAAAATACCATGCGCATGCAAGTCCGGCTACGAGAAGAAACACGGAGTGCAAGAGATAAAAAGGGAGATCCGTGCCAGACCCATTCATATTGAAATTGCCTTGGACCGCGTATGCAGAAACGGCGAACAGCGAAAAGCTAATTCCCCACATCGTGATCAACCCCAACGCTCCGACCAACAATTTGATCCAAGCCTGAAGCGATCCGGGCACTGGCAAGGAAGCCATCCATTGCAACGTTCTGGTTTCTCGTTCTTGCCCCACCAGCATGGCGCCGACACCAGCGGCAAACAAAGTCGGCAGCCCAAGGAAAGCGACCATTCGCAAACTACTAGAGGACTCGCTCGGTCGAATCATGAAAGACAGGCAATTCAAACCGACCGAAATCAGCACAAGCATTGCGATCAAAGGGACCAGCTGCCTCGCTTCTTTCCAAACTAATTGCCACATCATGTTCCTGCGCGAGGGTGGCACCAGATAGCGGCGGTTCTCGAAAATGGCACTAGGATTCATAGTCACCTCCCGTAAGAAGTTCGAGCGATGTTGCAGGAGACTTCGGGCTATCCGAACGAGCCGCCGCATTCTTCTCTTGAGCTTTCGATGACACCCCTCGAGTTGTTGCGATAAAGACTTCTTCCAACGAAGCGGGGCGCGAACGGACTCCATGAACGCCAGCTCGCGACTCCAAGAGCTTTGCCATTTCGTCGGTAAAGCCTTGCACGATCATGCGTCGCTGCCGACCCGAAGTCTGCTCCGACAGCACCTTGGCCCCCGCATCCAGCTGAGGTAAAGCGATCAAGGAATCTTCCAAGCTTACGGTCACTTCAAAGACATTCTCCTTGATCGAACTCATCGAATCGCACAGCCGCACCTTGCCTTGATGCAGGATCGCAACTTGATCTGCAACACGTTCCACTTCCGCAATCTGGTGGCTGGACAGCAAGACCGTTCGGCCCGTGACAGCTCGATCGACCATGCTTTCCATGAACTCCCGCCGCACATGCGGATCCAAGCCCGAAGTCGGCTCGTCCAAGATCAGAAGCTCTGGATCGGGAGCCAGCGCCAACGCAAGAGCCACTTTCGCTCGTTGGCCTTTGCTGAGATTCCGAATTTTGCGACTTCGAGGCAAACCGAAATGCGAGATCGATTCGCTGTACCGATCCAAAAAGCCATCCGCGTAAAAGGCAGCGGTAAACCAACCGATTTCATCAATCCGCATCCAATCGTACAAAGCAGGCTGGTCCGAGACATAGCCCACTCGCCGCCGGATTTCGAGCGATTCACGCTGCGGGTCCAAGCCACACACTTCGGCGCGACCGGCTGTCGGTTGCTGGAATCCCGTCAAGATTCGAATCAGCGTTGTCTTACCGGCCCCATTCTCACCCAGCAAGGCAAATACCGAACCCTGAGGGACCGTCAAATCGATCCCTTGCAGAGCATCGCAGCCCGAAAACTTCATCTCTAATCCACTGACAGAAATACAGTTCGCCATTATTTCACTTCGGATGGGTTGGAGAGATTGCCCGCGTCGCTGATTCTGGCAACACTGCCATCCAGCTTATTGAGTTGCCTGTCTACGATTTCCCGAATATCGTCGGCCTCCAAGCCGCCATGCAAAGCTTCCGTCAAGGCTGACTTGAGCCTTTCCGCAATCATCGAGCGACGCTGGTCGCGGCAACGCTTCAGCGAACCACTGCAGACGACCAGCCCACGACCTCGTAACGTTTCCACAATCCCGTCCGCGAGCAAATCTTGATACGCTCGGGCAACGGTGTTTGGATTGATTGCTAGTTCAATACTTAGAGCCCGAACGCTAGGAAGCATCTGCCCCACCTTCAGGGTTTCATCCGCAATAGCGAAGGTGACTTGCCGAACAATCTGTTCATAAATCGCCACGCCATTGCTTTCATCGATCGAAAAGAACATATCGCGCTTTCCCCTCTTCTGAGTTAGCTAACTGGTGTACTGGTTACACAGTACGGCACACGAGATTGTCCAGCAAGAGCTTTTTTCAAAATTTCGAAAAGGTTCCCGGGACGGGGAACCTTGAGCCGCAGGCGCTAGCCGCGATGGTGCCCATGTTCATTCGCGGGCGACGAAGATCGCAATTGATATCGAAGCCACGATAGTGGCGACAGGTGGTAGGTCTTCGGCATTTCAAATTGAGCCGCAGGCGCTAGCCGCGATAACCGTATTTGGCAGGGAAACCGTAACGCGGCTAGCGCCCGCGGCTCAAAAGAAGGTACGCCTTCGGCTGACTGTTAAACGATTGAAGCTGTAACACGATTAACGTCCGTTCAGGTGTTGCGACTTAACTCATCCAGGTGGAAACAACGCTTCCCCAAACCCGCCACCACCGGGCGTTAGGATCAGAATCGATTCACCCGCCTGAAGCATCAGTTGCGCGGAACTCTCCAAACGATGCGAATTTCCCACGAGATCGACTCGCCAGTTTTCGCCTGGCGCGCCGGCACTTCCTTGCTCAAGCCCAAACGGTGATGAATTTCTTCGGCTCGTTACGAGCGAAACTTCTAACGGACGCAATGCTTGGACTTGCCGAATCATGCCGTCGCCGCCAGTGTATCGACCGCGACCTCCGCTACCTTTGCGAATGCCAAAACGAACAAGCCGCACAGGGTATCGCTTCTCAAGAACTTCGACATCGGTAAGACGAGTGTTTGTCATATGAGAATGGACGGCATGTTCCCCATCCCCCATGGGTGTTGCACCAGTTCCTCCACCAATGGTTTCGTAGTAACCAAATTGTGAATCCCCGAACAAAAAGTTGTTCATGGTCCCTTGGCTGGCTGCGGCCAATCCTAACGCACCTAATAAACAATCGACAATCCGCTGACTGGTTTCGACATTACCACCAGCGACCGCAGGCCAGTTCACTTGCAAGCCTGTTCGCCCTGGATTCAAGATGCCATCGGGAATCACAAACTCCACGCATCGCAGCACACCTGAGTTCAGAGGCAACGAATCAGAAAGTGCACAGCGGATGGTGTACATCGTGGCAGCCGACACAATCGCTGGATTCGCATTCAGATTGCCATGGGACACGGCTCCGGAACCCGTGAAGTCCACTCGTAGCTTTGGCTTTCCAGCTGGATCCAAATAAGGTTCCATCGCAACCACTATTTTCGTTCCATCGTCCATGCGATCGGCGAACATCCGCTTACCGGTTCCAAGCGAACGTATCCATGCTTGTGTCTTTCGCTCGGATGCAGTTTGGATATGCTCCAGATACTGCTTTAGCAATTGAACTCCATACCGTTCCGCCAGCTCGATCATGGCGATTCGGCCTCGTTGATTGGCGGCTTGCTGAGCGGCCAAATCCGCGAGGTTCTCCGATACCGAACGGGATGGATATTTGGATTCCCTCAGCAGTCGTTCAACATCCTCCATGCAATTGCGGCCCGCGTCGACCAACTTCATGGGCGGAATGATAACTCCCTCTTGTCCAAGCTGGTTCGATGTGGGAGACATGGACCCAGGGCATACTCCACCGATTTCGGCGTGATGAGCTCGGCAAGCCACAAAAAAATCAACGTCTCCAGTAGCTTTTTGGTGTTCATTAAGGGGACGCGGTTCACCAAGAGAACTAGGTACCATGATCGGCGTGATTACTGTAACGTCAGGCAAGTGCGAGCCACCTTGGTAGGGATCGTTGGTGATGTAGCAATCCCCATCTTGCATGTCAGGATAGTGTTTTAACATGCAGCGTATTGTTTCGCTCATCGCTCCCAAATGGACGGGAACATGAGGTGCGTTGGCGATCAATTCTCCGTTTCCTGCGAAGACGGCACAGCTAAAGTCTCTCCGATCCTTCACGTTCACGCTCATGGCGGTTTGCTCGAGCACGATCCCCATTTGGTCTGCGATGGCTGCAATTCGCTGAGCCAGCACTTCACGCAAGACCGGATCAACAGACTCGCCCGAAGCATTCACATCCGAATCCGAGGAACCGTGTTCCTTGAGCTCCAAAGCAATTGAGCGGTTGATCGACCGGGTGATCGACAGAGTGCGATCGGAAAGCACTTCCGCGATCCAACCATCGTCGATGTAGGTCGTACTTCCTTGGGACACAATCAGCCCGGGCCCAACCAGCTTACTCCCCGGTGCCAGTTCATGCCGCTGTGCAATCACGATTGGCTTTTGGATTGGATTGTCAGCAGAAGTGTCACCTTGGGAACGACCATCGTTCCTTCCTGTGTTCGTTATCGAGATCTGCTCTGGCAAGTTTTCTGCAGGAACGCGGTAGGTGCACTTGATGGAGCAGACTTCGATATCCTTACCGGGTCGTACATATCCAAATCGGTTCTGATGTTCTGCAAGAAATTTTTGCGAAAGCAATTGACCAACCTGCTGTGCGCCTTGAGCCAGTTGCGAATGGGTGGCAGCGACCATGAGCGATCCTTCTGTGCCGGTATACTTGAGCTCCAATTCAATCGATTCCTGAGGGATCATCCATTCAATGCGTTCGTCTTGGAATTCAAGCTTGGCCTCGTCCCGAATGCTCTGCAGCACGTGGCTCCACCGATCAGGCTCGATCGTCCTCAGCGTGGCGTAGATGGGTCTGGAGATGGCCCTTTGGACCGATGCCATTCCCATCCCCAGAGCGCTCAGTAGACCTGCTTCCGGTGGATCGATCACATGTTGGATTCCCAGCAGGTCTGCAATCTCGCAAATGTGCTGTCCTGCGGCCCCTCCGAATCCGAGAAGCGAGTGTTCGCGAGGATCCGCCCCTTGCGAAATGGAGATACTGCGAACGGCGGCTGCCATGTGTTCGTTGGCTAAAAGACGAAAGCCGTTACACAATTCTTCTTCGCTGAACTGGGGCGCCCCTGCTGGAACGGTCGAGTGCATGGTCGCAAGCACGTCTTGCAAACGGCGCGAGGCAGCGTCGCGATCCAAGGGAAATGGAAAGTGCGATTCTGAGATTCGACCCGCAAGTAGGTTTAGGTCGGTAATCGTAAGTGGACCACCGCGACCGTAGCAAGCGGGACCTGGGTCCGCACCTGCGCTTTGAGGCCCCACTCGCAATTGCACTCCGTCAAACCAGCAGACGCTTCCGCCGCCAGCAGCCACGGTATGAATCGCAAGAGTCGGAGTCATCATACGAACCCCAGCCTTCACCGTCTCTTGTTCCAACTGGACGGATCCATCGATGCGACATACGTCCGTGCTGGTTCCTCCCATGTCCAATCCGATGCATTTGGGGATCGTGAACGCCTTGGAATAGGCCTCGATGGCAACCGCTCCTCCGGCAGGTCCCGAGAGAACGCTGTCCTTGCCTCGATACAAGCTCGACGCAACAAGCCCGCCAGCGCTGGTGAGAATTCTGAGGTCGGTATCATGTTCCAAGCCAAACTGCTCGGACACTAGATTCAAGTACTGCTGGACAACGGGGGTCAAATAAGCATCCACCAACGTGGTTTCCGCACGCGACACCGCTTTAATCCTGGGTGCAATGCGGCTGCTGACGCAGATACAAGGAAACCCAATCCCCTTCGCTATTTCTTCAACCGCTAGCTCATGAATCGGATTGCAATAAGAATGGAGCAAGCAGATTGCGATCGAACGAATACCACTTTGGTACAAATCCTTCAAGCGAAGTTCTGTCGATTCAAGATCGATCGGCCGAAGCACTTTTCCCGACGTATCCAACCGTTCGTCGATTTCCAACACCTGGGCGTGAAGTGGAATTCTCTTTCGGACATTCAGGTCGAATAGCTCGGGCCGCTCTTGGTAGCCGATCCGAACCA
>JBIKLJ010000338.1:0-4359 GCA_044359895.1 Pirellula sp.
TGTCGTCCTTGCTTGAGGAGTGGCATTCGTAGCAGTGCTCAATCAGCAATGGTCGAATGTTCGTTTCAAAAAAGTCGACCTTGGCTTGATCCAACTTTGGCGCGGGTTGCTCGTCGGCTGTTTCCATGGCCAAGACGACCGAGCCCAAAAGAATTGGACAAATCCAGATCCACGAAAAAGCTACCTTCCAAAGGAAGCGAATCGAGTCAATGGAGCCTACGGAAGCGTACTGAAAACGGGCGGGGGAACGAAAGTGATTTCGCATATTCGCAATCGAAGGTGGGCGCAGCCATCGGCAGAAAACCGTCAGAGCTACGTGATAGGGCGGGTGGGTGGACGTCCTTCCAGTATACCAGCCCGCTTGGAGTTAAGCCAATGTCAGCGGGCTTGGCGCGGCGTCTTAAATCAGAGAGTGAAGATCCTTCATCCCGATCGGCTCTTTGGATGCAAAAGGTTCGCCATATCGCACCCCAATTGTCTTTCCCCAAAATCCAGCTTCCTCGCGATATCGCTCCATAAAGTCCTCGGGTGGAAGCGATCTGCCGGTTACGAATTGGCTTTGATAAGCCTCGATGGATGCCGCTTTGGTGGCCCATTCGGCAGAAATATCGAGAACAAAGGCCGGCTGAGGAACCAATTTCAAGTGGATGCAATAGTAGTAGTAAATGCGTTCCGGATGAAACGGGTTGCCCGGGATGTCGCTTTTCGTCAACTTGCTCCAAAACCGAGCCGCTTCGACCAGTTCTGTGGCTGCGACGTGATCGGGATGAGCGTCCGACCAGTAGGGCGCGAAGATCCACTTGGGACGAGCCAAGCGAAACAGGCCGGCTAAACGATGACGGTTGTCCAGATTTGCCTCGAGAAATCGGTTCTTGAATCCCAAATTGTACCGCCATTCAAGACCGAGATGTTTGGATGCAAGCTGAGTCTCTTGAGCTCGGATTTCAGGGCTTCCGAAAGGAGTGGGCTCACCATTGGTCAAGTCGACTACCCCTACCCGAAGGCCTTGCCGTATCATCTTGCAAATGGCGCCTCCCATTCCAAGTTCCGCATCGTCAGGATGAGGGGCTACCACAAGAACATCGAGCGATTTCGAGACATCTGGGAGGTCGGGGTATTCGGTATGCATCTCAGATTTTTACCTTGATCAAATGCGTTTGGACATGTGCCATGATACCGCGGGCCACTTCCAGCTTTGGGCCATCGATCCTGCCCAAGACAGATCCGTCCTTCAGTAACACCTCCACGGAGTTTTCAAGCGAATTCATCGCGCCAGCGCTGTTAGACACCATCATGTCGCAACACTTTTTCGCCATTTTGACGATCGCACGAAATCGGACATCCTGAGTCTCCAATGCGAAACCGACGACCCATTGATTGGCATTCCGACGCGCCGCCATCGTTGCCACGATGTCCGGCGTTTCCAGCAAAGTCAATTGCAACCCCATACCGGTTTTGCTCATCTTGCTTTGCTCGACATGCTCTGGCATGTAGTCGCAAGGTGCCGCAGCACCGATTAAACCATCCGCCTTCTTGAACGAGTCCGCAGTGGCATCCAGCATCTCTTGCGTGGTAATCACATCAATCTGGCGCACACCAATCGGATAGGCGATGGAAACCGGTCCGCTCACTACGGTCACCTCATGCCCAAGTTCCAAAGCGGCTTGGGCCAGCGATGCACCCATCAGGCCGCTCGAACCGTTCGTCAGATAACGAACAGGGTCCAAATACTGTCGAGTTGGACCAGAAGTGATAACGATATGAGCCATCGACTTCTTCGCGCCTAAAGCAAGAAAGGTTCGCAAGCGGCCAAAATAGCTTCCGGTTCGGACATGCGACCGGCACCGATCTTTCGACAAGACAGCCAACCCGATTCCGGCCCAACAAAATGCACGCCGTCGTCTCGAAGTTGCTGAACATTGCGTTGCACCGCAGGTTTATCCCACATAGGAGTGCTCATGGCTGGGGCCAAAAGGACTGGGCACTCCATATTTAAATACAAAGTGGAGAGCAAGCAGTCTGATGTTCCATGCGCACAGCTCGCGATGATGTGTGCCGTCGCTGGAGCCACGATCATCAATTTGCAATCAGCAGCAAGCTCAATATGAGCACCCAATGGAAACCTGCTATCAAAGATATTCGTGACAGGTTGTTGATTGCAAAGGGCGGCAAAAGTCGCGGGTCCAACAAAATGTTCGGCCCCATCGGTCAGAACCACAGAAACCGAAAATCCTCGTTGCACCAATCGGCTAACGAGGATGGCAGACTTGTACGCGGCGATGCCACCCGAGATCCCGACAACGACGCGTTGATTCATCAGCGATGTGCTTTCTGCAGGCTACAGATCGCTAGTGTCCAGGTCCAGCAAATCACCCAGATCCGCTGTTTCGCTGACAACCTTCATTTCGCCATTGGAGGTCAAGAAGATTTTGTCTTGCAAAATTTCTTGGATCACGATTTCCATGCGATCGTCCGAGTTCATGTCGACCAAAGGACGACTTCCGCGGTTGAGTTGTACAAGACGCTTTTGGATGAGCGTCGAGAGTTTGAATCGTCCGCCAACTTTATTGACGATAGCTTCTTCTTTTAGTTCTTCGAGCATGGAATGGTCTCTCCGTGGTACTGCGTGAGCAGCGTGCACAATTGATGAACAGTGTTATTGATTTCTTGATTGATGATCTCGTGGGTGTAATGGCCCTTCAAAGCCATTTCTTGGTCTGCAACGTCCAGCCGGCGCTGAATCGCTTCTGGGGACTCAGTCCCTCGTTTTCTAAGCCGATTCTCCAATTCTTCCATCGATCCTGGATGGACAAAAATGGTGATCGCTTGCGGTTGGTCTCTCAGAACGACTAAGGCACCCTGAACATCAATCTCTAAGATTACCCATTTTCCTTGATTTAGACCAGCCGAAACGACTGATCGCAGCGTTCCATACCAAGTCCCAAGCCCAAAAACTTCCTTCGCCTCCAAGAATTCTCCAGCCTCTCGCTTTTGGGTGAACGACTTATGGCTGAGAAAATGATAATCTTTTCCATCGATTTCGCCTGGCCTGGGGGAGCGAGTCGTGGCGGAAACGCTCAGCTCCAGCGGCAGATGGCATTCGGCGAGCAAACGCTGAACAACCGTCGATTTGCCAGAGCCCGAGGGGCCGGAAATGATGATAAGTCTTCCAGGATTCGTCATCTGAGACATTTTAATTCACTCACTCTACGTTTTGTACCAGCTCTCGCATTTGTTCGATGGTCGTCTTGATCGAGACAACACAATGAGAAATCTCTGGGTCATTTCCCTTGGACCCAATAGTATTTACCTCGCGAAACATCTCTTGGATCAGAAAATCCAGGCGTCGACCTTGGCTTTCGGGGTGTGCCATCGCGTCGCGAAACTGGACCAGATGGCTTGCAAGCCGCGTCAATTCTTCGGAAATGTCCGTGCGATCGGAAAACAGAAGCGTTTCGCGAAGCAGGTCCAATTCGTTGGTTTCATGCCCCAAGCTTGCAAAAACCGTTCGGACCCGTTGTTCCAGTTTTGTGCGATAATCGGAAATCACGGTGGGGGCCCTGCGTGCGATCTGTTCTTTCAGTTGGCCGATCTGTTCCAACTGCAAATCAAACTGGGTTGCCATCGCTTGGCCTTCCTGAATTCGCATGCTTTGCAGATCTTGAAGGGCTTGGCGAAGCGTTTCTTTGGCTGAATCCATCAATTCTTCGTCGTCTTCCATCCGCGCTCCTTCAAGCACTCCTGGAAGATTCAGCAGTTCGCCGAGATTGTAGGTCAAGGGAACGCCGCTTCGGTCTGCAATTTCCTTGGCTTGCGAGATATAAGAACCAAGAGTCTGCACGTTGACGATGGCAGCATTATTGGTCCCCTTGCGGCTGACTCGTACCGACACGGTCACGCTGCCCCGCTTCAGGAATTCCCTAACGATTCCCTCCAAGCTCGAGTCCATCGTCGAAATGGAATCGGAAATTTTGGAGCTGACCTTCAAAAACCGATTATTGACGGTTCGAATTTCCGCCTCGATGGCAGTATCCCCGTGGTTTCCCAAGGCTTGCCCATGACCAGTCATGCTCAATAACACGAGGGCAGCGCCTAACCATTACGAGGAAAAATCAAAGAAAAGGAGAGCATCAAGCCTTACTTGGGCACACCGTCGCCAGCGGGCGTTTCACCCGCAGGTGCAGGAGTTGCTGGTTCTGCGGCCGGTGCTGCTGGTTCTGCGGCAGGTGCCACTGGTTCCGCGGCAGGTGCCACTGGATCTGCCGCCGGTGCGGCTGGTTCCTCTACTTTGGGGGCGGTTGCTGGCGCTTCGTTAGCAGCGGGCGGCAATTGAAGATCTGCTGGTGGCACAGTCGCTGA
>JBIKLJ010000016.1:0-43308 GCA_044359895.1 Pirellula sp.
AAAGCGTTTCAAAATACGAGTAATCGCTCACGCCCTTAGCGGACGAAAAAGAACAAAAACATGCTGAAATACTGTGGAGAAAAGGCCCAGCTTCGCGTTTCTCAAGCTGATGTTAACCCAGCGGATTCCAAAGCGGCTTCGGCGGCAACGAAATCTTGCCTCGATAGGGTAAAGTGAGCATCGCTTTGGCGAGTCTTTCTATCCTCGGACCAAGCCATGAACTACACTTTTGGGGATAATTGACCCACTGCTTGATTCCCGCATTTCGTTTCGTACCGAACAACTATGAATCTTCTGATATCGCTATTAAAGCCATTGGTGTTGGTGGCTGGACTTTCGGCAGTTCTTTGGGCGCAAGGTGATGTGGAGTATGATGCGCCCGATACTGCACAATTGGATCCCGATTTTTTGATTCAGGGTGAATACGTCGCGACGGCTGCTGGGATGCAAGTCATCGCTCAAGGGGGCGGGGATTTTGAAATCGTTATCTACGCTGGGGGACTGCCTGGTGCTGGATGGGACCGAAACGAGCCTCAGCGGATTGAAGGAGACACCGACACCGTTGAGAGCATTGTAGCAAGCCGAAGTTTCATGCGAACGGAGCGAATGAGTCCCACCTTAAATGCTCCACCACCTGAAGGTGCGGTTGTCCTTTTTGATGGATCTCAGCAATCGCTGGATCAACGGTGGGAGGAAGGGGCCAGACGCAATGCTGACGGACTGTTAATGCAGGGCGCAACGACGAAGGAACGCTTTGCTGATTACAGTTTACATATCGAGTTTCGAACTCCCTTTGCGCCAAAACGCGAAGGGCAGGGGAGAGGAAATAGCGGTGTATACCATCAAGGTCGCTATGAGACACAGGTTCTAGATTCCTTTGGATTGGCCGGCAAAAACAATGAGACGGGAGGCATCTACTCGGTGCGCGATCCCGACCTCAATATGTGCTTTCCACCTTTGACTTGGCAAACCTATGATGTGGAGTTTGATGCAGCTCGGTTCGACGCTTCTGGAAAGAAAATGAGCGATGCGAAAATGACCGTGCGACTCAACGGCGTTGTAGTGCAGAACGCTGTTGCCGTTCCTGGGATCACAACGGCAGCGCCAGTGCAGGAGTCAAGCGCCCCTGGTCCAATTCACTTGCAAGATCATGGCAATGCGATTCGTTACCGAAACATCTGGCTGGTACCCCGAAACGCAGAACAAGAGGCTCGAAAACCACTGCTGCCCGGCTCGGAAAGGTTGTATGCCGACGAAAACTTAGCAGGTCGGTTGTTAGTAACGCAGTTAGGTTGTACTGCGTGTCATCTCAGCGAAGACAAATCGCTGGTCGCACATCGAGGGCCGATTTTAGATTCCGTGGGATCGCGCATTCGGTTCGATCATCTACTTGCGTTAACCATGGATGCACATGACACGAAGCCGGGTACGGCTATGCCAAATGTCTTTCATGCTCTTCATGAAGACGAGAAAAAAGACAGAGGGATGGCCATCGCTAGTTTTCTCGCTTCCACGGGAAATCTCATCGATCGTCCAGGGGACGGGGATGCTGCAGAGAGAGGAGAAGAGCTTTATCATTCGATCGGATGTGTCGGATGTCATGCTCCTCGCAACAGCGACATAGATCTTCGTAGTACTTCGGTTCCGCTGGGCAGTATCGATAAAAAATATACGCTTGATTCCTTAGCGAAGTTCTTGGCAAATCCTCACGCCATACGTCCTGACGGGAACATGCCCAAATTGGTCAGTTCATTTACCGAGGCTCGTGATATCGCTTGTTATCTTCTAGGAGATTCGATCACTGGGGCGGGAGCCGCGCAATTCACCGCTAAAGTTTTTCACGGCTCATGGAAAAAACTCCCCGATTTTAAATCGCTTCAACCAGTCAAGACCGGCTCAACCACCGGGCTCGATCTGAGTATCGCAGGTCGAAGTGATAACTTCGCGATCCAATTCGAAGCTTACTTACCGATTGGAGTGGAGGGTGAATACCAATTCCATCTTTCTTCTGACGACGGGAGTCGCCTCTGGATTGACGATCAAATGGTGGTGGAAGTGGATGGCGTGCATCCAGTCATCGAGCAATCCGGATCGAAGAGATTAAGTTCTGGCGTCCACAAGGTTCGGATCGATTACTTCGAAGGTGGTGGCGGAGAAGACCTTTTTCTGGATATGGAGGCGCCTGGTGAAGGGAGAACTCCGATCGCCATGTTGGTCACTGCGGATCCACATGGGGATATGGGCAAGGAATTGATCCCCTCGACGTATCGCCCGGATCCCAAGTTAGTGTCTCAAGGAAAACTGCTGTTCACCCAATCCGGGTGTGCGAACTGCCACGAGCTAAAGGTGGGAGGCAACTTGATCGTGAGTCCATTGAAGGCTCCGAAGCTGACCTCTGCCATGAATGGCGCCGCAGGATGCCTTTCGGAAAAGGTGCCGCCGAACGCTCCTCAATACGATCTTTCTTTCCAACAAAAGTCAGCGATTCGAACTGCTTTGAAGTCGCTGGACGTTTCATTGGACTCCTCAAAGCAGTTGCATTGGACGCTGGCTAGCAAGAACTGTTACGCATGCCACAGCCGTGGGACTCTCGGCGGACCGGAACTGCTTCGCGATCGCTTCTTCACGACGCGAACTCCCGAAATGGGAAATGAAGGACGAGTGCCACCGCCTTTAACGGGTGTGGGTGATAAGTTGCAAGCGAAGGCAATCGAGGAAATCATTTCAGACGGGGCAAAAGACCGTCCGTACATGGTGACGCGAATGCCCGCCTTTGGAAAGGAGTTTGCCAAAGAGATTCGAAACCAATTGGTGGAGCTGGATCAATACCATGCCGAACCAAAAACACAACCTCATGCATGGGGCGCCGACGAACTCAAAGCGATGCAAAACACCGGGCGAAAGTTAATTGGAAGCGATGGATTGTCCTGTGTTAAATGTCATATCTACGGGGGTAAAGGGGCACCTGGTTTGCAGGCCATTGATTTGGCTCGTATGAGCGAGCGATTAAGGCCCGATTGGTTTCATCGTTATCTTTTAGCGCCCACGTTGTATCGGCCAGGGACACGGATGCCTGTTAGCTTTACTGACGGCAAGTCGACCCTGACATCCGTTTTTGATGGTGATGCCGATAAGCAAATTGAAGCGATGTGGCTGTACTTGGCTCAAGGCAAGGACGGTCGTCCACCCAGCGGGATCGACGCGGAAGCGATTGTTTTGGTTCCGAAGGATCGGCCTGTCATCTATCGGAATTTTATTGAAGGCCTTGGACCACGTGGAATTGCGGTCGGCTATCCAGAAAAAGTGAATCTTGCTTGGGACGCTGGTAATATGAACTTGGTCCTTTTATGGAAGGATGACTTCATCGATGCGAGCAAACATTGGGTCGGACGTGGTCCAGGTTTCCAAGGTCCGCTTGGCGACGATATTCTCAAGATAGATGCTGGGTCTTTGATCGCGAAGCTCGATTCGGTTCAGGCCACCTGGCCCAAAGAACAAGCTCGCGAATTGGGCTTCCGATTCCAAGGCTACCAACTTGACGATCAAGGACAGCCAACTTTCCGTTATCGTTCCTCGAATATCCAAGTGGCCGATACACTGATTCCAACCACATCGAATGGAGTTGGATCTGGGTTCGTTCGAAAATTGAACCTGGAGATCGATCCAGGTGCGGATGGATTCGTCTGCCGAATTGCGAGCGGCAAGTTGACGAAGGTTTCCGAGAACGAGTTTCGTTTGGAGGGAACTGCGAAATTGAAAGTGGAAGGGTTGAAGTTCGACATTTTCCAAATAGGAGACCAACAGGAGCTCCGGGGAACTCTTCCCGTTTCAGGTCGCGTTGAAATCGTCGAAACAATCCAATGGTAACTAGATCTCCTAAGTCTCAAGAATCTCTATCAGCGAATTCTCCTATGCTAAATTTTTTTCGTGGATTGCGTTGTCGAAAGTGCATGCGATGGGCGAGCTTGAGTTTGATCTTGGCCCTAGCATGTAGTGGTTTCGCTATGGGACAAGATGCAAGTGAAAGCGATTTCTATCGCATTACGACGTTTGACATCCCTGAAAAAGAAGTTTTAGAGGCGGGTGCATTTCAGATCATGTCGGACGGTCGAATGGCTGTCGCGACACGCCGCGGCGAAGTGTGGATGATCAAGGATCCTCTCGCAGAGAAAGTAACCGCATCGCAGTTTTCACGATTCGCTCATGGATTGCACGAGCCACTTGGATTGGCTGAACGAGATGGTTGGCTCTATGTGACTCAGCGCAGCGACGTCTCAAGAATAAGAGACCGCGATGGCGATGGTGTAGCAGATGATTTTGAAGTGGTAGGTGATGGATGGGAGATCAATGGGGACTACCACGAATATGCTTTCGGATCGAAGTTCGATCGACAGGGGAACCTATGGGTTGCTCTTTGCCTGACAGGATCCTTTGGAAGTGATGTTCCCTTCCGAGGTTGGTGCATGCGGGTAACTCCTGATGGCAAGACGATTCCGACAACCTATGGGCTTCGATCTCCCGGAGGCATTGCATTTAACTCGCAGGGGGACACGTTCTATACCGACAATCAAGGGCCATGGAATGGTACGTGCAGTCTCAAGCAATTGGTCCCTGGCCGGTTCGTTGGACACCCCGGAGGAAACGAATGGACCAAGCAGGCCCAGGAGTTTCAAGGGATCAAGCCAGTGCAGCCGAAAAACAACAGTCGGATTGCAACAGAGGTGGAAAAGAACCCTGATTTCATACCACCCGCCGTTCTATTCCCTTACGAAAAGATGGGGCAATCGGCGAGCGGTATTGCGTGCGACACGACCCATGGAAAGTTCGGGCCATTTGAAGACCAGCTTTTTATCGGTGACCAAACTCATAGTACGATCATGCGTGTGGATCTGGAAGTCGTGGATGGTCTTTATCAAGGTGCTTGTTTCCCCTTTCGTGCTGGGTTTCAATCGGGGGTAGTGGGCGTAGAAATGGGGCCATCCGGCAGCTTGTTTGTCGGTGGAACGAATCGAGGATGGGGTTCGCGAGGGCCGAAGGATTTTGCCGTGGAGCGGCTCGATTGGACGGGAAAGATGCCGTTTGAAATCAAGACCATGCGACTGTCTCCTAAGGGGTTTGTACTCAGTTTTACCAAAAGCGTTGATGCGAAAATTGCTTCTGACCCAAGCAGCTATACCTTGGATACTTTTACCTATATCTACCGCGAGCAATATGGAAGTCCCGAAGTGGACGCAGGGAAGGGGACCGTCCGATCAGCAAAGGTTTCGACAGATGGTATGTCGGTAGAGTTAGAAGTAGACGGGTTGCGAGTTGGGCACATCCACGAGCTACATGCCGTTGGCGTTCGCTCCCAAGAGGGTGAAAAGCTACTTCACTCGAATGCCTATTACACCCTGAACAAGCTTAGGAAATAGTCGGTCGCTGCATGCAGGGCAGGGGGGGCAATGGGGGATTGTTTGTGGTAGCACACCAAACCTATTGCGAAGCTAGGGCACAAGGCACAGCTTCGCGTTGCTCACGCTAACGTGGCTAACGGGCACACCCTCGCGAACGCCACGCGAGCCAGCCCCAGCGACGGTCGGGCTCGCCCCGACACGTCGCAATAGGTTTGGTGCGCTAAAAATCGCGCACGCCCGTGGCCGTCCCCCCGCGACGGTCGGGCTTGTCCCGACACGTCGCAAAAGGTTTGGTGTGCTAACGCAAGCCATGTCTTCGCGCCCAAAGCGAATGCCTTTCCGCTCAGCCGAAGCGAAATTGCGCCCACCATATCTGCGGCACCTTCGGTAGCGATTTACAACTTTTGGGATATGATAAGAAACTCGATTGCCTAGAGTGCATCTTTTGGTTCGATGGATTCCTACATAGAAGTGAATTTCGAATGATTCGTTGGAACTGGTCACGCGTCGCCATACTATTGTTCGTCGGACTTGCTCCCGTCCAGGGTTCGATTTTTGGACAGGACGCTACCCAACCGGCGGACACGTCGTCGCCGGACACGCAACCGCCACTGGCCACGAACCAGCCCGTTTCCGATACTCCGATCACTCAGGCGCCGATCATGGGCATGACGTTAGAGATGCTTGCGGGCACATCTTTGACGGAAGCTGTTGGAGCCTATCGCGCTGGGAATCCGGCAGAGTTCGAGCGATTACTGACCGAAGCGATCAAAAGCTCGACGGACTTACCTTCCAAAGAGATACTAACGGCTTGGGTTTTAATGGATGCCGGTCGCTTTCCGGATGCGATTGCTTTGTTGGAGGTGTACGTCCGAACGAATGGGCAAGACCCTCTTGCGTATATGACATTTGGGGAGATTGCATTACGTTCAGGTCGATGGACGGATGCTTGGATCCAGCTTCAGCAAGCGAAATTGCTTGTTGCGTCCAAGCCCGTTCCGGAGTCTCGAAAAGAATCCTTCGAGACTCGATTGCTCCAATTGCTCGCGGAAACCGCGGAGCGTCGTCACCAGTGGACCAAATCGACCGAACTGTACAAGCAATGCATGCAACGGGATCCGAAAGCAGCATTTCCTTTGGTTGCACTGAGTCGTATTCGAATCGCCCAGGGGGACGTTGCGGCAGCCATCAAGAGTCTTTCCGAAGCGAAGAAGCTTGATAACAAGCTTCCGCAGCCGGAGCTTGCATTGGCTCTTCAATTGGCGCAAGGACCAGGCTGGCAAGAAAGCGAAACCTGGTTTCAATCGGGTTTGAAAGCACCGGATTCGTCGGTTGCCAATTGGATCGAGTACGCACGATGGCTGTTGTTGCACGATCGACCTGAAGAGATCGCGAATGTCTTTGACTCGCTGAAGGAAGAGGACAACAAACTTCGCGATATTCGATTCCTTCGAGGCCTTACGGCGAGATTCTTGGGTAACTTGCAAGAGGCGGAATCTGTGTTCTCGTCGCTTCACCAAGCCAATCCAGACGACATTGAAGCCGCGGATCAGCTCGCTTTGGTTTTGGTAGAACAACCTGACGAAGGAAAACGAGCCCGAGCAGCTCAGATTAGCGAGACCAATTTAGGCGTGCTCCGCAAGTGGAGACAACGGTTGCGACCGCGGCGTGGATTCAGTTCAAGCTTGGCTCGGTTGACACAGCCGATCGGATGCTTGGCGAATTAGCGAGGCAGACAAGCGTTTCGCCTCAAACGGCCTTTTACATTGCGGAACTACTGAAGAATCGAGGCAAAAACGAAGACGCAAAGCGAGTTCTCGAGTCTGCGGTTCAAGCACCAGGAATTTTCGTAAATCGGCAAAAGGTAAAAGACGAGCTTAAGGCTTCGAAGAATTAGCGTCAATAACGCGAAGCTGGGCCTGGTGCCCAAGCTTCGCAACAGGTTGGGTGTGCTAATCTCTGCCCTGTTCGCCCGCACCCCATCGGTCAAGCACCCGCTTCCGTCGAGCTTGCCTCGGCGGAGCGCACAACTGAACGCTACAATAAAGCGATAAACCGCATGCTCGATCTCCGTTCGGGTTTATCCCGGCGGAATCAGCGATTCATCTGTCCATCATTCGAACTCGAATCGTGCAACCGCTCTACACAGCCGAGAACACCGATAGTGCATATCAATTGAATTGGTCTCTATCGCTATTTGGAAAAACGGCTCTGCCTTCTCAAGAGAATTGGCTTCAGGATCTATCGGTTGCAACCGAACCCGATGGAGTTCGCCTTTTGTCTGCCGTAAATCGATCGGACAATGTTATTCAGTTTCTAGTAAGTACGAAGCCGCAATCGTCCCCATCGGATATTGTGCAGAGCGTTAAAGGGCGATTGCAGTATCTCATCCGCGATCAAATTCCGAGCGCGTTTCGTCGCAACTACTACATTTCAAGCGTGGGTGACGCGAAGTCAACGGTTCTTGATCAATACGTGGCGGGTCAAACCGAGAAGCATCCAATGGCGGCCCCAAATGTGCAATCTAGGATCGCTGGGATGCAATTTTGCGATGCTTCGATAGATCTTTCGAAACCGATGATTGGCACTTATGGCCAGTACCTGAACTCGCTACAGATGGTGTTCGAGAATGCGGAAGGCTGGCATGATGTCAGCGAAGACCGGCTTAGTCGCGTTCGCCAGATAATTGTTGCATCGGCGAAGAAGAAGTCTTGGCGACTATCGCGAATCGGGTTGCTCAGCAATCACATCCACATCTTGCTTGGAGCGGGAGTAACCGAACCGCCTCAGTCGATTGCGTTATCCTTGATGAACAACATAGCTTATGTGTATGAGATGAAACCTATATTGAAGTACAGTTTTTACGCAGGCACATTCGGAAGCTACGATCGCGGCGTGATTTGGCAGAATCAATCCTGAACGGACTCGCAGGCACCGACCGGGACAAGCCCGACGGAGGCCTAGAACCGAAATGCAATATCGATTGGTCGCTTTGCTTGTAGCTTTCAGTTGTTGCTTCCGGCCGGGGCAAGCCCGACGGAAAGCGATGAGCAATGAGCAAAGAGCGAGAATTAATGAGCTATGATCGATCATCGAAATTGGCTAGGCATCGAAGCATTAGAATGATCGCTTGCCCTTCCGATCTCCATCGATCTCGCCTCCTCGCGAGTTCCGCTTCCGTCGAGCTTGCCTCGGCGGGGCGCACAACTGAAAGCTACCCACAAGCTCCTCTCCTCCCGCAAGCCCGCTTCCGTCGAGCTTGTCTCGGCGGAGCGCACAACTGAAAGCTACATTCCGGCCCGAACGATCTCGTAGGTTCCGACCGGGACAAGCCCGACGGAGGCCCAGAACGGAAATGGAATGTCGATTGGTTGCTCTGCTTGTAGCTTTCAGTTGCTGCTTCCGGCCGGGGCAAGCCCGACGGAAAGCAATGAGCAACGGGCAATAAGCAATGATCGATGATCGAAATTGGCTAGGCATCGAAGCAATAGAACGATCCCTTGCCTTGCCGATCTCGGTCGCGCTCGCCTCCGCGCGAGTTCCGCTTCCGTCGAGCTCGCCTCGGCGGGGCGCACAACTGAAAGCTACCCACTGGCTCCTCTCCTCCCGCGCGCATCTGCTTCCGTCGAGCTTGTCTCGGCGGAGCGCACAATTGAATGCTACATGCCAGCCCGAGCGACTTCGCAGGCTCCGACCGGGACAAGCCCGACGGAGGCCCAGAACCGAAATGCAAAATCGATTGATTGCTTTGCTTGTAGCTTTCAGTTGCTGCTTCCGGCCGGTGCAAGTCCGACGGAAAGCGATGAGCAATGAGCAAAGAGCGAGAATTAATGAGCTATGATCGATCATCGAAATTGGCTAGCCATCGAAGCAATAGAACGATCCCTTGCCTTGCCGATCTCGGTCGCGCTCGCGTCCTCGCGAGGGCCGCTTCCGTCGAGCTCGCCTCGGCGGGGCGCACAACTGAAAGCTACCCACCGGCTCCTCTCCTCCCGCGCGCGTCCCCTTCCGTCGAGCTTGTCTCGGCGGAGCGCACAACTGAACGCTACATGCCGGCCCGAGCGGAATCGCAGGCTCCGACCGGGACAAGCCCGACGGAGGCCTAGAACCGAAATGGAATATCGATTGGTTGCTTTGCTTGTAGCTTTCAGTTGCTGCTTCCGGCCGGGGCAAGCCCGACGGAAAGCGATAAGCAGTGGGCTATGATCGATCATCGATCATCGAATTTGGCTAGGGATCGAAGCATTAGAATGATCCCTTGTCCTTTCGATCTCGGCCGAGCTCGCCTCGGCGGGGCGCAACAGGGTTGTTGCGCTACATGGTATGCGCAACTTGTGGCCCTGAGCGCACATCAAGTACCCCTGAAACTTTGACACGAATAAAAAAAGCGGCTGGCGAATTCGCCAGCCGCTTGATCATGTTGTTGCGCTAGTCCAGTCGGAGCGACGAATTTAGCAATCCACCACTGAGGTCGTTGCCGAGCCATTCTTCTTGGCTAGCCGGCGACGGTGGACAAGAGCACCTAATCCCGCCATACCAAGGATGACGAGGGATGAGGGTTCAGGAACCGCGGTAACGTTGAATTGGAGATTTGATCCACTGAAAGTGAATTCGCCCAAATTGCCACCGCCCAGATTTACGAAGGAAAAGTCAGACGCTGAAAAGTCTGTAGAACCTGTCCAGCTTGCGAGCGTAAATGTCCCGAGATCAGTTGAGCCAAGGAAGTCGAACGCAAAGGTACCTGCCGAACCCTTCGTGAAGTTGCCTGTAATATCAAGCAAATCGGAAGAATTGCCTGGTCCAAGTTCGAACTCCCACGCCTGGGAATTATCCGCTGCACCATTCCAAGTAACGGTACCCGTGTTGATAATTCCGATACTGTTTCCCGGAGCTAAGCTGCCGCTGATGGTCAAATCACCGAGCGTGCCAGAACCCGAAAGCGTCCCGCCCGCAGCTACGTTAACGGCGGAGTCAATCGTGCCGTCTACCTTCAACATACCACCGCTACCGACGGTGTAAGCCCCACCACCTGTATGGGTACCAATAATTGCTAATGTTCCCGCATCAACTGCAGTGGTTCCTGTGTAGGTGTTAGCACCGCCAAAGGTCTGAGTGCCCAATCCGTTTTTGACGACGCTAATAGCTCCGGTGATCAATCCCGAGTTAGAAGCAATCGTTGGCCCGGTTGAACCGTAGCTGTAGTCACCGTTTCCACTTAACATCAGGGTAGCGGAACCAACAGATGTAACCGTATTTCTATTCGCTGTTGCGTTCGTGCCTTCAACGGAATTCAAACCGGCGATTTCTTGGTTGAAACCATTGAGGTTCAAAGTTCCAAGGTTTGTGCTCGCGGCTTGGCCCAAAGAAACGGTAGTTCCGGTCGGTAGCCGATTGTTGCCGGTTGTTAACCGTAACGTGCCATTGTTGATTGCAGTTGAGCCGGTATAGGTGCTGACGCCACCAAGCTCCAACGTTCCCCCGCCTTGCTTGGCCCAGGAACCGGTTTCACCTGTTTTGTTGGCGATTACACCGTTGTAAATCAATGTACCTGAACCTGCGGAACTGATTGAAGTGCCAGCGCCATCCCCAACGGAAATCGTTCTGCCCGCACCAAGAGTCACCGTAGTTGAATCACTTGCTTTGCCGAAGCGGCCACCATCGATGATAATATCGTTTGCCGCATTTCCCATGCTGCCATCAGACGTGAAGCGAACCTCTCCACCGTTGATATTGATGTCACCGGTAAAAGTGTTAGCGGCGTTGGTGAGGGCTGTCTCGCCGGCGCCCGATCCGTCAAAGGTCAGACCCGAGCCGGTGGCACCCGAAATCACGCCGGAGTAGATTCGGCTTCCGCTAGTTAAACTGTTCGTAATCGTGCGAGTCGTCGATCCTAACGCAACCGTGCCAGAGAAGGTAGCGTTGCCAGTGCCAGTGTTTTCGAAGTTTCCGCCGACGATGATACTCGAGTTCGCGTAAGCACGTGTACCAGACGACTGTATAGTACCGCCATTAATCGTCAGCACACTATTCGAACCACCAAACGAGTTGTTCCCACCGACGATCACGGTTCCGTTGTTTAGGGTGAAGCCTGAGTTGGACGCGTTATACGCATTGCCTTGAGCTCCAATATTCCAGATGCCAGCACCATTTTTAACAAAACCCGCTTGGTTCGCAGATGTGCTAACATTCTGGGTTGTCCAATTTAATGTTGACCCAGTACCAATATTGAAGGTACGAGCCGATGCACTACCGGTGGATAAAGTGCCACCTTGACTTACGGTGACCGTAATGCCATCCCCGACGGTTACGTTACCGACAGTTGTAGTCGCGAAGGTTGCAGCCGAATTTGCGTTGAACACGACGTTTGAACCGGACACCCAAGCAGAGCCTCCTGTTGGCAAAGGCGCTGCGCCCCAATTGGTTCCAGTAACCCAAGTCCCGCTAGTTCCGTCTGTTCGCCAAAATTGTTGAGCCGAAACGGTACCTTGTAAAAGCAACGGTACAACCAACCCCATCCCTAATGACAGCAAAAGCCGCCATCGATTTTTCCTTGAATTGTGAATCATGAAGTAAACCCTATTATTATGACGATACAAACCCTTCTCCGCCGCGAAATCTAGATGTGCTAGCCAGAGTATCAAGCATCCCAGTCACTACAACCTTCCTCATGTGAATCTTTTGTGAAACTTTCGATCAGGCAAAATGCTCTGAATGGATGGGTTATTCAGGCCGGTTTGCATTGAACTGTTAGGCTTGCGGGCCTCAGTAATGAGATTCACGTAGGCCATCTGGGACCGGATGCTTCGTGTGGCGGCGAGATGTTCAACTGCCAGCAAAATGACTTGCAGCGACGTGCGGCGACGGCAACTCGTCTTCATTCAGAATTCATGATAAACAGGGTGCTCCGGCCGATTACAATCCACTTTCAATATTTAACGGGCTAAATATGTCCGACGGCTCTCGTTTTCTTTTTGTCCACAGGTATTTAACGATGAGACTTCGTGTCCGTAAGGATTTCCAGGTTCTACGTCCAACATGGTTTGCTGCTTGGTCGATCCTGTTTCTGGCTTGGTCCGCCTTACAAGGAAGCATCGCTCACGCAGAAGTCGTGTCCACCGACACACTCTCCAGCCCACAGCAGGTGGGCGATTCGCTTGAATGGATCAACAAGGAAGACGCCAAACTGCTTGAGGCCGCGATCGCAGCATTTCAAGCGGGTGATCGGGCAGAATTCAGTTCTCAGTACAAGGCTGCTCTCGAAAAATCCGATCGTTTACCCGCTTTGGAAATCTTCTTGACCAAATTGCTAATCGAATCCAGCAAGGTGTCAGACGCCCTTCAAACGGTCGAAGTTTATCTGCGGGAGCATGCTGAAGATTCGGAGGCTTACATCGCGCTTGGCGAAATCGCGATGCGGTCGGGCCGTTGGACCGATGCGTGGCTATCGCTAAGTCACGCCGATCGGTTGATCAAAGACAAAAAGCTGAAATCGTCGCGACTGACCTACATCGTACCCGTGCTAGTCGAGATGCAAGCCAGTGTGGCAGAGCAACGTCAACTGTGGGACGAAGCCGAAGAGCTCTACAAACGGCTGGGCACCCTGATGCCAGAAAAAAGCTATCCATTGTGGCGGCAAGGTCGAGTTCGGTTGCAACGTGGCCGTACCGCAGAGGGCATCCAAATGATGGCCACAGCAAGGAAGCAAACTGCTGACTTGCCTTCGCCGGAGCTGACCGCAGCGTTGTTTTTCGCGGAGAAAAGCGATGCGACTCAGGCGGAAGAGTGGTTCAGGGCAGCGATTCGTAAAGAAACCAATGATCCAGTGCGCTGGCACGAATATTTGAAATGGCTTTTGATCCGGGAACGGGCCAGCGATGCGGCTGGGTTGTTTGCAAAAATGCCAAGCGAAGCCAAGTCCGCGCGAAACGTGCGTGTGATTGAAGGGCTCGTGGCACGTTTTCAGGGTGATTTGGGCAAGGCGGAGCTGATTTTTTCAGAACTCACTCAGGCCGACACAAACGATGCCGAGGCGGCAGATCAATTGGTATTGGTATTGATCGAGTCCGCAGACGAAGGGAAACGCGGTCGCGCGCTGCAGCTCAGCGAGTTGAATTTGCGTCGGGCGAATTCAATCCAGAATGTCATCGCAACTGCGGCCTGGGTGCAGTTCAAGTTAGGTGCGGTGGACGTCGCGGACCGGCTGCTGGGGCAACTGGCGGAACAGGCTGCCTTGCAGCCTCAAACGGCGTATTACGTCGCTCGGGTGTTAGAGGCAAAAGGCCAATCGGAGGATGCGAAGAAAGTATTGAAAGCTGCAGTGGATACTCCGGGTATTTTTGTGGAACGGGCGAAAGCGAGGCAGGAGCTGAAGTCAAGTAAGCCCTGACGCTTTGGCTGTTGTGCGTTTGGGAGTATTGGCATGTCTAGCACACCATACCTTTTGCGACGTGTTGGGGCGATCCCAACCGTCGCTGGAGGCGTGCACGCTGGGCGTGTGGGGAGTGCACGTTTTCGACGTCGGCGTAAGCAGAGGCTGTGCCCGACGAACGCAAAAGGTTTGGTCGGCAAATAGCACTTTAACGAAAAAGCGCTGCGAGCTTGACAGCTCTCAGTCGGCATCCCTTACTCGTTGTACCAACTCACGAAACGTTGGGCGAAGGGACTTGTGCAAGTGCTGTGCAAAGGAGCCATCGAGGGTTCGGATCGCTATCAGCTCGACAACATCGGCGAAGTCTTTGTGGGTGCGTCTCATGCTTCCTAGGCCACATGCGAGCTTCATCTCGATCAATCGAGACAAACGAACGACGGACAAACCATCGCGTTCTTCCACGTTGATTTCGCCTTCTGGTTCCGGAATCTTAACTTCGGAGTCTTTACCCGCTCTTTCACCAGCAATAAGGAATTGCACTGGTACACCACCAGGACTTCGAAACTCTTTCTGAACCTCGTCCCACTGAAACGATTCCGCAAGTAGCAGTTCTTTCACTCGTGAAGAATCGGCTGCATTAATAATAAAATCGACATCGGTGGTGTTGCGTTGATAGCCATGGACACAAACCGCAACTCCCCCGCGAATCGAATGCGGAATGCTTGCTTGCTTAAACATTTGGTGACAGCGCTGCGCTATCTCCCAAAGCGATTCATTCCCTAGCATTGCATACGCCTTTTCTGTTGTAATCATTTGTCCAGGCTCCCCTTGCGACCTTACTCCTGAGTCAACGCGTGAACCGCGAATGTGCCCAGCCAATGCTCCCCTTCGTAATGTCCGCTAAAGACATAACCCAGGCCAACCTTGGCGTGCTCTTTGGCGGCCTTGCCAAAAACCACAACACGAGGGTCCTGGTTCGGTAAATGCCGTGCAATGCCTTGCATGCACCAAGCACGCGATAAGTCCAAGCCGGCCAAGTGAACGAGCTTTCCATCCGTCACGTCACTCACCTCGACCGGTTCCAAAAGACGCGATTTGCCGGACGCAGACACATCCGGTAGAAAACGACTCAGCCACTCACTGAACTCTTGCGGTGGTAAAATGCGACGCATCAAGTCCGCTTCGTTCAGCGACGGAGAGAAAAAATCCTCGCCCGACGGTTCGTACTGCGAATTGTAATCGGAATCCTGGCCGTAATAGTCGCGCGCTCGAGCGACAATCAGCGATTCCAATTCCGGATCCGACACGATGCGTGCGTAGTCCAATGTCTGCCCCAGAGCGAACGCCGTGTCGGGATGCACGCCCGTTCGAATCGGTTGCTTCAATCGAGGCAAATACCCTTTGGTCAGCTCCACAATTTTCGCTTCCAAAGGAACAATCGCTTTCCGCCACTTCTGACCCATGGGATCATCCCAAGTGTGAAGCTCGGCAGCCAAACGTAGCAGCCAAGCCCAGCCATACATTCGCTCAAACGACTTGTTTTCCTTTTCATCGAAGTACGCCGTCTCGATCTGGATATTGGCTTCGGTCAAATTCTCATCCAGACGCTTTCGCGATTCCGAGGCGGCGGAGTGATTCGGATTGGTTTTTAACAATCGTATCAGCATCCAATGACCGTGAACGCTGCTGTGCCAATCGTAACAGCCATAAAACGCTGGATGCATTTGTTTGGGACCGAGAATCGTCTCCGGGCTAGTGATGACGTTGGCAGGCTTGTTCGGAAATTCGCGTTGCAAACCTGCAATGGCCAATTGGGCTAAGCCTGCGGCTTGATCATCAGTCAGCTTTTGACCAAGCGATGGAATGGACGCTGGCGTCGTTTGCGCAGTCACGTGTTCAATGAATGATAGAAACACAAGACTAACCGTCACCATAAACTTAATCATAAACATGAACCTAAACTTCAACCTAAACTTGTTTGCGATTACTTTGCTTCAACTTGGAAGTCGACTTTGTCATAAACGTCTCTCAAGGCCAGCGGGCTATCCAAACTCGCCAACTGAATAACTGCCTCGATCCCCACGACGTCTCGTAACAGCCATAGCCCTTCAGGCGATCGTGTATGTTGTTCCGCTCTCGCTTCATCTTGCCAGAAGACTAGATATTCTTTCAGGGAGGGTATCTGGCGGTAGTGCGCGAACTTGCCGCTGCGATCAAAGTCAGCCGTGGCAGGTGACAACACCTCGACCAGTAAAATCGGATTGGAAATCACGTCTTCCGAGAATCCCTCGATCGGCGGACAAGCAACCGATACGTCGGGATACGCTTGGTAGCCGGTGGCTTCGACGTGAATACGCATGTCGCTGCCATGGACTTGGCAATCGCGATTGGCTAAGTGATTACCAATAACTCGAGCGATGTTTAAACCGATTAAGCTATGCCGGCGAGTTCCACCGGCCTGGGAAAACACTTCGCCTGCGTAATATTCATGCTTCTCGGTTTGCTCCCGTTCCCAAAGAGCATACTCCGAGGCGGTCATTTTCAGGTCAAGTTTTTTAACGGAGCTCATAGATCACATCCTGCAATTTTGTCTCGCGAATCGCTTGCATTCTTACGCCAAAGGTGTCGGACTCTATTCTAGTCCCCCAGCCAACTGATTGCGAAGGTTCGAAGTTCGAAAAATGCCTTACGCCTTACGCCTTAAGCCTTACAGCTCATTCGCCCAGCAATCTTGCCAATGTCGTTGCGATACCACGCAGAGCGTCTTGGTCTGGTAGGCTGATTCGAATCTGCGGACGTCCGTCAGCATCTGTTTCAACCAAACTGGATAGCTGTTTGGTCATCAAATCGATCGAATCTTTCGATGGTTCTTTCCCTTCACCTTGATGGAGCAATTGGCCTGCTAGTGCCAAGGCAGCGCCTACCAATTGACCCGTTGCAGCAGCAACTCCCTCGCGACGAGCGTGAAGGGCTTGCGTCTCGGATTCGATCCTACGTTGATTGCTTTCATCGACAGGAGCGGGCAGGGCAGGGGTGAGTATTTTTTCGAGCCGCTTCTTCAGGTCAGCAATGCCCGTCTGCATCTCGACCGAGTCGACGTCGCTGTTCATATCCAACGCGGCGTCGGCCAAGTCCTGCTTCGATGCCAAGGTGCCCAACAGCCGTTCTTCGATGGTTCCCACCGTGACCAGCTTGTAAACATGAACAGGGTTTTTTTGGCCCATGCGATGAGCTCGCGCAATGCGTTGCTCCAGCACTGCAGGATTCCAAGGCAGGTCCACATTGATGACCGTGTTCGCGCTTTGCAGGTTGAGTCCCGTTGAGCCGGCATTGGTCATCAGGATAACGCGACAGGCCGCGTTGTTTTGGAAGGTATGTACGATCGACGATCGCTTCTTTTGAGGCACTTGGCCATCCAGCCGAACATACTCGCAACCGATTCGATCCAACCGCATCTCGATCCGATCGAGCATCGTGCGCCATTCACTAAACAACACAATCTTGCGAGTTGGATCAGCAATCAGGTCTACCAGTAGCTCGTTCAGACGTTCCAACTTGCTACTGTATTCCGGTTCTTGCTTGTCGATCAAATAGGTGCTGTCCGCTGCCATGCGCGCCATCAGCAGAGCCTTTTGCAATCGCAACAAGTCCATCTCGGTCAGGTATTTCTTCCCTGCAATCTGAGCGGCTATTTTGAGATTGCTCTCGCTGATTTCTAATTGCTCCGACGTCGGCTCGATGCGAACCACTTCATCGGTTCGTTCCGGCAACTGCTTCGCGACTTCAGCTCGAGTGCGACGCAGCAAAATCGGTTGAAGCGTCGTGCGAAGCTGGTCCAGATTGCGATACCCAATGATCTTGCCCCGGTCGTCAACGACTCGATGGCGATTGAAAAACGTATGAGCCGGCCCCAGTCGATGTTCGTCCACAAACCGCACGACCGTAAACAACTCTCCAAGCTGATTCTCCAAAGGAGTTCCCGAAAGAACCAAGCGAAACGTGCTGCGAAGCGATCGGACTGAGGAACTGGTGCGGGACTCCCAATTCTTGATGCGCTGCCCTTCATCCAGGATGATCAAATCCCAGGGAACCGATTCCATGGCCGACAGATCACGGAACACCTGTTCGTAGTTGCAAATAGTAAAGAATGTATCACTGCCGTACTGCTCGAAACGTTCTTGCCCAGTGCCCAATACCAATTGGCTGCCACGATTGCAGAAACGATTGATTTCGCTTTGCCATTGGCTCTTGAGGGACGCGGGGCAAACGACAAGTACGCGTTGAATGTCTGCGAGCCTTGCCAACAGTTCGGCCACACCGATCCCTTGGATGGTTTTGCCCAACCCCATGTCGTCTGCCAAGATCGCTCGGCCAGCCCCCACGGCAAATGCGATCCCGTCCAGTTGATAGGGCAAGAGCGGAACCGACAGCAGTTCGGTTCGCAGCGGATGTTTCTTGGGGTCCTTGCGAATCAATTCGCATTCCTGACGAAGTCGATTTTGAATCAACGCTCGTTGAATAAAATCTTCGGCATCCGGATAGACATGCACATCGTATCCTTGACCGGCCAATGCCTGAACGAATCGCATCGCATGCGTCGGGTCGGTAATCACCTTGTCATAATATTCTTCGAGGATCTCGATGATCTTCTCGTCGCAACGGGTTGGCAGGTTGAAACGAAGGCCGATGGGCTGAGTGTAATCCAGGCGAAGCGATAGGTTCTTTCGATAGTAAGGAGCTCGAAGCTTAGGTGCCGAAAACTGTTTCTGCATCTTGGCCAGAGTGTTCATGATATGCTTGCAGGTTCCAAGCCCATTCGTTCTAAAGTCGGGGCAAGAGCAGTACGATTGACCTTGCTCGGTGCCGCGCAAGGCAACACGATACGTTTTGCCGGAGTTGCGGCTAGTAACAAGGTAGTCCGTCCATGGCTTTTCTTTGTCCATGGACTTCACCGTCATCGATTCGGCTTCGGCGCGTTGACGTCGCTCATCAAGGGCTCGTTCTTGTAGCTCTTCCGAAGTCAAATACTCGAGCGGGACCGATTCGTCCGGAGGAGCGGCCAACCCCAAAACCGATTTCGCCTCCAGCAAGTACGCTAACGCAGCCGGCACGTGAAGGGAAAATGGATCATCATGATCGCAATTGATTTGCAATTGTTTGGCTCGATTGGATTGCAACGTAAAAGTAACAATTGCTTTCCCGCTAGGAAGCGATGCGTCCTGGACACAAATACGAAGCAGGTCGCCCCCCAGAAACACATCGCGATCAGCCAGGATTTCAAACGCCTGAGCGCCCTTGGCGAGTCTCTTGCTACCATCATCGCCTAAGACTTTGCACGCTTGGTGGACAGTCAAGGAGCCCAGGCGTTGGTGAAAAACGTTAGTCTTGGTGGCGGGCTTTTGGTTTTCGGAAGCATTGCTTTTGGAAACACGTGTTGTCGAAGCCATGCCTAAAACTCCATGGTGGTTGAAATCGTTGAGGTTATGTTACTCTCGTTCCAAGGCTCCGCCTTGGAACGCACTGCCTTGGAGGCTCCGCCTCGCGTTAGGCACGCATTTACAACTTAGGAGGCGGAGCCTCCGGTGTATTGCTTCCCCAGGCGGAGCCAGGGGACGAGTGCCAAAAAGTAGAACGCTTTCAAGTCGGAAACGGAAGTAGGGGAGGACTGAAGTTGGCAGTCGTCAGTTGACAGTTGGCAGTTTATGCAAAATCACTGCCCACTGCCCACTGACGACTGACGACTGACGACTGACGACTCCCCGCAACTCCCCGCTACTCCCCCTCGGACTCTAAGGGGAGATTCGTTAGGATATGCGCATGAACCTTACACCTTCCCGTTTTGCGTCCCTTGTTTTGTTTCGATTCACTGGCGAAGACCGGCCTGGCTTGACCGCTCGTCTGTCCCAGCTTCTGGCGGAATTCGAATGCTCCATCATTGATGTCAACCAAGCTGTCATTCACCAATCGCTGCTATTGGGGCTGCTGGTTCGTATCCCGTCAGAAAAGGATAGCGATCGAGTGATTCTGGAAATGCAAGAGCTGGGGAGCACGCTGGGACTGAAGTGCAATCCGAAACGGATCGCAGATGAAGACTACGATCTGTGGGTTGGCAGGCAGGGGAAATCGCGATTCATTTTGACTTTGTTGTCGCGATCTGTCACGGCAACTCAGTTTCATGCGGTTAGCCAAATGCTAGCAGAGCAGGGGTTGAACATTGACGTGATCACGCGGCTTTCAGGTCGACCGCCTCGGATTCCAACCGACACATTAACTCGAGCGTGCGTGGAGTTTTCGCTGCGCGGGGAACCTCGAGATTCGGCCCAATTGAAAGCCAGTTTGCTCGAACTTTCCAGCCGGCTCAATTTAGACTTGGCATGGCAACGCGATGATGCATTTCGTCGAAGTCGCCGAGTGGTCGCGCTGGATATGGATTCGACCTTGTTGCAGGCCGAGGTGATAGACGAACTTGCCAAGGAAGCGGGAGTTGGCGATGAAGTGAGTGCGATCACAGAAGCGGCCATGCGCGGCGAGCTCGATTTTGACGAGTCATTGCGCAAGCGAGTTCACTCCCTTGCCGGCCTATCCGAGGATGTATTGCCGAAGATTGCAGAGCGGTTGGTGTTGACGGAAGGGGCAGAGCGATTGCTTTCCACTTTGCGGCGGTTTGGATATCGCACCGCGATTTTATCGGGCGGCTTTACTTACTTTGGAAATTTCTTGCAACGCAAATTGGGAATCGATCATGTGTATGCGAATGAATTGGAAATCATTGAAGGCAAGTTAACAGGCCGCGTGATCGGACCCATTGTGAACGCTCAAAGAAAAGCGGCGCTCTTGGATCAGTTGGCTCAGGAGGAAGGAGTCGATCGCAAGCAATGCATCGCTATTGGCGATGGGGCAAATGATTTACCCATGTTAGCCAGGGCAGGGCTAGGCATTGCATTTCACGCCAAGCCGGTGGTCAGACTAGCCGCCGAGCATCAAGTGTCCACGATGGGGCTCGACGCAGTTCTGTATTTGCTCGGCGTTCGAGACCGCGACATTTGAGGAAGTAATTCGTCGTAGGCCGTAACAAGTAGTCGTAGGCCGTAACAAGTCGCTTTGGACGCAGTTACGGCATGGAGTGCTAGGTACAACTGACTCGTTCGATGAGGCAATACGATTCGAACGGGGCTGCCGTAACTGCGCTATCGCTTGTTACGGCCTACTGGGTGTTGCGGCATACGCGTTTGTCACGGCCAACGGTGAACGCCACCGAAGCAGGGCAGGGCAGGGCAGGGGGGGCGAAGTTTGAAGTTGGAAGTTCGAAGTTTGAAGATGAGGGGCTTTTGGTTTGCAACCCTAATAGGGCAGGGGGGGCGATAAAGCAGGTTTCGTGTGAATCCTGCTTGTCGAGAATGCGCGGTACGAGTTGCCTATTCGATGTCAAAACGAGTAATGGCGATGACTTTGTTGGTATTCGAGTCCTGGGATGCATTCTGCTTTTCGTTCGTATCAGCGGCGTTAGGAAGTTGTCCAGCCCCTTTCATACTCACAGGCTCGACTTGAATCAGCGCAAAGTAACACATGCCATTTCGCGGCGACTCAAGCTCGGAGGCCGCTAGTCGAAACGCCACAAACTCATCTTTGTGTAATTCTGTCGCCGTGTCGATGAAGATAGTTCGTCGTTTCTTTTGCATGGTTGGCGGTATCGGCTCCCCTTCGGAATAAGATCTTGAGAGCCTAAGCTCGATCAAAATGCGATCTTCGGGGCGGATCAAGGCCTCACATCAACTCGGACACCTTCGAAACTGTCTTCATCCGGAACCGGCACGCTTTGCGAGCTGCCGGATGGCATACTGGAAACGTTCGTTCCGACCATTGCAGACCCCGTAGAAGTATTCTCAATCATTAATTTGGGTGCCATCAATCGAGTGATCCGATTCTGTTGCGAGACGAACTGGGTGACGCTGTTCGCTTGCGATCGATCTAGGCTTGTAATGCCCCACGCGACCGGCGACTTCGTCGCGATATTCTGCCACTTCAAGCCCTCCAACGAAAGTTCATCAGGGCCACAAAAAATCTCTACAGAACAGAGGAGGTATTTGAATCCATATTCGCGGTAGCGAGCCATCTCCGTTTGGATCCGTTGATGATTTGCTTCGGATGTCGTCGCCGTGAACTTTCCATCCAGGAAGGAAAACTCACCGTCCGGTTTTAGGCTTGCAGGGCGGGGCAGGGGAGGTGCAGGAGTGGGAGAAGCGGCTAGCGTGGCGATTGCTGTTGGGGGGATCGCCGGCGTCTCATAGCATGTCAATATGCGTTCCAGGTACTTAGGAGCGTCTTCGTTATTGGAAGCATCGTCCGCAACGATTCGTTCGAGCAGATCGGAGACTTCGTACGCTCGCGTCTCGTGAATGGCCTTCTGAGCGGCAGGAGTCTGTTCTACGACTACTTGGCCAGCGACTCCTAAGTCAGAGACCACCGCTCCGCCGGGTTGCAACTCAATGGGTTGTTTGGCTGCGTTAGACGGCTCCTGCGGTGTAGTGGTTGATTGCTGGCTGATGCCATATTCGGCACCCGGAGCCACCAATAGGACGGCAGCCACCATCGCAACCCACAGCCCTCTAGAATTCTGCTTGTAACATCCATGTCTCATTTTCATAATCCTTTCCAATCGATCCTTAGTAACTTGCATCGGTCGTACGCCCGGTAACGCAGGCACAACAGCCAACTGATGCTTCCATTCCAACACTTGTAGCAAACACTTGGCGTAAGCGCTCGGAGAGCATTCCAATCGAGCGATTGTTTCTTCATCACAGCTTCGTTCGCACTCTAAGTTGAGTTGTCGATTTGCGATCCATACGGCGGGATGAAACCACCAGAGACTACCAGCGACCGTTTGAAGAAAGGCCCAGAACAAATCCCCTCGGCGAATGTGAGTCAGCTCGTGAGCGATCAATATTCGGAGCGCCTCATCGTCCATTCGATCGACTAAAAAAGAAGGGAGCAGGATTCGCGGCCGAAGCCATCCTACAACTGCCGGCCCGATTCGTTCGCTGCTGACCTGGATCTGAACTTGCCAGCGAAGCTTCCGCAATTGTGCAAGATCATCCACAAGCGTTGTCACTCGTGCGGGTGTCTCCATGCGATGCAAATGCAATCGGTGAAGGACATGAGCAAAGCGACTTGCCCAGACTGTGATCACAAAAGCGATGGAGCCAATCCAAAATACGAACAGTGTGCGTTCTGCGATGGAACGGTACGTCTGCCACGAAGGGTTGAGGTTCGTCGAATCGTTCGCATTCTTTGTCGAAAATGTTTCCGCCGTTGGTTGCGAGCGAAGTGAATCTGTTCGTTGAGTTGAATACGTGATGGACGCGGCGGTTTCAGTAGACTCTGCAGCATGGATTGGCAGCCATTGTTGCGCGGTATGGGAAATCCAAGAAAACGGAGCCCAGGAATTGCTCACCACCGGTGGTATCAAGCACTTGATCAATAGTACGCCCCATAGTAGCTGGGCCACACGGGGGCGATTGCGGGCGAAAAGTCGAAACAGAATCAGGATGACAAAAAACAAGACAGCGATTTGCCACGCTTGTGTCCAGACGAGCATCAACGTTGGCTGGATCATTCGCAGCTCCTTTCCTTTTCAAGCCGCTCGATCAGCTGGCGAAGTTCTGAAAGCTCCTCAGAAGAAACCGACCGTTCTTCGATAAGGTGGCGCATCAGTGGCATCGTGGATCCGCCGAAAAGACGCGAGACGAGCTCATCGACAGTCGCTTTGACGACGGCAGCCGCTCTGGCCTTGGCCGAATAGATCCGTGTTTTCCCTTGCAGAACCGACGAAGCGTAACCCTTGGTCTCAAGCCGCCGCAGATAAGTCTGGACGGTGGAGAAGTCCATGTCCTGAGGGGAGGGCAGGGCGGTGTGGATCTGACGAACCGTGGCAGGGGAGTGGTCCCACAGCAATCGTGCCACCACCATCTCTCCTTTTGAAAGAGCCGGTCTTTTCGCCATCCTTTGCCTCCGTGATGCCAACATGCTACCGAACCAGTACATTTGTACTGGAGCCAAGATACACGTACGAACGTACTGGAATCAACCCCGAACCGGACTTTCTTAAACTTTTCGAGTTCTCTGACGGTAGGTGCGAATGGACTTGGAGAGATGCGATTGGCGAAAGCCCTTGCCGGACAAGAGTCGTTGGAAGTCTTCGGAATGATCAAAGTGTTGCAGCTGGACGTGGTAATAGTTCACGAACTCGAGAATGGCCAGCAAGCACAGCAGGCTCGCTCCGACAAGGCTTGCGGAAATGCGTGGCAATGTCGAGATCGCCTCAGCGACGGTGGCAATCACGGCGAGGATGGTCAGCATCAATGCCGGCCAGCGGGCTAGATCTAGCCAAGGAGTCCAATGCTCTTCGGACTTGGGATTACCTTCCAGTCCGTCGACGACCATCTTCCAAGCGAAGGTGCCGACGACAAGCAGGAATGAACTGGCAAGCATGGCTGCAACAACCGCAATGGAGATCTGCCCCTTCGCAACGACCGTTATGAGAAACCAGGCGAAAAACGGAACGAAAAAAACATTCGCACCTTCCATCATCCAATACGGCTTCAGGCGCTTCAATAGTTTGTCGCGCCTCGCCGAAACCGTTTTGGTGTTTTCTCGACGTTCCGGATCTGGTTCGGAGGATGCTGGGATGGTATCAGTCGACATGGTTGCAATCAAGTTTATCGATCAGGGAAGATGGAACATCTAGTGTGACCTTGATGATATTGGGGAGTAAGGCCTCTAAAAAGATGGCGAGTAGATCTCGGGCAAGGGTAGGGGGGAGGGCGAAGTTGGAAGTTTGAAGTTCGAAGTTTGAAGGTGGGTAGCGTTTTGCGCATTCGGAAAGAGCAGCGTAGTTGGTTGATTCGGTTTCATGGTTAGCCGCCGCGCAGGGGTGAAAGTCTGTTTGATCGTTACAGAATCGTTCTTGAGACGATCTCTTGAAATCCGTCAGGTCGACGGAGTCGGTAATCTTGGCAAAGTTGAACACCCTGTTCGGGTGGGATTGTTCAGGTTTGCTTTATCGGAAAAGTTTGCTCAGGCAAAAAGTTTTGTACTTCCTGCTGATCGAAATTCGCGAGGCGATTGTTTGTCGCTGATCGCCGAAATGACCAGATGATGATGCGCTGAATGCTCGGGCAGCTTACGAACTCCCGAAGGTCTTGCTGGGAAACGCGGCTGCGGATTGGATTGTGTCTGGCGTCCGAATTCGATTGCGAGCATGCCAAAGCTCGATGCCGAGCTTTGAGAAGTTAGGACGCAAAACGATCCAAGAAACGGGTTCAAAAAGGAGTGGTCTACGGGGTGTCTATGCAGAGCAGGCCCGTCAAAAACCCGATTTACAACGTCCGATAATGTTTCTTATGTTCGGTTTGTTATTCAAATTCGCCTGGGTTTTTGAGGTTTTGTTGTTTCCTGGCAAATCGCAGGTGCTGGGGATTCGAAACCAAATCGACCCGGCTCCCTCTCCTCTGCCGCTCCAGTACTCGAACTCGAACTTCAACTTCAACTTCAACTCGTGCTCGTGCTCGTGCTCGTGCTCGTGCTCGTTGGATTGGTGTGTCGGCCCTCCAGGCCTTTCGACTCAGCGAATACGGATTCCGGGGTCTTTGCCCCCCGGCGGAGGATGTGCCAGCCCTTCAGGCTTAAATCCTGGCCATTGCGAGCAGCCCCCCAGGCTAATCCCTGACCAATGCGGTCAGTCCCCGAGGCTAATCCTTGCCAATGCGACAGCCCTTCAGGCTTGATTCTTTGCAAAGCGGCCAATCGAACTGTCCAGCAGAGGCACCGCGACAACCAGAGTCAACTCAACTCAATTCGATTTTTCATGCGAACAGGAAATTTGCCGCTGGTCCGCATAGGCAGCTGCTTGGGATTTGTTTTGTGCAGTCCCATTCTTCAACGCAGCCGCAACGTGTTGCGAAATCCGAATTGCCATGGACTTTCAAATGGTTCTTTCGAGCTTCGCTCAATGATAGATGGTTGCTTGATCCTTCCGTGCCTGCGCCTCGGCTGGCGTCGAGCACGAGCACCATTTCATTGAGCACGAGCACGAAAAAAACCAAGATGGAAACGAAAATGGAAATTTGGGCCAATGGAGCTCATTGCTGAAATGCCGCCGGGCCTTGAAAAGAGCAGGGCCCCTGCCCTGCTCCGCCCCAAGCTATAATCGCTTCTTGTTCATTTTCGTTTCCTCAATAGAAAGCCAATCCTCGATGCGTCGCACTTTGATCGCTGCCGCCATCTTGTCCATTTCTTGTTTCACCCAAACCGTTCGCCTAAGCGGCCAAGAAGCAAACATTGCTCCCGTTGTCCCCGGAGTCGCTTCCGCCATGCGAAAGTTTTCTGAGGACAAAGAGATTGCCGGTTCCGTAACTTTGGTTGCCACAGCCAATGCGATCCAGCATCTGTACGTGGACGGGTTTGCCGACTTGGCATCGAAGCGACCACTGCGAGAAGATTCCATCTTCTGGATCGCATCCATGACAAAACCGATGACTGGCGTCTGTGTCATGATCTTGGTCGAAGAAGGAAAGTTGTCCTTGGATGCACCGATCTCGGACTACCTGCCAGAAATGAAAAACCTAAAGCTTGAAGACGGTTCGCCCGCAGTGATCACGTTGCGGCATTTGCTGACGCATACCTCCGGAATGGCAGAACTTGCCGGCAGCGAAGCCTACTCGTCCAAGACACTAGCGGAAGCCGCTGCGAAATACGCCAAGGTCAAAGTGCTTTTCACCCCCGGATCGAAATGGCAATACAGCCAAACCAGTATCAATACCGCTGCAAGAATTGTCGAAGTGGTCTCCGGAGTCCGTTTTGATCAGTTCCTTGAAGATCGCGTCTGCAAACCGCTCGGAATGAAAGATACGACTTTCTACCTATCCGAAGAACAAATGACGAGAGTGGCTAAGTCGTACAAGCGAACCGAAAACGGGAACTTGGAAGAGGCCGCCAATCTTATCTTGGCGGGCAGAGCTCCAACCGATCGCAATCGAATGCCTGCCGCCAACGGAGGACTTTTTTCGACGGCTCGTGATTACTCGCGTTTCTGTCAGATGCTGATCCAAGATGGAACGCTCGATGGAGCACGCATCTTGTCTCCCGAGTCGGTCCTGACATTTCGCACGCCATCCACGGGGCAGCTCACCACAGGCTTCACGCCTGGCAATGCATGGGCAATCGGATGCTGCGTGATCCGTGATCCGAGCGATGTGACAGCCATGTTGTCACCCGGTTCGTTCGGTCACGGCGGCGCGCATGGAACTCAAGCCTGGATCGATCCCGTGCAAGGCCGCTGTTACATCTTGATGACCCAGCGAGCGAACTTCCCGAATTCCGACGCATCGAACGTACGAAAGGAATTTCAATCCGAAGCAGTGAAGGGGCTTGAGAAGTTTGAAGTTAGAAATTAGAAGTTTGAAGCAACAAGCGAGTTGCGAGATTTTTTCAGGCTTCAAACTTCAAACTTCAAACTTCTTTCAGCCCTCGATCATGGCTCCATGCACGGTGGATGTTCCATCGTCCAGCATCTCGAGATAGGTTCCCATTTCGCGGAACTTATCGTAGCGTTCGCTGACCAATGCTTCGGGACTTAGCTTGACCAATTGATCGAGCGTCTTCGAAAGATAATTCTTTAGTCGCGAAGCCATTTGATGGTGATCGCGATGAGCGCCCCCCAGCGGTTCTTCGATCACGTCGTCGACAACCTTCAGACGGGATAAGTGCGACGATGTAAATCGCAACGCGTCAGCAGCCTTGTTTGCAAATTGGTGACTCTTCCAAAGAATGCCGGCACAACCTTCGGGACTGATGACCGAATAGTACGAATACTGGAGCATAGCGATTCGATTGCCAACACCGATACCCAGGGCGCCTCCGGATCCTCCTTCGCCGATCACCACGCAGATGATGGGTGTCTCGAGCTGGCTCATGAGGAACATGCTTTCCGCGATCACTTGCGCTTGGCCGCGTTCTTCCGCACCGACGCCGGGGAACGCACCAGGAGTATCGATGAAGCAGATGATGGGAAGCTTGTACTTTTCGGCCATTTTCATTTTGGACATGGCTTTGCGGTAGCCTTCTGGATGCGCGCATCCAAAATGGCACGCGGCGCGTTCTTTATAGGTTCGTCCCTTTTGATGGCCGACCACCAACACTTTGTGCCGTCCCAGTTTCGCAAACCCAGTCAACATGGCGCGGTCGTCGCCGAAGAACTTATCACCGTGCAGTTCAATAAACTCATCGAAGGCAAGGTTCAAGTAGTCTTTGGTGTAGGGACGGTCTTTGTGCCGGGCAACTTGGACAATCTGCCAAGGAGTTAGGCCGGCATAGATCTCGCGAGTCGTCTCCGTCCACTTGCGACGCAATTGCCGAATCTGTTCTTGTTCTGCTTCGCTACGGCTGTCGTTCTTTTCAAGAGCCTTTAGCTGCGTTTCGAGATCCAGAATGGGTTGTTCGAACTCAAATCCAGGTGCTGTGGTGCTCATAGGTATCTGGTGAATGAAATTAGCTTGAGCCGCGGGCGCTAGCCGCGTGGTTGATGGTCGTTGAGAGTTTCGCAGCTAGCGCTTGCGGCTCAGTTTGTTTCGAGGCAAATAATGCGTTGACGCTACGTTGGATTTTCCATTCGTCCGCCGGTTGGGAAATCATCGAAAATCGAAGTTTCGGGAATGCGCGGTGGTTTCTTAAAAATTGGTGTCGCTCGAACTAACTTCAAAACGTCCCACATCGTTTGCGGCCGCTCTTCGGGTTTCTTCGAGAGAAGTCTCTTGATCAAATTGTTGAACTCGGGCGTAATGTTCTCATTGGTAACCAGAGCAGACGGCGGAGTTGCCGACAGGTGCTTGCTGAGAAGATCGTTGGGCGTGTTGCCGGTATAAGGAGCTTTGCCGGTGCACAATTCGAACAGCATGCAGCCCATGGAGTAGATATCGCTGCGTTGGTCGAGCGTCAGGCCACGGATTTGTTCCGGCGACATGTACGACCGAGTTCCTTCCACCTTGTTCTTGCCGCCGAACAATCGGCTTAAGCCCGTTTTGACTTTCCGGGAAATGGTAAAGTCGATCAGCTTGACCTCGTAGTCGCGGCTGAGCAGCAAGTTATCCGGCTTGATGTCGCAATGGACGTAGCCTTTGGAGTGGAAATAGTAGAGTGCTTCCGATGCCTGTTCGACGATACTCGTCAGCTTGAACGCGATGGGCTCGGGCCCGCGTCGCATGGCTTGCTTCAAGTTGATTTCGCTAAAGAGCTCCATCACGATGAACGGGGTTTCGGCGTCGGTTTTGTATTCGACGATCTTGATGATGTTTTTGTGGCTCAGAGTGCTCGCGATATCGAATTCGTGCTTCAGAAACGCGATTTCCTCTTTGTTGCCTCGTTGTTCCGGGCGAAGGACCTTTAACGCGTATCGTTTTTGCCCATCGTCGCGGATGGCTTCCCAAACTTGGCAGGTGCTGCCAAGCCGGATCAGGCGAGTCAACCGATAGGGACCCAGGAAGTCGCGAACTTTTACCATTGCTTTTGGATTGGATGCAAACGAGTGAGCCAAAGACGTCGCCGAGCGAGTCACTGAATAGTCAGTACTATAAGCAGAATCGGTGCAAACCGAAAGGTTTAACATGCGGCCCCCCTGCCCTGCCCCGAGAACGAAAGGCTTTTTGCCGCAAATTCCCAATGTATTTTGCCTCTGCCCCCTGCCCTGCCCCTGTGCATCGAGATAGAGCACTCGTCCGCCGGCTCCGCCTGGGGACGCACTGCACCGGAGGCTCTTGCCTCCTGAAGTTGCAAATGCATGCCTAACTAACGCGAGGCGGAGCCTCCAAGGCAGTGCGTTCCAAGGCGGAGCCTTGGAACGAGAGTGAACCGCAATTCAACAGCCTTCAAACTTCAAACTTCAAGCTTCGCCCCCCGCATGGAAGCGGGACCTGTCCGATCCAAAGAGACGTGCATAAGCTATAATTGGTCAGGTGGGGCATGCGTGCAATGGAATCCGACGGGAGAGAAATATGAGCTCATTGATCAGCGAAACGCCGGAAACGCGGATGGTGCTCCGAAACGTAAGTTGGGAGACGTTCGTCGCTTTGGCGGACGAGCGTGAGGGTTCGGTGCCGCGAATGACTTACGACGAAGGAGTGTTAGAGATGATGAGTCCGAAACGCAAGCATGAGAACCTTGGCCGCCTTATTGGGCGAATGATCGAAGCGTACTCGGAGATCCAAGGGATCGAAATACTGAGTGTTGCATCGGTCACCGTAAAGCGAAGCGATCTGCAAAAAGCGTATGAAGCGGACGAGTCGTACTATGTGACGAACATTGATCGAGTTCTTGCAAAAGAGGAGCTTGATTTTGAAGTGGATCCCGCACCTGATCTCGTCGTTGAGATAGAGCTCACGTCATCTGCCATCGACAAGTTGGAGCTTTTCGCTGCGATGCAAGTTCGCGAAGTTTGGCGGCATGACGGCGATACCCTTCAAATCTATCGTTGGACGAACGGACAGTACGAGCCCATTCCATCGAGTGTTGAATTGGCCGGCTTGGAGGCATCGCTGATTGATCGGTTTCTTGGGCAACGTTTGCAATCCGGTGAAACCACTTTGATTCGCGCCTTTCGAAATGCGATCCAATAGGAACAGGGCCAGCGAAGATGACACAACCCAAATTTCCCGCTCCTGTTCCACCCGACCCCGAGGTGGTTCGTGAGCGGATGGCCGCATGGTATCGGGCGATGGAATTTAGTCATGAGATGTTGATGGCAGGTCTTCGAGATCGAATTGGGCCAGACGGCGACATTCAGGAAGCCTACCGAAAATGGAATGAGGATCGTCGAAGCAGAAAATGGAGGCAGGCTGATGAAGATCAAAACAGGAATACTCTACCTGAGGTAAATGACGATGCCCCCTAGTCTGCTTATGCAATCATTGGAACAAGTTTGGAAACTTTTGAGGCCATTCGAGGACCGGTTTGCGATCGCTGGGGGGCTAGCGGTATCGTACTGGGGATTTGCGAGAAGTACTCAAGACATTGACATCGCGATCGCAATCCAAGATTCAACATCGTTCGATGCTTTCCTTCGATCTAACGGAATGTTCCCTGCTAAGGCAAAGCACATCACGTCGCTTGGAAGCTTACAGGTTTCGCAATGGAGTTTGACGTTGCCTGACAGTTATGTTGATATCGACGTTGACTTCCTTGTTTCGCAATCGGAATTTCATGGGCTTGTTTTGGACCGAGCAGTAACAGGAAGCTTCCAAGGGGTGGAATGTCCTGTTCGAATATTGAGTTGCGAGGACTTGATTTTATTCAAAGCAGTAGCAGGTCGAATGATCGACTTAGCGGACATCGAAGAATTGATTCATCTGCACAGAGATCGCTTGGATCGCGATTACCTGACCCTTTGGGCCGCGAAGTTGGGCGTGTCTCTCAACAAGTTCAGCTAACCAATGAAGCACTTTGCGAAGTCTGGGATGCACGGTTGCGGACGTCAGAAAAACTAGGAGCTGCCAAAGTTTTTTAGAGTGGGCGTTAACCCCTCACCCCCGACCCCTCTCCCCTGATTACAGGGGCGAGGGGAGCGAAGAAATAGTCTTGGGTGTTAAAACTCGTCCCCTGGGGATGCAATGCACCGGAGGCTCCTGCCTCCTGAAGTTGTAAATGCATGCCTGACGAGAGGCGGAGCCTCCGAGGCAGTGCGTTCCAAGGCGGAGCCTTGGAACGAGAGTAAGTTACCCTGTTACCAGGGGCAAGGGGCGTTCAATCTGCGTTTGATTTGTCTCCGCCCGCCGCGGTTCCGAGCGCACGCCACACAGACAAATCAATGTTGGATGGTATCCATTGCACGCTGCCGTCGGCTTTCAATGTGTTGACACCTTCTGAATGATAGCTTCTAGCAGTGTAGAGCTGATACCTGAAGCCGCCCTGGCAATCCCAGCCTGGATCATTCGGACGGAGGTAGTGAGTATAAGCGATGTCTATGGGCTGAAATCCACGCCAGTCTATGCCTGGATTGGTCGCTAGGTTATACGGGTCCGAAAGCTGTTGGCAGCTTTGAAGAAACTCTTCGGAATCGACTGGATTAGGCAGTACTGCAATTGCAATAGGACGTCGACTGGCTTCACCTCCGCGTTGATCACCAATCCCCGATATCCGTTCGGAAACAAGAATGGTATTTGACAATCCATCGGTAATCTCGTTCGTCGCTATTCCATCGTAAAATTGCAGAATTCCGCTGGTCTTATCGCGACGGGTATTTCGAAATGGCAATGCATCAACCCCGCTTCCGCAATTAAACCGATAGCCCAAAAATTGGTTGCTGGATGGACACCGAAGCACTAAGGGAGGTTTGTCCGCTTGGGGACCAGTGGAAGATTCCGAATGCAACTTCTCGGATTGAATATCCAGCTCTGGCAACAAGGTTTGGAACGCGGTTTGTTGGAACATCGGATCCCTTTTGGCCCCGCGATTTGATCTCAAGGAAGGAAACTTTTTTGTCGATCCAACAAAGTTGTTTACAGCGATTCCAAATTGATGAAGGTTGTTCTGACAAGCAAGTCGACGACCGCTCTCGCGGGCATATTGAACGGCCATCAGTAATAGCGATGCCAAAATTCCGATGATCGATAGCACGACAGCAAGCTCGACGAGTGTTACGCCTTGGTGTCGATCTGTTCTTTTCATTGGATTACTTGTTCTTTGGAAAGAATGCTGGAATTCGTTTTACGAATCCATTACCTGCCGTTATTTCAAGCTCGGTCACTCCGTCAATCTCGTTCGGATTCGCCTGCAAATCGACAATCTTTATTCCATCTTGATCTTCAAATGTGAAGTTGCATTGAGAGCGGTTATCGCCATGGATCCAATGGAGTTCGAATGGGTTCAGAGACGCCAATTCTTCCGTTTCGATTAGAATCTGCGCAGTCATGGTTTCGTCATCGCGCGATGTCAAGAATAACTGTGAAGGGGATACATTGATGTCGGTTTGAACCGAAGCCATGAATGGAACGATTCCGGCCGGTTCAGCTTGGTCCGCCAATCGAACCCACAATCCGCCGGAAACCGTTTGTCGCAATGCCTTCGCGTCCGCCGAAAAAGTTACAAGGCATGTGCTCTCAACCATTCTAGTAGAGACTTCGATACCACGCGTTTGAAGTCCATTGCCACCATTCCAAACACACTCTACTTGGATCTTGGGTGGGGGCTGTTTGTTGTAAACATCGATTTCGATTGCGATCTCTTTTGTCTCGCCGGCCTTAAGTTCTAAATCGGCAATAGACTCCGGGGTAAGCGACAATTGAGCGATTACGGTCCATGAGACAGTAACCGAAGCAACTGGATGTCCATTGCATATCACGGTGCACATGGCATTTTGAGGGCCGGCCTTCGAACGTTCAAGAAACAATTCTAGCGATTCAGTTGCGGCGGGCTGGATCATCTTGGACGAAATGCGTCCCGTTAGGCAACTACTCGAAATCTGAACGTCGGTAATCTCGATGGGTGTGCTCTCGCGATTCTGAATGGGTATCGAGATCATCTGCGGTGCTGGGGTTAGATTCAATCGTCCAACGTCCACACTCGACTTCTCAATCCAAACGTTGGGGGCCTTTTTCGAATCGGTTTTGCTGGGACTTTCGACGGTGATGGTGGTCGATTCTAAACGATTCGGAGGATGTTTTTCGCACCCGCCGACACAAGGTATTATTGCGATCAAAAGAATAGCCGACCGGCGAACCATGAATCGAGTTAGCAAGGATGCAGCGCAACCAACCAGAATAACCCCAGCGGCGATCCACCACCATCGGAACGATGGTTTCGGGGGGCTGCCTGTAAGCTTGATTTCGTTCTTGGAGACCAACAGAGTATTGCCAGTCCATTTCTCAAGAAACCTCGGGGACTCGATAGAGAACATTCCGGTTACGGCATTATAAATGACAAGCTGACCGTTCGAATAATTGCTGCAGATGACAAAATGGTCTGGATTCATATGCAAGATTACGGCCGGATCTTTGCCAATAAGTTTTAGATCTTCAGCCTCTAAACGATAGGATTCTGCAAACAGTCCCCGACTGCGAGCTGCGTTCTGAAGCTGAAGCAGGGAGTAGCCTTCTTTGCTTGCTGGACCAAGTTCTTTCGTAAACGCCTTATAACTGACGGGAGCAGCTCCTTGTTCCAGCAAGATGACATAAAGGCACTTTGCGCCGCAGTATGGGTCGGGCGATCTCTTTGTCGATTCGAATGGGAATGCGGGTTGAGCGGCCGAGCACAAGGCAACAAAGACAACGAACCCAATCATTCGAAAAATTTTAAGCATCATCGATTCTCAAGCCGATACTTTGTGAGTGCTTGGTAGCGGAGTTTGTATTCTTGCTTCCCTTCTTCACCACCTTTGTATTTGGTGCTGAGCAACTTACTGTTAGCATCGAAGGTATCGATTTTTGTTCCGAGTGGAACTACTGTTTCGATGTCATCAAAACGGCTCCGACATTTTTTGGCATCGAAACTGATTTCGTCAATGAACCATTCGATATCCAGTTTCGGGTTGCTCTTGTACTGATGCTGCGCATGTTTGAGATACCAATTACCTTCGTGTTGATCCCAATTAAGTTGCCCATGATACTCGTTACCCCTACCGCTAGTGTACGAATACTCCGAGACCAAAAATCGCGCTTTGGGTCGACTACGATAAAGCACTCTTGCATGGTTAAATGCTCCTGCAGTTCTTTTGCCAAATCTCTTCCCATGTCTTTTTGAAAGAACTTCCAGCGACCATCAGGTAAGAGCTCTGCTTGAACAGGAGGGTTTTATGCTTCAAGGACTTGTTGAAAAGAGTCGGGCAATCTGTCGCCAAGAGTCAGCCAGTTCTTTGGAAGCATGTTTGTTTCAGAACCAAAGCCGGTTGGCTTGCTGCTCGGCCGTATCGATACGTTTAGGTTGTAAGGATTGAACGAGTACACGTTTTTGCCGTCGAATGCTTCTGTTGTTTTGAGTTCGCCGCATCCCACGATTTCGCAAAACTTTATTAAGTTGGCTGCTGTTTTTTCAGGATGGGGATCGTCCATTTGCTTGCGCGTGTACTCGTTCCAGATTTGAACTCCCCTGACTGAGAACGCAACCTCGCTTGATGACGTACTATGTTTGAATCGTCCTTTGAAAACAACCGAAGGGTAGTTTTCGATCTTGGTGATGGATGCCATAGCGGCTTTCTTCACCTCCTCTTCATCCTGTCCTGCAATGATCGGATTGGACAGCAAGATGGAGCAAAGAAGGTAAAACCATTTGATTTTCCAAGAGCCCCAAAGATCGCTTCGAAAGTCATTTCTAAGTGGTGGCATCAGAGTATTCTTCGATTTCGAGAGAAGTGAATTGGCTCATTCCGGTCTCATTCGTTGATACTCCATTAAAGCTACGATGAACAATATTAGTACCAACGGACGATGCTTAGCGTCTTGGTGCAGACCAGACATTTCCGTTATCGGTGCAAAGGCAAGCCATCTCTTCTGATAGACTCTCTTGCCGACAACTCATGTCTTCCTAATCTTCACATTGCCCGTCGATAACATCGACGTTCGTGTATCCACACTATGCGTACGGAGGCTCCTGTTCCGGTTCGAGCATATCAGTACCCTGGTGAATTTGTCAAGTAACTCTGTTCTGGGAATTGCGGGTGAGTTTGAAGTTGGCGGCTTATTTGCTAGCCGGAGAGTGCTTCCAAGGCAAACGACAGATATGCTGTCGTGCAGAGGAATAAAATGAACGATATCACGTACGAACAACGTCTAAACGAAGATCGCCAGTGGGCTTTCAGAGAGGGGAGTATGCATTTCGAAAACGAAAGCTCCGTCCATAAGACGTTGAATCAAGTAGTGAGTCGATTGGAGGAGTCGGCAATTTCTTATGCTGTCGTCGGTGGGATGGCATTGTTCTTTCATGGGTTGCGACGTTTCACGGAAGTTGTCGAAATCCTAGTCACGCGCGACGGACTAATACAGCTTCATGAAGCACTGGATGGAATGGGTTATCTCCCGCCCTTTCCTGGAAGCAAGAACCTTCGCGATGTTGCATCGGGTGTGAAGATTGAATTCTTGGTCACTGGTGATTTCCCAGGCGATGGCAAACCAAAACCAGTTGCATTTCCTGACCCTCAAAGTGTAACGACCTCGATCGACGGCATACGCTTTATTGCGCTGCCATCGTTGATCGAACTGAAGCTGGCTTCCGGAATGACTAATGCACTTCGAGGCCAGGACATCGTTGACGTTCAACGATTGATTCAGATACTGAAACTGCCGGAATCGCTGGGGCAAACGTTCAATCCATTCGTTCGAGATAAATACATCGAATTATGGCAGTTGATCCAAACCGCAACAGATGGGCCGCAGAGTGTGTCTTAGTCTGATAACGCAAAGCACTTACCGCTTCGCTTTGCCCCCTTCTCCCCCGGGTACTCCGGGGGAGAAGGGCTGGGGATGAGGGGTATGACGTGGCTATCGCGCACTGCCACGGTCGGATTGCAGATACGATAATAAGTCGGCCATGCCTTGCAGCTCGAGTTGTGTTTCGATTCCTTCGGGCATCAGCGATACTTTCGACGACTTGATCTCCGCGATGTTCGAACGGTCCACGGTTTCAGATAGATTCTCGCCGCGCACTAAAGTCACGCCCGTAGCGGTTTCTTCCAAAATCATACCGGTGACGATACGCTCATCCACCGTGACGATGGTGTAACTTAAATACTGAGGATTCACCTCGCGGTTCGGTTCGATCACGTTCTGCAAAATCGCTTCGGCGCCGCGGAACTGGTACGAAGCTAGGCTCGGGGCGAGCTCATAGCCAACGCCGTCCAGTCGGTGGCATGCGGCGCACACTTTTGCAAAGGCTTGTTTCCCTCGTTCTGTGTTCCCCGGCATGGTCAAGGCAGCGCGGTACTTGGTTAGCACCTCTTGGCGATTGCTGGTGGGCTGAGCCTTCAGCACTGAGTCGGCAAGTTTTTGAACGCTTGCGTTCGGATGATTGCGTAAGCTTGCGATCTTCGCTGGTTCTAGCTCGTTGATGGCAAAGCCCCCCTGCCCTGCCCTGCTGAGCAACGTTTCGATCCAGGCTGCACGCGAAAACAGAACGTCCGAAGCGAGCGATCGCATTCGCGGGCTCAGGCTTGGCCATGCGTCTAACAATACCGTCGCCACTTCGGGGGAAGGGTATTGCATGAGTGCTTTCGTTGCCGCTTGTTGCGCCGGCTGCGGTTCACGCTGATTCAAAAGTCCAGCAAGCAAGGCGATGTCCTCCGGCGATTGTTCGATCGATACGATATCAATAGCTTCGGTGCGGTCCGCAATCGCAAGGCTCGGATCCAGACATCGGGTTCGGGATTCGGAAATGAGCTTCGTACAGGCTGCATTCAAACCAGTTAGTTTTGATAGTGCGGCGGTTCGAGCCGCGATGTCGGGAATGCGTTGTTGCAAGGCCTTGAGCAGGCCGATGCACGCTTGCCGTTGGTGCGATTCCTGATCCATGGACAGCAGGATCGTTTCCAGTTCGGGCCAGGAATCGATGGGGGTTTGTTGGCCGGCTAGCATGGCGATCGTTTGCCAAACCGGTAGCGGCACGTCGGAACTACCCCCCCTGCCCTGCCCCGCTTGCATTCTTTTCCATGCTAAAAGACCGTTGGGGCCGATTGCGTTGAGGCTTGCAGCTTGAAGCCATCTGTCGTCGGAAGCAAGTGCCAGCAGCCCTAACGCGACCGTAAGTCGTTCGGATTCTGGTAAGGAGTACCGATTCAATGAGAGAGCCAGTTGCAATCGAACGCGAGGGTCGGGATCCTGGGCAAGGGCCGCAAGAGCCGTAGTAAGCTGTTCGTTTTTGGTCGTTTCATTCCAGCGAATGGCCCATTCGCGGATGCGTGGGTGCGAATCCTGAAGAGCTGCCTGAATCCCCCCCCTGCCCTGCCCTGCCCCGATGCTTGCAAGCACTCCCAACGCATGCAACCGAGCTGGCGGGAACGCGGATGAGCTGGCGATTAAATCAAGAGCGACCATCGACTTGGGAGAGACCTGGACATCACGTCGGCCGGCAAGGCGTTCGTAGAGCAAGCGCGACGCGGTATCCCGATGCCAACCATTAGGATGTTCCAAAGTCGCGATCAGTTGATCGATCGTGGCTCGTCCAAGCCCGGGCGCAGTTTTTTGTTTATATTCGTTGGGTACCAGCCGGTAGATGCGACCTCGATCGCGTCCGCTGGTCAGATCGAGATGTTTCTTAATCTCTTCGGGAAGCGATTTCGGATGTTCGATCACTTCGCGGTACAAGTCCGCAATGTATAAAGATCCATCAGGTGCATTTGCGAATTGAACAGGACGGAACCAAATATCGGTGGCTGCGATCAGTTCCGATTCTTTGTCGATCCGTTCGCCGACCATGGCGACTCCGGATTCCGAAAGACGTTTGCGGTGGACAATGTTGCTGCCGACGTCACCGATGATGGCCATGCCTTTCAGGTCGTCGGAGAAGGCATTGCCGCGGACGATGGTAACTCCGGTTCCACTGGTAAAGTAGCCGGCCGCCCTGCCCCCCCCTTCGATGGGCCCAGCGGCTTGATTGGAAACGCGAAGCCGAGTGCGAACGTTTCGCCAGGGCTCGACGGGGCTCAGACGGAACACATTGGCTTGAGGGCCATCGGCTGCGATACTCAGTCGGGACGGAGGTAGGGAGACGTTGCTGTTGGCGGTGATGTATTGATCGTCATACAAATACATTTGCAAGTGATCGCTGTTGTGGCAGGTGAATCGTCGACCAAAGTCATCGAAGCTCATCCCGTGTTGACCGCCACCGCTTTCGGGCCGAAGCTGCATGGTCTTTGGATCGAATGAAAAATCTCGACCGTTCAGGTTGAGCGGTGCGACGTCGGGCTTGGATGGCTGAACTACAGTTGCACCGGAGCTGCTGACCTGGCAATAGATACGGTTGTCGATCGCCCAGCAGAAGCTGTTGAGAAGTCCTTGAACGTTGTTCCGGCCGAAACCGGATAGGACTTTGGTTTGGATATCGGACTTGCCATCACCGTTGGTATCCTTCAAGAACCAAATATCGGGTGCGGCCGCAACAAAAACGCCGCCGTCATAGCATAGGACTCCGGTTGGCCACGACAGGTTGCTGGCAAAGAGAGTGCTGGTTTCATATCGCCCGTCGTGGTCGCGGTCTTCCACCAAGCGGATCGCCCCTAGCGATTCGGTGTCCTGTTCGGAGTAGTCGCACATTTCGACGACATACATGCGTCCATTTTCGTCAAAAGACATGGCGACCGGATCGCGGATTTCCGGTTCAGCTGCGGCCAGCTCCAATCGATATCCTTCGGGCACGCGAATGGACCGCATGGAATCTTGTGGGGACAATGCTGGTATTCTGGGCAGTTCTGCGGAATAGTCGGGTTTGGCCTGAATTGGGGCGGCATCCTGGCCGGCGAGGAACGGAGCCGTCCAAGTCAATACCAGAAATTGGAGCCAAGTAGGAAGGAAGCTTTGAACTAGCGTTGACCTGTTGCGATTCAAGGTTGTATTCCTTCTGTTTTGATTCGGTTTACTTTGGATTCGGTGGCGAATTGCAAATTGGCTGAAGGTTCATTTTTCTTTATACAATGATTGCCTATAATGCGTCGGTCCGTGTGGCATCGTCGCAAGGAAATCCGAAACGATTCTCCAACTTTGGTCTGTTTTTTCTATAGTGACTCTTTCCTTGGATTCGATTCCACAACCGCCCTCGGGAGCTCTGACTCTGGAAACGCCAGCATTGGCGGTGGTAGACCTGTGGAAAGCTTACGGAAACAATCAAGCCCTTCAAGGGACTTCGTTTGTGCTCAATCAGGGCGAAAGGCTTGCTTTGCTGGGGCCGAATGGGGCGGGCAAGACCACCTTGATTCGGTCCATGTGTGGCCGAGTGCGACCGGATCGCGGTCAGGTTTTTTTGCTGGGCAAGTCGATTCGGGACCCGGATGTGTTGCTTCAGATGGGGGTGATTCCTCAGGATTTGGCGATTTACGCTGATTTAACCGCGAAGCAAAATCTGGAGTGTTTTGGGCAGCTTCATGGTTTGCGGTCGCGGAAATTGAAAGAACGGGTCGCTTGGGCTCTGAAGTGGATTGGCCTTGAAGATCGGGCTCATGACTTGACCAAAGGGTTTTCGGGGGGGATGAAGCGTCGCGTCAACATCGCCTGTGGGGTGCTGCATCGGCCAAGGATCTTGCTGTTGGATGAACCGACGGTGGGGGTCGATCCGCAAAGCCGGCAGCGAATTTTTGACATGCTTGACGAATTGAATGAAGAAGGTACCAGCATCGTTCTGACGACGCACCATCTGGACGAAGCGGAGACGCGGTCGGATCGGATCGTGATTGTCGATCACGGCAAAGTGGTTGCGGAGGGGACGATTGACCATCTGATTGAATCCACCATTGGAACTCAGCGTCAGGTAACGATTCAAGCGTCGGGCCTATTGGTTGCGGCGCCGCCTGGTTTGGAGTGGGATAGCACGAAGGGCCGATTTGTGTGCTGGGTGGACAATGTGGCGGACGAGCTGCCAGGCATCTTGGAACGGATACAAAAAGTAGGCGGGGTGGTTCAGGATCTCGAAGTGCATCAGCCTAACTTGCATGATGTCTTTCTTCATTTGACAGGCAAGGAGCTACGAGAATGATTTGGACGGTCATGCAAACAAGCTGGCGTCGGCTGAAGAACAATCGATCAGAACTGTTTTTAACCTTCATTGTGCCGATTGTATTCTTCAGCATCTTCGCGGTCATTTTTGGCTCTCGGGATGCATCTTCGTCGACACCCAAGATCAAGATTGCGATTAGCGATTCGTCGGGGTCCGCATTATCCGAACGGGCGGTGAAACTTCTGGAGGAGCAGAAATCGCTCCGCATATCCGAGAACAGCCGGTCCCATGGGGCCAGCAAAGAGGGAGCCTCTGGGGCATCGACTGGGGCATCGACGGTCAGCAGATCGGCGGCCGAGGATTTAGTTCGCCGCGGGATGGTTTCGGCTGCCATTGTTTTTGAAAAGAGTGAACTCGCGGATTCTGCGAACGGATCACCCAAGATTGAGATCCTGACGGATTCGTTTGATCAGGTGGCGTCCCAGGTGCTGGCGGCCATTGTTCAAAAGGCGGTGATGACCGCCAACGGTGAACTGCTCAAGGAAAAGTCAGATAAATTCGTTCAAGCCAATGCACCTACCCCAGCCAACGCATCGATGGTGAAATCATCGTTACCCATGAACCTTGTCCGGACAGCTGATTTTAATGCGAACGCGGGCTCCTCCGGGGCATCTTCTTCGTCGCTATCGCAGCCCCCTACGATCGACGTGGTGGATGTGATTGGTGGGAAGAAAACCAATCCGGTGGTTGCCATGTATGCTGCCGGCATTGCGGTGATGTTTTTGCTCTTTAGCGCCACGACCGCAAGTGGTTCGCTGCTGGAAGAACGCGAGAATTCGACTTTGGATCGATTGCTTTGCAGTCGTCTGACCATGGACCAACTGTTGCTCGGGAAGTGGGCTTATCTTACGGTGATAGGTTCGATTCAGATGGCGTTGATGTTTACTTGGGGAGCGATCGTCTTTGGAATCGATTTGCTCCATCATCTGGACGGGTTTGTTGCGTTGACACTGGTGACGGCGGGGGCTGCGGCCAGCTTTGCGCTGATGTTGGCTGCCCTATGCACGTCGCGGATGCAATTGGGCTGGGTTTCCACCATCGTGATCCTATCGATGAGTGCGCTGGGTGGAAGCATGGTGCCTCGCTATCTGATGAGCGAAACCATTCAGAAAGCAGGATTGCTTACCTTCAACGCTTGGGCCTTGGAAGGGTACAACAAACTCTTTTGGCGTGAATTGCCTTTGGCCGATTTGAAATTGGAGCTGGCTGTTCTGCTCGGGTGTGGCTTTTTGTTTATTGTCGCGGCTCGATTGTTTGCGGTCCGTTGGGAACGTTCATGATTTGTCCGCTCGCTGAAAATCAAGTTCTACGTCGATCTTACTTACGATTGATCGAACAATGGAAGCGTATCGATCGGCTTCCCGAAGGAGAACGCAAACAAGCGGACTTGCAGCGCTGGCATCACGCTGTGGAGCAGGCCAAAGAACAGTTTGCGAAGCGATCGGGCGCGCAAGTTCGATTGGAATATGATGCGGATCTGCCGATCGCCAGATATCGCGATCAGATTGTCGACCTGCTGGTCCATCGTCAAGTTTTGGTGCTGTGCGGCGAGACCGGCTCCGGCAAAAGCACTCAGTTGCCTAAGTTGTGTTTGGAAGCAGGCCTGGGCAAGACGGGTTGGATTGGGCACACTCAGCCACGTCGTTTGGCAGCTCGGTCGATCGCGCATCGGCTGGCGGATGAACTTGATTCGACCGTTGGTGCGGCGGTGGGTTTCAAGGTCCGGTTCAATGATCAGACCAAAGGAGACAGTCTGATCAAGTTGATGACGGACGGTGTGTTGCTGGCGGAGATCCAGCGTGACCGATTTCTGGACGCTTATGACTGCATCATTTTGGACGAGGCCCACGAGCGGTCGCTGAACATCGATTTGTTGATGGCCTACCTGCAAAGGCTTCTGCCGCGTCGGCCCGATTTGCGATTGATTATTACCAGTGCGACCATCGATGCAGAGCAGTACGCGAATCACTTTCAAGATGCTCTTGGGGCAGCGCCGGTTGTCAATGTGGAAGGGCGAGGCTTTCCCGTCGAAGTGCGCTATCGCGGTGCTATGAGTGTCCGCGAGGCCATGCTGGAGGAACGTCGCGAAAGCAACAGCTTGCCGGGTAGTAGCAGAGGATCGGCGGTAGCCAGTATTGCCGAAGAGGACTTCGATTCGGTCGTGCAGCGATTTTGCAACGCCGTCGATGAGTTGCTTTCCGAGGGACGCGGGGACATCTTATGTTTCTTTGCGACCGAACGGGAGATCCGGGATGCGACCAAGCATTTGCGTGGGCATCTCACTCAACGTGGCTTGCACAACAACATCGAGGTGTTGCCGTTGTATGCTCGGTTGACCGAAGCGGAACAGCAACGCGTCTTTCAGCCGCATCGATTGCAGCGAATTGTGCTGGCAACGAACGTTGCGGAAAGTTCGATCACGGTCCCGGGCATCCGTTACGTGATCGATACCGGTACGGCGAGGATATCGCGATTCGCAGCCAAGAGCAAAGTTCAGCGGTTGCCCATCGAACCGGTCTCGCAGGCGTCGTGCAATCAGAGGTCGGGCCGTTGCGGGCGGTTGGAGGCCGGCATTGCGATTCGGCTATTCGACGAGTCGGACTATTTAGCCAGGTCCGCGTTTGCGACCCCTGAAATTCGCCGAAGCGATCTTGCATCCACCATCGTGCATATCAAGTCGCTGGGAATCGAAGATGTAGAGGCCCTGCCTTGGTTGGATCCACCTCGCCCCGAGGCAGTTCGCGAAGGGATGAATGTATTGCGCGAGTTATCCGCGATCGATGATCAAGAGCGGCTGACAGAAACGGGCCG
>JBIKLJ010000121.1:0-15099 GCA_044359895.1 Pirellula sp.
ACTGAGGGGAACCGCCCTTGGGGATCGCGTTCGATCTGTTCGATTTCGCCGTACCCTTCTTTTTGATAGATTGCTTTTTTGCCACGAATCGTTCCAGTCTTGCGGTTTCTAAACGGGCAGTTTATTGGGGAGGGCCTGGAAGGCATTCAGGTTCAAGGCATGGATTGTTTTGACACTGAATGTACTGGTCCACGAATTCTTGCATGGCCATTTCCCAGCCAGGTTCGCTGATGTCAAATCGCTTGTATGCAATGATGGTTTTGTAAGATTGCCACGCACCAGCTTCGCCAGCGTCGATGTTTTCACCGCCGGCGGAGACTGCTTTCGCAGACCGGAGCGAACCCTTGCCAAGAATTTTGGCTAGGTTGTCCTTTTGGGCCGTAATGTCAGTGAGGGTCTGGTCATCGATTTTGGCTTGAATGGAAGCGAAATATCCTTCGGGGTCCATTTTGATTCCATCTTCTTGACCATCGGCAAGGGCAAGTGTTCCCGCGCCGGGCCGAACGAAATCCACGGTAACCACTTTAGGGGTATAGACCTTGTGCATGGCTACGGATCGCAACGATCGGCTAAGCTGGGGGATTGCGGTTTTATCCCCTGCTTGTGTGATAAAGTACTCTTCCTCAATTCGCACATCCATGTGCGTTGGTATCTTCAGCGTGACCGGGACACCGCGCGTGCATTGATTGCTGTTGCGATGCATTCGATCGTCGGGTGTGCGAGACATGATCGTCGAACGGTAGGACACACATCCGCCGGAAAGGAGCGCTAGGCTTAGGCTCAAGTAGAGATAGGGCTTATTCATGGGAGTCTCCTGATGGCGCGATCGAGGCAGCTTTGGTTTGGCTGGTTCGTCGCGGCGCGGAGGCTCGATAGGGAACCGCTTTGGAGGGGATGGTGCCGGTCATCCCGTTGCAGCTGGAGCAGTTGTTTAAGTTCAATTGCAAAAAGGCGTTCAGTTCATCCTCGAAGGAGGGTGATGCGAGATCAAACAAACCATAGGCGACAGTGCGCGTGGTGGTATGCAGACCGACTGGGATTTTGGCTTCGTCTTGTGATTTGGACTTTGCAACTGGCGAGGCCAACATCGGGCCAAGGCTGGCGATCAAGTCGATCGCGTTGGTGATGGTCTTATCATCGACGCTGTAATTGAGCGATCGAAGGTAGCCATGTCCGTTGGCATCCATTGCCGATGCATTCGCCCCAGACGGCTGACCCGTTTTTGATTCTTTGGTGGGTGTTTTGATGGAACTAGCGAATTGCATCCCGTACGATGCGCTTCCAGAGAAAGGACGTTTCGGATCCAGAACGAACATCTTTTCCGTGTAATGCAGTTGAGGTTCCACGGCAAGTATCCGATGTTCGCTGGGAGCCATGTCGTTCAGCAGCATCACTTCCGTGGTGTCTGGATTCTTGACCAAGTGAATGGTCTCCTGAATCTTCACCTCCAGATGGGTCGGTACGTTGACCATGACTGGAACCCCGTTGATCGGATGTTCGTTGTCTTTGCATAGAGTTTCATCTTCGTGACGAGTGTAGAAGGTTGTCTTCATACTCGCGCAACCCGTTGCGGACATGCACAACGCGATTGAGACCATGATGTTCATGATCTTCATTTTGCTCCTCCTTGAGCCCTAGTCTTACGGTTTCGCAAGGATGGCCATTCCTTTGGCCATAGAGCGTTGCTAATGCAACGGCCTCCGTGACTAATTCTCGGAGGACGGAGATTCGCACCTGCGGAAAATTTCAATCGAAGGCAGGGGGAGTTTCAGAAAGAAGGCTTGCGACCGAATCAACCGTTACAGTCGAAGCGTTTGTGGAAACGCATGCATTATGGCATCGATTGCTGAAGGGGCATTTGCTGGGCTGGGGCGATTATTTACCTATCAACGGTGTTCCTGTTGGATTGGGTGGCGCACCGTAGTAGGGCTGACCCTGGAATTGCTGAGCCGGATAAACAGGTTGCCCCATCGGTGGCTGGCCCATGGGAACTTGTCCCATAGTGGGTTGGCCGACCATCGGTCCAGGTTGAATCGGTTGACCACCAGGCTGCCCTGCATAATTGTAGGGATATGCCTGCTGGTATTGTTGTGGGTAGACGGGATAGGGGGGGCAATTGTTTTTGCTGGCGCATCCCAAAAATGCAGATAGCGCAACGCTCAACGAACAGATGCTCACAAACGGATGTTTCTTCATGCTTCCGACCTTTTCGCAAACTGGGCATTGGCCCATTCCTTGTTCCTAGAACGGCTGGAGGTTCGCAGATCTTGATGCATGGCGTCTACGCCAATTTCCAAGGAACTGGAAAAACGGTAGATTGCTGTCTTTCCAGCGATCGTTTCCGGCGATTGCATCCTTTGGGTATTTTTGTTCCAAACATATGTCGCAACAATCGCTTTGGGCCATTTCGCCGATCGATGGCCGTTATTCCAAGCAAACGCAAGAGCTTGGCCAGTACTTTTCCGAAGGGGCGCTGATCCAATATCGGCTGCGGATCGAGACCGAGTATTTGATTTCCTTGAGCCAACTGCCGTTGCCTCAGCTTGCTCCGTTGACGGAAAGCCATTTCGAGCCGCTTCGGGAGGCGATTTATCGAAATTTTTGCGAACAGGATGCGGTGGCCGTCAAGGAAATTGAAAAGACGACCAATCACGACGTCAAAGCCGTTGAATACTTTGTGAAAAGCAAGCTAGATGTATTGGGGCTGGGAGCCATCAAGGAGTTTGTGCACTTTGGATTGACGTCGCAAGACGTTAACAACACCGCCACACCGTTGTTGTTAAAAGAGGCTCACGAGAATGTTGTTTTGCCTCAATTCATGGCGTTGTTGAGCCGGTTGGACGAGCTATCATTGGGTTGGAAAGAGGTCCCGATGTTGGCGAGAACTCATGGTCAGCCAGCGTCTCCCACCAGGCTAGGCAAGGAGATCCAGGTGTTTTCCGAACGAGTTCGACAGCAGCTCGTTTTGCTAGCGCAGATTCCTTTCGCTGCCAAGTTTGGTGGAGCGACTGGAAATTTCAATGCGCATCACGTTGCCTATCCTTCGGTCGATTGGAACGATTTTGGAGACCGGTTTGTTGCGTCGCTCGGATTGAAGCGATCGTATCCGACGACTCAGATTGAGCATTATGATCATTTGGCCGCTTACTTCGATGCTTTGAAGCGGATCAACACGATCCTGATCGATCTATGCCGCGACTTTTGGACCTACATTTCCATGAACTACTTTCGCCAACAGATCAAAGCGGGCGAGGTAGGTTCGTCGGCCATGCCGCATAAAGTGAATCCGATCGATTTTGAAAATGCGGAAGGAAATTTCGGGATCGCCAATGCCTTGCTGGAACATTTGAGCGGCAAGCTACCGATTTCGCGATTGCAGAGAGATCTCACCGATTCCACGGTGTTGCGAAACATTGGCGTCCCCGTCGCACATTCGATGATTGCATTCCGTTCGCTCATGAAGGGGCTTTCGAAGATTTTGCTGAACGAGCCTGCGATCCATGCGGACTTGGAAGCGAATTGGGCGGTAGTAGCAGAAGCGATTCAGACCATTCTGCGTCGGGAGGGCTATCCGGAGCCCTACGAAGCATTGAAGGATCTGACGCGAACCAATAAAGCCATTGATGAAAGCGCGATCCGTGGTTTCATCTCGCGATTGAACGTGAGCGAAAAGGTTCGTGCGGAGCTGATGCAGATTACTCCTTTTAATTACACAGGAATTTAAAAGAGTCCCCGCGAGCTCAGGTTTGCCTGGGTGTGAATGATTTGCAGAGTCTCCCCCGGGGCTAGTGTCCGCAGCTCAATCGCAAAAAAGCTGAGAATGATTGGTTTTCGATGGCAAAAGTCCCGTTGTCAAGCTTCTCAAGGTTGGCTACACTTCGTGGAATGAAAGCGAGGAAACTCGGCTTTCTTGTCGAAAGTTACTGCCCCGTGGTGTAATTGGCAACACAAGTGATTTTGGTTCACTTATTCTAGGTTCGAGTCCTAGCGGGGTAGCTTTTTTGACAACTCAAGCCCGGTCTTCGTGCCGGGCTTTTTTTATGGTTTCACCCGAACATTATCATGCCCAAAATCCAAGCTTTTAGAGGCCTTCGTTACAATTTAGCGCAAGTGGGCTCCCTTTCCGATTGCATTGCGCCCCCCTACGACGTGGTGAATTCCGAGCTGCAGAATCATCTGTACGGACTTTCGCCCTTCAATTTCTTGCGATTGGAATTGAACCGCCGCGAGGAGCAGGACTTAGACGACAATGCGGTCTACCAGCGAGCGGCTCGTATTTATCGCTCTTGGCGAACTGAGGGGATTTTTCAGACGGAGCCTGATCCGGCGATTTACGTCTACCACCAGGAATTTGAAATCGGTGGTGTGAAACGAACTCGGCGAGGCTTTATGGCTCGAGTTCGTTTGGAACGATTTGGAGAAGGGAATATTTACCCGCATGAGCAGACGCTTGCAAAAGCCAAGGATGACCGGCTTCGATTGACGCGAGCCACGCAAGCCAACTTGTCGCAGATTTTTGGCTTGTATCCTGATCCCGAAAATGAGATTCAAAATTTACTGGATCAAAAAATAGCCGGCGTACATGGCCTGGAAGCGACGGACCATTTGGGGGTAGTGCACCGAATGTGGCCGGTCAGCGATGTCAAAACGATTCAGCAAGTCATGGCACTGATTGACGAAAAAGATATGTTTGTGGCCGATGGGCATCATCGCTACGAGACCGCTTGCAATTACCGAGACGAACTGAGCGCACAATCACCGCTGCCAGATCCTCATCCTGCAAATTTTGTATTGACCATGTTGGTCAGCATGAGTGATCCCGGGTTGGTTGTTTTGCCCACCCATCGTCTACTGAGCGGGGTACCCGCATGGACTACGGCTGAATTGCACGAAAAGCTATCCCCCTATTTCGACTGTGAGATCGTAGGTGAAGGGCCTGAGAGTTCGGGGGCTGTGTGGGCCGAGATGAACCGCTTGGACGAGCAGTTGATCATGGCCATTTATTCGAAAGCATCGGGCGAATGGACTCGAATTTCCGCCAAGCAAGAAGCCGCGGATCGCATGGCGGTGTTAGCGTCCGAGTATTCACAGGATTGGCAAAGTTTAGGTGTGGCCGTTCTTCATCGATTGATTTTTGAGGATTTGCTGGGGCTAAAAGAAATGCCAAAGCCTACCTATGTCCACTTGGTTCAAGAAGTCATCGATGGCTTGAATGGAAAATTGGAAGGGAGCTTAGACTATCCGATCGCGGCAATGGTAATGCCGGCCACGATCGAGCATATTCAAACGGTGTCATTGCATCAAGAACGCATGCCCGCCAAAAGCACGTACTTCTATCCCAAATTGGTTTCCGGGTTAGTGGTTCATCCGTTAACATAGTGATCCTTCGCACTGCCACGCAATCTTCGTGCTCTAGTGCCGGCGTGTCAACTATGCCATCGGCGGATGTCCGAGCGATGCGATTCTTTTCTTGGTGACTACCAATCGAGCAGGGAGTTTGGTAACGGAATAAGCATGGACGCGAATTGGCAGGATACCTTCGTTGATTTTGGGGATGACCCCTTGATGCCTTATGGGCTATCGGAACTGGCTAAGATTTCGGGCCAGCGAGCTGAAGAACTGAAATCATTGGTGTCCCAGTACGCGCCCAAGATGCCGGGGGTTTATGGCATGCTTGATGCCACCGGCAAGCTGATTTACGTTGGCAAATCGAAGCTGCTACGGAATCGTCTTCTCAGTTACTTCATGCCGAACAACTCAGATGAAAAGGCGGGGCGCATCGTTCAGAATGCCGAAACGATTGTATGGGAAAAACAGCCAAGCGATTTCGCAGCCCTGTTGCGTGAGCAAATGTTGATTCGACGGTTTCAGCCTAGGATGAACGTCGTCGGAATGCCGAAACGCCAGCAACAAGCGTTTGTTTGTCTTGGTAACGGACCGGCAGAACAGTTTTATTTGAGCCGCCATTTTGAACCCGATGCCAGGAGTTGCCAGGGGCCTTTTTTCGGTGTCGGAAACTTAAACCGTGCCGTCGAAATCCTAAATCGACTTTATTTGCTCAGAGATTGCAGTCCGAAGACGCCGATGCTATTCACCAATCAACTCCAGTTATTCGATCTGGAGATGCGAGCCGGTTGTGTCCGGCAGGAGATTGGCACTTGCCTTGCCCCTTGCTTGCGGACTTGCAGCCGGCAGCAGTACAGCGAACAAGTGGAGAAAGGTATATCCTTTCTAACGGCCCAGTCGACCGACGTGATCAGGCAAGTGGAACAACATATGATCAAGGCGTCTGCCGGACAACATTTCGAACATGCTGCGCGCATGCGAGAGGATGTTAGAATCCTACGATGGTTGGCCAATCGATTGGCTGGACTGAAGCGAGCACGTGAAAACTACTCTTTCCTTTACGAGATCCAAGGATTGGATGGTCGCGATATTTGGTATTTGATCCGCAAAGGGGGAGTGGAAGCCGCGATGGCTCGCCCCAAGAATGCAACCCAATGGCGATCCTTGAGAACTCAGCTTGCCAAATGGCATTGCAGTGCAGGTTCCGTAGGGGCTGGGTATCTGCGTCACGAAGAAACCATCGGTTTAGTGACATCGTGGTTTCAAAAGCAGCGTGATGAGCTTTTGAAAACACACGTGGTAACATCGGTACCCAAAAACTGGAGCGAAATAGCAAGTTCGCTTTTCCAGCAACAGGCATTGAAAGAAGTTTAGGTGAAAGGTTGCGTGCCTTTGCGATTGGAGCAATCGGAAGGTGCGAACGCGGCCCGCGTTAGAAACTCGCGAGCCAAGGACGTGTTATTCGAACGGCCTCGCATTACAATGTGCGTTGGGTTTCTCGCTGAGAGATATCTCATCCTACCTCCGAATCCTTTCCCTCCAGAAACGAGAGTTCTTTCCATGAGTCTTCGACCAACTTATTGCGCAAGCATCCATCGCGTCTACAATAAAGTCTTTATGAGCAGTGCAACATTGGGGGGCTTAGGCGCGCTGAGCTTCCAGGCCATGCTTCTTTTTCTGGGTTGCATTCAGGCGAGTGCTCAGGCTGCTGATCCGAAGGTCGTTCCCGTTTGGCCCAAGCTTGCTCCTGGCGAGCCTGCGGACGCACCTGCGGAAAGCGAGTTTACCGACGGTGGCACTCTGTTTGTTGCGGGCAAGGCGATCTATCTTTTGACAAACGTCTCCAAGCCGGAGCTGGCAATTTACAAGCCCGAGGCATCGATCGATACCGGCGCGTCTGTCATCATCTGTCCAGGTGGAGCACATAAGCTGCTAGCCTACGATCTCGAAGGGGTCGAAGTCGCTCAATGGTTGAACTCGATCGGTATCACTGGGATTGTATTGAAGTATCGTGTGCCTACACGGACGCCTGATTTCAAATGCCAAGCGGCACTGCAAGACGTGCAAAGAGCCGTCCGAGTTGTACGGTCGTCCGCGAAAGAGCTTGGGCTTGACCCTGCAAAAATCGGGGTATTAGGTTTCTCGGCGGGGGGAGAGGTTGCTGCTCGTGGCGCGATCCAGTTCAATGAGACGAAGTATGAAGCGGTGGACGACGCCGACAAGCTGTCGTGCCGCCCCGATTTTGCGTTACTGATTTATCCTGCGTACCTTACAGGAACAGGGGTTGAATTGCTGGATGAACTAAAACCAACCAAGGATACTCCACCCACTTTCTTCGTGCATGCATGGGATGATCCCGTGACGCCACTGAGCAGTTTGTGTCTCGCCACGGAACTCAAGAAGGTTGGGGTGATTTGCGAGCTTCACATGTACGCATTCGGCGGCCATGGTTATGGTCTACGGCATGTAGACGGGGTGCCTGTAACCGACTGGACGGCACATGCATCTGCTTGGCTAAGTAAGACATTGGCTAAGTAAAGTCATACTTGCTTCTTGGACGACTCCGGCTCATTTTTCAAAATGAGCTCCGGCGGGGGGGTGCTGCGATACACCTGAGTGGACAAACTTTGTTCGTAGCCTGCGATTCCCCTTCTCGACGCCTTGGTTTCCAAACCATAATGTTGAAGGAGTAGGTTCCAGGAATTGGGTCGTTTTGGAAATTGGGTGCCATCGCATGATCTGTTTTAGCTTTCGCCAGCTGAAGGTCAATTCGAAACTAGGATTCACTCTGGTCGAGTTGTTGGTAGTGATCGCGATCATTGGGGTACTTGTGGGCTTACTGCTTCCGGCCGTTCAGGCAGCGCGGGAGGCTGCCAGGCGAATGTCGTGCAGCAATAATCTAAAGCAAATCGGATTGGCGATGCTCAACTACGAATCGGCGACCCGTCGCGTCCCCCCCAGCGTCTGCATTGATCCTACTCGGACCAACAATAACTCTTGGAGCATTCATGGTCGGCTGTTCCCCTATTTGGAACAGAACACGTTGGCAAATCAAGTGGACATGTCCGTGTCCTGGACTTTGCAGCCCATGGTGAGTGGACTGACCATCCCAACCTACCGTTGCCCTTCGGATCCAAAAGCAGGGATTCAACGCATGCATACCTCGAACGTGAATCTGTTTCCAACCACCTATGCTTTCAACTTGGGAACATGGTTTGTTTACGATCCCGCGACCCGGCAAGGTGGCGATGGCGCGACGCATCCAAATTCGATGCTCGGAATGCAGGCCTTTACGGACGGAACAAGCAATACACTTTGGGCGGCGGAGGTGCATGCCTGGCAAGCGTACACTCGAAATGCCGGCCCATCTTCAACCGCCATTCCAGAGACGATCCAAGACGTTGCGACGGTAGCCGATTCTGGTCTGAAGGACCGAATTTTGGCGGATGGAACTGGAACGGGCCGGACGGAATGGACCAATGGGCATAACTTTCATTCGGGGTTCACGACGACGCTTCCACCCAACACTCGAGTTCCCTATACCTTTGGAGGCGTTTTGTACAACATTGACTACAGTTCTCAGGCCGAAGGTTCGAGCACAACTCGAACGAGTTATGCATCGTTAACCTCAAGAAGCTGGCATCCAGGGTTGGTCAACGTTTGCATGATGGATGGATCGGTTCAGGTCTTTAGCAATACCACGACGAAACAGGTTTGGCGAGCCTTGGGAACACGCGGCGGTGGCGAGGTCGTGTCGGTCGAGTGATCAGCAGGCTTGGCGAGGGGGGCGAGGCACGGAAAATTTCCGCCCCCTTTCGAGATGTTCGTTTCTTTCCGCTGATTGTGCGTACAATAAATTGCTCTGCAAAATTTCGGGATCGAAATCGCGCGCCGCACTTCAACGATTGCAATTCAAACCATGAGCCGACACCTGCAAGGACAATTGTTTGGACGTCAAATTCGCCTCATCCGAGGCCTTCGAGTAAGAATTGACAGGCTGGTCCGGTCTCGATCGGTAGATCAAAAATCTTTAGAGCTCCGACGAGAACAGTTGTTGCAAGACTATTCTCTTGAGCAAAGTCACATGCAGGCCAAGCACTCAAGTGACTATCGAGCGTCGATGACCAATTGGGACGAATTGCTGGACCGGCAGTTGACCATCTCGGAGCGAGAGACGTTGCAAAGCAGAAATCAAGAGTCACAACAAACCAAGCAACTGAAGAAGAAGTTTATTCAAGAAAAAGGGCTCATGAAAAGTCGTTTCGAAACGGCTACGGAGGAGCTCAAAACGGAACTGGAGAACACCCGCTCGACGTTACAGAAAACGAAGGATAGCGTCCAAGGGAAGCTCGAACAGGAGCGATTGTCGCTCGACCAACTGGTTCACGAATGCCGCGAATGGGTGGGGCTGAAAACGGGTGATTTGAAATTGCAGAGTCTGGAAAGGAAGCTTTCGGACGAAGCGACCAAAGATCTATCGACCATTCAAGATCTCAGGCAAGTTTCATCGCGTTTCGAGACAGCCAAAGCGAACATGCTGCTCGAGATGAATCGATTACGGTCTCATCCAATTGTGCGGTTCGTTGGTTCGATTTGGTTCTTGTGCCTTGGGCTGGTTTTAGGAGCCGTTGCTGGTGCGGTAGCATGGGTCCTTGCCGCCGTGCCACTTATCATTGGTTTGGTAGGCGTGGTGGCGGCGGTTGTGTTTGTCGCGTTACTGCACTTCAGTACAGCGCCGTTGGTCGCAAAAACGATTCGGCGATTGTTTCCAGCGGTGGTGGAGCAAGAGCAATTGGCATTTCGAATTCTTGCGATTGGCCATCGTATCGCGGATGCATCCTACCAGAGTGAACTGGGGCGTCGCGAGCGATTAACAGTTGAGAATCAAGCTAAATTGGAGTCGGACCATCGGGCGAATCGAGAACGCTTGTTGCAGGATTACAACCAAAATCTGGCATCACTTCAGCGCAATAGTGCATTGCATCGAGAGAAGGTTGCTCAGACCCGAGTGACTCAGCATGGAAAAATCGACTCGGATCGCAAGCCCAAAGTCGAGCAGTTATCCAAACAGCAGGTCGAGGAAGTCAAGCTGGCGAAGTCTCGCTTGGAATCGCGTCTTCAGGATCTGCAGAGCCGGTTTGTGGAATCGCAAGCTTTGGTTGTGAAGCGATGGCGTCTTGGTTGCGATGGTGCCGTCGGACGGATGGAGCATCTTCAAAAAGCAAGGGAGCACTTGTTCCCGACTTGGAACGCCGAAAGCTTTAGTCAAGGAACATGGGTCCGCGAAGGGAATTCTCTGGCGTGGCCGATTGGGGAGATCGATCCCAATTCCACATTCTGCCCTGCGTTGGATGGTCTACCAGCAACGCGACTTGAGGAAGGAGTGCGTTGGCCAGTCTTCTTTGATCTGTTGTCGCATGGAGCGTTGATTCTGGAAACGCATCCGGATTGCAAGCAAGCGTCTAACGATTTACTTCGCAACACCGTGCTACGGGCGGAGACGTCGCTACCGCCAGGCAGTCTGAATGTAACGATCATTGATCCCGAGGGGTTGGGTAAGCAGTTTTCTTGGTTGATGTCTTTGGCAGACGTCGATCCCTCACTTGTCAATCACCGCGTATGGACTCAGCCAATTCATATTGCAGAGCAGTTATCGATAGCCGCTCGGCATGTCGAAGATATTATCCAACAGAGCCTACGCGACAAGTACAAGAACTTGATCGAGTACAATCAAGTCGCAGGGCCGATGGCCGTACCATACCGGCTGATTGTTTGGGCCAATTTTCCGTTTGGGCTCGATGATCACGCTTGGCAGTCATTGTGTTCCATTCTCTCTTCGGGCGGGAAATGTGGTGTTGGAGTTATTCTTCAGATATCGGACACCCATCCTTGGCCGACCTTTGCAGATCCAGCTAAGGTGCGCGAGTTTGGCTTGAAGCTCAACTTTGCTCCTTCCAAAATGGATGGCAAGCCAACCGCCTTGGTGACCATCGATCATCCTGACTTGGCGGAATTTGAATTGCAGATTGAGCCTCCGCCGGACGAAGAGCGATTGAAAATGCTCATGGAGCACCAAGTGGAAGCGACAACCAACCTTGGAAAACGGGTCATTCCCTTTGAATCGATCGAGCTTGCTGAGCAAGAACGGCAACAATCGCGAAGTGCTGATGGGCTTGCCATTCCCATTGGAATTGCGGACTCCGGAAGAACTCATTCTTTAAGGTTGGGGCAAGGTACCGCTCAACACGTATTGATTGCGGGCAAAACGGGTTCAGGAAAGTCTTCTTTGCTGCACACCTTGATCACCAGCGCTGCCATGAAGTATGGGCCGGACCAGTTGCGGCTTGTGCTTTTGGATTTTAAGAAGGGGGTGGAGTTTCAAGTCTACGCCGAGTCCGCGATCTCCCATGCGGACGTGATTGGAATCGAAAGCAAGCGTGAGTTTGGGGTGAGCACGCTCGAATATGTCGATCGGATTTTGACCGCTCGGGGCGAAGCGTTTCGGCAATGGGGAGTTCAGGATCTGGGCAGTCTTGCCAAAAAACACCCCGAGCACGCTCTACCGAGAATCTTAATCTTGATCGATGAATTCCAGGAACTGTTTGTAGAGGATGATAAGGTATCCCAACAAGCTTCGTTGTTGATGGACCGAATCGTTCGGCAGGGGCGTTCTTTTGGCGTGCATTTGATTCTTGCGTCGCAAACTCTGGGTGGCGCTTATTCTTTGCCGAGAACGACTCTTTCGCAAATGGGGGTGCGCATTGCGTTGCAATGCGACAGCGCCGATGCAATGCTCATCTTGAGCGAAGACAACACCGTTGCCGAAAGACTTAGGCACTCCGGTCAGGCTATCTACAACGATGCTGGCGGACGTTTCGAAAGCAATCAAAACTTCCAAGTGGCTTACGTCGAAAAGAATTCGCAAGTTACGATGCTGTCCCAATTGAAGCGGTTTCCGACACCGCAATCGCAAACGATCAATCCGCTAGGGCGACAAATTGTTTTTGAAGGGCACAAGCCAGCCTTATGGGACGATGCCAGTATCGCCCTGGCAACATCGTTGCTTTCGAAAGAGGAAGGGAATTGCCCATTGATTCTTGGGGATAGTGTGTCGATCGACCCACCGGTGGTAAAGGTGCTATCGCGCAGCGCTGGAAGAAATGTGATGGTAGTTGGACAAGACGAAGGATGTGCAGCCAATCTGTTAGCCTCCATGATTGTAGGAGTGGTGGATGCCATGAAGCCACCGCGTGAATCGTCGGGGCTTCCGCCTGTTTGGCTTTTGGACGGAGCCCGCAAGGAAGACACTTCCATGAGTCAATTAGTGACTGTTCTGCGCGAGATACCAGCTGGTACGATTCAGATCGCCGACGTGCGTGGATTGGATTCTGCTATGGAATCCCTGCAAGCAGAATTGGACCGAAGATCGACTTTGCCTGACGATTTGCATCCCAGCATCGTCATCGCGGTAGCAAACATTGCGCGCTTCCGAGAGCTTCGAAAAGGGGAGGAGTATTCGTTTGGCGACGATACAGGAGGTCCCTCAAAGCCAGACGCGGTTCTTGCCAATCTTTTGCGCGATGGGCCCGCACTTGGAATGCATGTTTGGATATGGGCGGATTCGGCCGGGACCTTGACAAGATGGATCTCAAGACAGGCTTTGCGAGACATCGAGCTCCGAATTCTGATGCAGATGAGTGCTTCCGATTCGAACCAGTTGATCGATTCCAACACGGCCAATCGGCTTGATCGGTACGTGGTGTTGGTTCACGACGACGTTGAAGGGAAAGCTATCAAACTGCGCCCCTATGCACTCGGTCAGACATTAGAAAAGTTGTCGGGATAGATCTTGACTTGCAAGTTGCCGATCTTCTATCTCTTACCCAGATCATGAAGACAGCAATACTACTACCAACTTGGGTAGGTGATGCTTGCATGGCAACACCTACGATTCGAGCGATCCGACAGGGACTGAGCAAGATATCTCATCTTTGCCTTGTTGGAAGGTATGCACCGATTGCGGTTCTGGAAGGAATGCCAGAGGTTGATCAATCGATTACCTTCAAGCCGAAGTCGAAAGATCCCAAAGTGTTTTCCCGTCGAGGCTTGGTCCAAGAGCTGAAGCGTCAGGAATTTGACTCTATCATTTTGCTCCCCAACTCACTTTCGGCGGGATTGATTGGCTACATGAGTGGAGCCAAGCAGCGAGTTGGGTTTGCCAAAGATGGCCGATCGTGGCTGCTTACCGATCGGATCCCGGTCCTGCAAAACGGGGTGGACAACCGAGAGCTGTCAACCATCGATTATTACTTGAAGATTGCGGAGTATCTTGGTTGCGAAGCAAATGACCCATCCATGAAAATTTGGGTTACGGAATCCGATCGATCGGCAGCGAAAGACATGTTTGCTTCTTTTGGTTTTGATTGGAATCATCCGACCGTCGTCATCAATTCAGCGGCGGCGATGTCGGAAGCGAAGCAATGGCCATCTGGGCATGCCAGTCGGGCGGCGAAGGAGCTCGCCGTTCAGCATGGGCTGCAAGTGATCATACACTCAGGGCCCGGCGACCGTCAAAAGTCCAATGCAATCGAGTTTGGAGCCGGGCATCCGCGAGTCAGGAGCATGGGGCGAGTCGAACACTTGCCGATGGGGTTGAGCAAAGCTGTGATCGAACAAGCCAGCGTGGTTGTTTCATCGGACAGTGGGCCTAGGCATATGGCGGCGGCTTTGAATCGTCGCGTTGTAGCATTGTTTGGGCCGACTGCGGTCGATAAGTACAAAACGTACAATTTGCCTGAGCGGGTTGTGAGTATTCCGATGGCTTGTCAGCCCTGTGGCAAGGACAAATGCCCATTGGTTCACAACAATTGCATGCATGGCTTGACCTATCCGATGGTGGTCGCTGCAGTTCTGGATCAGTTGCAATTGTCGCTACCGGGTTGGAATTCGCCCCGCGATCGCTTGCCGATCCTGAATCAGGGGGCCATGCTTCCTAGAACCGCGGCTTGATTGGTGTTACAATCTGCGGCTTGTCGCACGATGTTAGCCATTTCTTTCTAGACGCAAATTTTTATGGTACGCAATCCTTCCTTGGACCTGACTCAATACATCCGCAATGTTCCCGATTTTCCAAAGCCTGGGATTTTGTTCAAGGATATCACCCCGCTCTTGGGCAATGTCGACGCGTTTCGCGAGACGATAGCACGGATGGCGGATCCATTTCGAGGTCAGAAGATCGATAGCCTAGTAGCTGCTGAAGCGCGGGGATTCATTTTTGCAGCCCCCCTAGCATTGGAGCTTGGGGCAGCCTTTGTGCCAGTACGCAAGCCAGGCAAGCTGCCGTTTGAGAAGCACTCATTTAGCTACGACTTGGAATACGGAAGCGATACGCTTGAAATGCATAAGGATGCTGTTGTCGCTGGGCAACGCGTGCTCGTCGTTGACGATCTCTTAGCGACCGGGGGAACCGTGGAGGCGTGTTGTAAGCTGTTAGCCAACAACGACGTGGAGGTCGCTGGCTGTTTGTTTTGCATCGAGCTGACCGGTTTGAAGGGTCGATCGCGGCTGCAACCGTTCGATATTTTCAGCTTGCTTCAGTACTAGAATTTCGAAGGTTTCCAACCATTTGAGCCGCAGGCGCTAGCCAAATGGCACTCACTTTGTAGTTTGCGCAAGCAAATTACTGAGCCGCGGGCGCTAGCCGCGTTACGGTTTCCCTGCCAAATACGGTTATCGCGGCTAGCGCCCGCGGCT
>JBIKLJ010000122.1:0-15001 GCA_044359895.1 Pirellula sp.
CCCGTAAAGTCCTTGATCAACTTCTTGAAGCGCTTGACCAGTTCTTGCAAGTGTTCCGCAGAAAGTTCCGTGTCGTCTTTGACCTTGGCTTCTTTCTTGAGCTGATCCATGACTTCTTCGAACGGCTCGTGATCGTTTTCGTGCTTCTTTTGCACGCCCATCACAACGTCACCGTACATCTGCAGGAAACGACGATACGAATCCCAAGCAAACCGAGGATTGTTGGTCGCTGCCGCAAGACCTTCACAGGTCGCATCGTTCAGGCCAAGATTTAGAATCGTATCCATCATGCCTGGCATCGAATCGCGAGCACCGGATCGTACCGAAACCAACAATGGGTTTTTGACGTCTCCGAACTTCTTGCCCGTTTCCTTCTCGAGCCACTTCACGGCCTTTTCCATCTCGCCCGCTAGCTCAGCAGGTGCCTTTCGGCCATTCTTATAATAAGAAACGCAAACTTCCGTTGTGATCGTGAATCCAGATGGAACTGGAAGGCCGATTTTGGTCATTTGTGCGAGGTTGGCACCTTTACCGCCCAGCAGAGCCTTCATGTCTCCGTTACCGTCGGTTTTCGATTTGCCAAAGAAATAAATCAACTTGTTAGCCATGGCTGAATGCAATGCTCCCGTGTTTCTGCAAAAATCTAAGGGTCCGACGACGTCGGGTGTCTAGGTGACTTGTCCCAATTTAATGGGCGAAAAGTGTACTTTCGTACCTACAAACCGTCAATTGGCATTACCCTCGCATGCACCCTCCAAAGTAAGCACGAATTCATGGAATCTACTTCAATACTGGCATTACTGACCCGATTGACCAATGAACACGCCAAAACATGCTTCGAGCTCAATCACGAAAATCTCCAACGCTTGATCGAAGCCAACGTGGAACTCTATTTGCTGGAAACCAACGCAAATCAGAGCAAGCCATCGCCTGAAACAGCCGCATGGTGCATGCTGCTCAAGTGCTCAGAACAAGAATCCGCCGGGCAATCATGGCATCTGCAATGCTTTCATTACCCCGTACCGAATCTTTCCGAATCCGCAGAAAACCCACAGAAGAACAGCCTCAACTGGGACAATGATGCGGACCTGACACTAGACCTGCGCACCCATGTTGCAAACACCCTGGCGACAGAATCCATCGATCAGGACTTGAGCGGGCTCGTCTGCCGAAGTCTTTTTGTTTTCCAACGAACGCGAAGAAATATTCATGAAGTTGCAGTCGCTTGCCTCATGGAGGGATTCGACTTGGTCGCTTCGTTGCTCGCCAAAGCCGGCCCCCCACCCGCAGTCGTCATCCAGGACTGGCAGGACCAACTGAGAGCATTTTCGTACAGCTTGAAAGACAAGCAGGCACCAACCGCATGCACGTTTGTCGATGCGGACGGAGTTTTGATACCGCTTTTTTACGCGATGCAGATTTGGGCCGAAAGGCACTCGATGGTTCCATCCGTTTGGTGCTCGACGGAAGTTGCGTCGTCCCACCGTATCGCATGGCCCTGGGTTGCTCGAATCCCCCAAACCGCAATGCCACTTGTTTCCATCAACAGCTTCAAGAGAAAACCGTCCAAGCCTTCGCGGCCTCCCCGCGTTGCATTACTTGCGTTGAGCGTTATCGCCATTTTAGGTATCGGAACGATGGTCGCTATTCTTAGCTCGTTAGGGGCCAAGCCGCAGCATCCGCGGGAGCTCGCAGCATCCCCGGAGCAAGCGAATCACGTTCAGACTCAAAATCGCCCCCCAGAGCCATCCACCCAAACCGAGCTTGCGACCAACCCCGCCACGGAATCAATCGAACTGACAACCATCGAAGGGATCGAGGCTATCACCTCCCCAAATCAAGAGCTGCCCAGCACAGAAGCCGCGGATTCGTTACTTGCTCAATTACAACCCAACCAAAGTAGTGAATTCTCGCTCGCAACGCTCGATTCGAAAGCGGTGATCTCAGACGCTCTCGGGCTCTCGAATAAGAAGTCGTTCGAAACCCCAGGGTCGGAGGCTGGTGAAACGTCGCTTGCCGATTCCCCAACAGACTCTTTGCCATTACTTTCCGACGACAAGCAGAGCCTTGCTGAAGAACCTGTGGAAGTAACACCTGCAGAAAAGGATTTGTCCACCTCTTTGGATGGCACTCTTTCTATTGAGCAAACCTTTGTGGTCGATACGTCCCGCAAGAAAATGGCAACCGTGGTTGGAAAGTCCGTCTTGCCGAAACAATGCCGAACAGAAATCGAAATCAAACTTGCAAAAGATTTTGTCGTTGAACCAAGTCAAAGCGTCACGATCGAGGGGGAAGGGGAAGCGACTTGGCGAATTGCCTTAGAGGACGAATCGCCTGAGCTGTTACTGGTGATTTCATCGAAGCCCGGCGGCAAGTGGCAAACCGCATTCACGTTGGGTTTGCGAATGGAAGCTCAGTCCCCACCGATGCTTTTTGCACCGCGAGACGCGCAAACGGTTGGCAATCGACTGGTGCAATTCATCCAATGGATTGATACCACGATCGTGCAACTGGAGGCTGCGAAAGCTGCCTCGCGAGGCCGTTCGCCTATCGATTACTACGGCGAGATTAAGAAGCTCACCAAAGAACGGCGAGTTGCAGAAAAAGCCATCGAACAATGGAAAGTCATTGAGCGACTAAGCCATTTGTTTTATGACGACAACCAAGTCACCATGAAGCTGCATGCTGTCTTGAAGTGATGCACCAATGACGTCCCGCTCATCAAGGGCTAAAGCCGCGGCAAGTGCCTGCGGCTTCCATGAAACCCAGCGAGCAATCCCGATCAGAACGGTGCATCGGTTCAGAACGGTGCATCGGCTCCATCATCAGCAGCTGCTTGGGAAAATGCATCGTTGAGATCGTCTTCTCCCATACCACCATTGCCTTCACCGACTCGATGGAATCCCATCGCTTCAGCGCTCAAAAAATATTTGACTTCACTGTTCGGGTCTTTCTGCCATTTGCGTCCACTGAGCCGATACGTAACGTCCACCTCGTCGCCTAGCTTCATCCCATCGACGGCATCGCACGCATCGTTGGTAAATTCGACGGGAATATAATTGGCGAACCGACCATTTTGTTGCTCAAGAACGACGAGCCGCTTGCGAAAGCCCTTTTGCCCAAAGGACTTGGTTTCTTCAATAACGTGTACCGTGCCGCGAATCTTTGAGTTGGACATAATGAAGCGAAAAGTTGAAGTGATGAAATAGCCGTGCCGGGCTAAACCGAGATTGCCTTGTGAATCCCCGATTGTATCGAACGCGAGATCAATCGGGAAACGAAACCTTAAGAAATTTCCATCGTGATTCCACCTTCGGAAACTCCCGAAAAAACGGGAATCCTGGAACTTCAAGCAAACTTCAAACGGTGCCACCCACCTTTCATACCAACTTTAGCCGCAAAGCGGCGGCTTGATGTAGCCATCAGGCTTAAGCCCATGGCTCAAGGAGCAATCGATCGTGTCTCGACTTAACTAGACGACAAGAAAGAAAGTTAGCTAAGCCAATGCATGCAATTGGCCAGCGGTATTTATCCAATGCATTGGCCAAACCGCATTTGCGTGAGCAATCGCTCACCATCGGGCGCTCGACGCAATAAAGAAGTTGTCCATCCTGACTTTATCGAAAAGTCAGTCCAATCTCGGTGCCCAAAAGAATCCTGTCTATCCATGAACCAATTCGTTCATGCAAAGCACTTCCGTGCCATCTTTTGGCCCGGCTGAAACTTCTTGCCTCCCGATGTCGCCATTTCACGCATGCGGTCGGGCGAGCCCGCGCCGCGGCTCTTGCCAAAGTACTTCTTGAAGTTCCATACCAAATCGCACCACATCCCCGCATCGATCCCAACTCGCTCCAACACTGGAGCGTAATCCTCTGGAATCGATCCCCTCTTGTCCGACCGCTTCTGACGTCCTGTCCATTCCAGCAATCGACGGTACTCGTCGAAACTCATATCCAAGAACCCTTTGTCGCTGGCTCGAAGCCCATCCTTGCTTGCCATCGGGCCATGCGACTTGCGATCCAATGTCAGCGGTGCCAACCAAGCATCCCGCAACACTCTGGCCCCCTTGCGCTTCTTGGCCTGCCTACGAGTCTCACTCAACTCGTCCGGAGACAAGTCACGCAACATCTTGCCTGCTTCCTCTTTTGGAATCGCTTTCAGCTGAACTGCCGACGAATCGATCTTCTTTCCAGCCTGTGCAGCAATCCGATCGTAAGCCGACGTAAATTCCGATTTATCCGGCGATTCGGCCATAGCAGCTCGAATCGGATTCAAATCGACATACATACAACAAGCCAGTAAAGCCGGCTCATCAATGATTCTCTGAGCCCGAAAACGACCTTCCCAAAAAGCCCCCGTGCACTTGTCATCACGGTTGGCAATTCGAGCGATCGGTTCCGACAGTGCTCGCATAAACCAAGAGATATCCGAAAGCCGTTTACGGACCAAAGCCAGCCTTTCGGTATCTTTCACTAAGGCATCGACATCGCTCGTGGTTGGATCGCCCAACTGCTCGTCGATCCGTTTTCCAGGAAAAATCTGAAGCCACCGCAAGGCGACCTGCTTATCCGTCCAAGTTTTCACGACATCAGGCCGGTTGCGCAGAACAATGTGCAGGTGGTTCGAGAGAACAGCATAAGATAAAATATCGACACTAAAAACCGATGCGAGTTTTTCAATCCGCTGCCGAATCCACTCTTTTCGGTAGGAGTAGTCTTTCCCGGAGGCATCATCAACCCCTGCCAAGTACGCTCGCCGAACACAGCGTTGGCACACGTGTAGGATGGAAACTTCCAATGGGTTGTAAATCTCAGAACGCAAAGGCCTAGGCATATTAATCTCCTTAAGTTCACAAATTCTACCAGCAATCGTGACTGAAGTCAAGCAGAAGGTGGGTGGCACCGTTAGTCACAATCTTCCTGCTTGTACAGTGCCATTCGTGGGTGGCACCGTTAGTCCGTTAGTCCTAACGACGCATGATCCTACGAGTTGAAACGTCGCTTCGCAATAGTTGGCCGAAATCTGGCTTGGATCCCGAAGGGATCGCAAATGGTAGCCGGGGGTTTGACCGCTAGGGCACACCCCCGGTCTCGTTCGCATGCGATGTTTTCGATCCCGGAGGAGATCGCAGATTGCGCCTGCTGTCTGCTGTGATCCCTTCAGGATCAACAATCTAGCTTGCGACAATATCCGGGGGTGTCGCTTCGCTCAACCCCCGGCTACCTTCTATAACCCCTATCGGGGTAATGAGGCTATGATGCGCGACAACGAGGTTGTCGATCTCTCGAGAAATGCTTGGGGCGGGTGATCGATCGAAGACCCATCGATTGGATTGTTAGTAATCGTTCCATCGAAACAAATAACGCTCGACCCGACGAACGCCTAAAATCACCCGGTTGCCGCCAAGAAGCAAGCAACAAGTGGGTGGCACCAATGGCACGAATGGCACGAATGCCAAATGGCAGGTGGCAACCATGGTATCGAATCCCCACCGCTTTCAAAACCGACTCGATCGCCTAAGCACCGAGTTCAATGAGTCGGGTTCTAACGTAAAGCATATCCAAAGGTCTTTCGGCACGGATCGCATCCCAGATTTCTTTGCTGATGGTTTTGATGATTTCCTCAGCGACTCCAGACTCTACTAGACGTTCCAATAACGGCACGGCAACCGGTTCGGTGACCATCAAAGCAATGGTGATAGGAGGTTCGGGGAGTCCCGGTTGGTCAGGGCGTCTTAGTTCATCGGAGTAACCAGGTTGAGTAGGATTCGATGGAAGAGGAGTCACAGGAGAAGAGGAATCCGGAGTTAAACTTGGTACAGGCATGATCGCGTCGACATCCACACCTAGCTCGCTGAGTCGGCTACGGACTTCAGCCAGACCCAAAGGAGTGCCAACGCTATCGGCTTGGCGAATCTCTAAGGAGATCCTTTGAATTACAAACGGGGAAACGTTAAAGGCTTCCAGACGCTGCGAAACGGCGTAAATCAATGAATTGAATTCCTGAGTTTCACTGTCAGGAACTGACATTCTATCGTCGGAAATGGGGCTGTCTTCTTGGCCCCAACGAAGCGCCCCGTTCTCTACTCGATCACCTAGTTCAGGCCGACCACCTTTGCGTAACGTCTCGAGAATAACTTGAGCTTCCTCAACGCTAAGTTCAGGTGGAAGCGAATTCATTTCGATTGCCTGCTCAATCCGCTGGATTCGGCGTTCTGTGCCAACTTGGCTAGTTTTCACACCGTTTGCACCGGTACCGTTCTGCGCGTTCAATGCATTGATCACGACGAGGACGTCCAGAGGTGTTACCGCTTGGTCCGCGTCGACGTCCGGCCTCATACGGCTTGTGGCAGAGTTGGAATCTGAGGGCATGCCTGGAGATCTCGCGTTAAGCTCATTGATCACAACAAGAGCATCCAAGGGTGTGACGAATCCGCTCGCATCCGCGTCTTCGGGCATCACGAAGTTGTGGAAGCTATCACCGGCCAAGAGCGCCCGGTTTTCAAGGTTTTCAACAAACATTGTTCGCGAACGAACCTTCCGCGATAGTCTCGACTTGCTCATAGTAAATGCTCATATGACAAATTGAAGGTAACGAAAAGACGTGTTCGTCGCGAACAAGCCCACTTCTAGACTACAAACCGTTTCTTAGGTTAGCAAGTGCCGAGTTTGGCATTGATAGCGGAAATTTTTTGCATCGATTTTTCCTTGGCCTGACGGCGCGACACAGGGCGGATGGCCTCAACCCAGATGCAAGCTACCAGAGGGTAGCCCCTTCCGAAGCTCCTCCCCCCCTTCCAAGGGGGGTGGCGTCGAGTCGGGGCAAGGAGGGTAGCACACGGTCGCGACCGACGGGATCCAAACGATCCAAACAGTGCCACCCACCAATTGCCTCCCCACCGATTGTCCAATACTACAAGCTGTACGTTTTTAATGAAATTCAACCCATCTTGCCCGAAGCTAAGTTGCAGCGTGTGTCTCGGCGACTAGACAGTACTCGCGGCGGTTATGAGCCAGTTGTCTTGCTTCGACGCGATCGAAACCCCATGAACGAACTCGCTCGATGTGATCTTGGATCTCGCTTGCAATCTCCCAAGAGGACAACTTCATGGTCAAGATCAGTCCGCGGAACTTGGAGGTCGGATACGTCACGATGGATTCGACCGTATCCAGCGTGTAATTTGGCGCTACGTTGGCATCGCACACCAAGTACTTGAACGAGCTGAACATACGCCGCTTGACTTGCAGTGACTTGGATCGCCAATGCGTGAAGTTGGGATTCGCCAGAATCGACTCTTCCATTTCCGCAGGGTCAACGCCGGTGACCTTCGCACCAAGATCCAACAATCTTTGGCATGCACCCCCAGGAGCCGAGCCGATCTCGACAATGCGATCACCCGGTCGGATCGGCAAACCGCTCCAGGGAATCGCTTCGGCAATTTTGAGGTAGGCGCGGCTGATCATGTTTTCGGGTGATGGTATTGCGTACACTCCACCGGGCCAACTATCTGCAATGTTCTGAACTGGCTTGGCTGCGATCCACCATCGATGCGGTTCGATTAAGATGATTTCAAGCAGCTTGCTCTCAAGCGAAGCGATTCCGTTCACGGATTGGCCTCGCGGATCATCTTGCACTTGCAGCTCCTTGCGAAACTGTTCGGCTACCATGTCGGCCAACGGAGACCGCCCGGGCTCAAACCCATGCCAGCCCGGTTGAGCCACATCGCGTTGCCACACATGCAAAAAATCCCAGTCCAAATCGCGATACTCGGAAAGGACTTTCGCTACCAGCTCAGACGACTGCTCCCCCTCGAAACGCTTCAGAGCGTGCCCCCGCGATCGAATCAAGGGATGGTCTGGCAGCGTTTTGGACCATAATGGAGTCGATAAATCCGACTTCAAAGTCACGAAGCCCTTTGTGGAATAGGATAACCGGTATGGGCCGACCGGCTCACAGAGAATTGCCTTCAGGGACGCTTCAGCGCCGTGCTGTGTTGCAACATAAACAAAAGAGCTATTCTGAGTAGAAGTCATTCAAAGTTGCAATCGACAGGTCAAGCAAGATCATTCGGGACAAACGAGAGTCCTAGGATAGTCCAAGCGGTCCAAGAAGGAAGGAGCTAAATAAAAGTGCATTCCGACCCACCCGCCGTGTGCTGGAAGGAATGGAAAACCACTTCGCTATGCGGTGTTTCGTGTTCGGTGTTCGGCCTTAAAAACGGCACCACGTCGACGCGTTGGCAAAAAGAAAATCGCCAATACTTGACGAATCCATCAAGTGTTGTATGTTTAGATGACGATCAATCACTCGGTTGATTGATTGATCGATTTAGTGAGTTGAAATGAAAAGCAAAGATGACGAAGAGCTGGGGTGCCAGGGAGAGCCACATGACGGTGCCCACGCCAAGCCAACCCCAGCGGCTGAAAACACCTGTTCACGCGCGGCGAGCATTTTTCGCGCGTTAGGGGACTTGAGCCGATTGAGATTGCTGTCATTGCTTGCCAAGCGTGAAATGTGCGTTACGGAACTGACCGAGATTCTTCACGACAACCTACCGGCGATTTCACAGCGTCTCAAGCTGCTTCGCGCGGAGCGTATCGTGGCAACTCGTCGTCAAGGCAAGCACATTTTTTATCGCTTGGCGGACAATCATATCGCTCACTTGATCGCGAACGGACTTGCACATGGCGAAGAGCCTGACGAGTGCCCGGACTGAGAAACTTGGTTTCTATTACTACCTGAAGAGGACAAATAAAATGAGTCACACACACGAAGACCACTCCCATGTTCATGGTTCCAATTGTGGCCATACCGCCGTGCAGCACGGGGATCACGTTGACTTTTTGCACGATGGTCATCTGCATCATCAAACGAAGGACGGAGTTGTCGAGGAACATGCATTGGACGTATCCGATGCGAACCCTGCTTCCTGTACGGGTGGGCATGTTTGTTCCGGACACGACGCCTCCCACATTCATGGACCGGGCTGCGGGCACGAGGCGGTTCCGCACGGCGACCATATTGACTATCTAGTGGATGGTCATTTGCATCATCAGCATGATGGTCACTGCGACAATCACGGCTCCGTCAAACTGGCCTGAGTATCTAAGCTTCACGAGGAATCGGTAACTTACTTTACTATGGCTCCATGCCATAGATAAATCGCAGTGCGTCGGGAAATCGCCTTGCCCAGGACTTCTCGTTATGTGCGGCTCCCTCGTCCAAATAAGTCTTCAGGTCGATTGAATCATCGGAAGAATGGGATTCAATCGCTCTGCTTAGCCGCATCAATCTTTCGACGTGCGATGCGGATCGGTCAGGATCGGCACTTTCCATCGTCCCGAAATCCAGCCACAGCTTGCGTCTGGGGGTACGACCTCGCTGTCGATTCTCAAGCCCTTGTTTTTCAATACTCCTGAGAAGTCGCTCATCAGCCCAAGCGAGAGACGGGGACATGCATACCGCGTTGCCAAAAATCTCCGCTTTGGTTGAAAATGCTTCGAGAGCAAACAGGCCTCCCAAAGAAGAACCGCCAAGGGTCGTGTTGGCCGGGTCCGGCAACGTACGATACTTTCTATCGACTTCTGGCTTCACCCTATGGATGATCCATTCCAAGTGGTCCATGGGGAGCCCTTCTTTGTCTCTCGTATACTCACGCATCCGTTCTTTCGAGTTATCGACCGCGACGATGAGGATGGGGGGGATTTCGTTTTTCTCGATAAGAGAATCAGCGTTTTCGTCTGCATGCCACTCGACGCCAAATGCAGCGGTAGCCGAATCGAAGACATTCTGTCCGTCCATCAGATAAAGTACTGGGTAGCGATCCGGTGACGTTGTGTAGGCAGGGGGCCTCCAGACTTGAACACGGCGAGTAGCAGCTATCGAATCATCCTGAATTTCTAGGACATCGATATCGCCCGTGACAGTGGAACGTTGAGCGGCCGACATGGCCCATCCTTCGACCGTGATTTCTACCGTCGTATTCTCAACGATCCGAAGCACTCGGTTTGGAATGTCTTTGCCTTGAGCGGTCTTTTCGACAGTCCCCCAGGTACCTTGAGTGCATTTGTACTGGAGGACATCCCCTTTTTTTGCATTCAGCGTTCCCTTCCATTGGTTCGATTCCTTGGTTCGGACTAATTGCAAGCCATTGGGTTTCCAAGGTCCCATGGAAGGTAGACTGCCAGCTAGAAAAATCGACGCACCGTCAGGCACATCTGAGGTGGAGCGAACAAGAAACTCGACCGAGCACATTGGATCATTCGCGCTGAAATTCACTGCCCGAGCGGGCTGAGTTGCAGCTAGCATCATTCCGAAAACAAGAAGCAAAAGTTTTTCCATCATGCAATGGCTTTCGTTCCAATCACTGTGGTTCGATAAGTAAAACGGGAGAGGGGACATCGCAGACACTTACTCCGCAGAGATGGATTCCCGGAGCTTGTTGGCTAGATCCATTAGGTAAGGCACCTTGACCTTATCCAAATACTTCATTGCGTTGTCAGAATCTCCAAGCTTGTGGTAGGCAGTGGCTGCGGTCAACATGGCTCGTTCGTCGGTAGGCCCTGCTCTTTTGATCAGATTATCCAGAAGCCCGCGGACGGTCGACTCTGGAAATTCATCCTGAGCCACCAAAGCATCCAGGGCAATCCTGTAAACTCGGGGGGACTGCCGATCAAGGTTCACTGCCTTTTTAAAGAAGTTCATTCCGTCCGGTTGTCCTTTTTTGGAGAGCCCAATTTTACCTCGCAGCAACCATGCCTCGACCATATCTTGTTCGGTACGAAACACGTCTTTCATGGTTTCGCTTGCATCGTTGGCGCGCTGTTGCTTGTATTCGCTCAAACCAACGATCGTGATTGCTACGGTTTCAAATCGTTTGAGGGCGATGGCACGGGCGGCCTGATCGGCGCTCGAGATCAGTCCAGCTTGGCGTCGCATTTCAGCCAAGTTTGTTTCCGGCACTTTGAATTCGCCCAAGTGTACGGCTGCGACGGAGTTCAACAGGTAAGCCAAAAAGAAGTCCGGTTCGGTTGCAAACCATTGTCTCGATTGCTCGAACACACGCTGATGCACTTCCACAGGAAACTCATCAAAAAAATCGATCGAATCCAGCAAACCCTTCAGCGACTCTTTTTCCTTGACGCAAGTCTCTTTAAATTCCTTTTCGGCTTGTGCCAATTGCCCCTTCTGGCCGTTCAGCTTCAGCAGACCGTTGTCGCGATATACGGTCATCTTTTGGTAACTATCGTTGAGACGTGACAATTCGCGCCGGTTCTCCAGAATTTGATTTTGCAGCGTATTCGCGGTCCCCGCAGGTGCCAAAAGCCAAGCATTGATTGCGAGCATCCGCTCCTCGGTTTGAGCCATATTGACCTTGAGCTCGTTCAATCCAATCACCAGTTTTTCGGATGTTGGTATAGCATCGTTCGCCTTCTTCCGAGCGTCGCGAAGGATTTCATTGGTGCGGCGATAAAATTTCACTTTGGAATCGATCTCGTCATAAAACTTATCGACATAGGACTTCATGGCCAGTACTTGGGATTCGGATTGCCTTTCGGTGACTTCGATCTTATCCTCCATCGCGGAAGACACGGTGTCCGGTGACTGGGGGTCATCTCCTGTCGGAACAACGACTGGGGGGCTTGGTTCCGCATTTTTATCTACGGATTCCTTGGGCGGTGTTGCCGACTCCGGCTCAGGCGCATGAACGTGTTCAGGATCGGCATTGGTATTTGAGCTTGCGTCTTGAGTTTCGGGGACCACCGAAGCACTAGAGTGATCAATCGCGGTTGTGTTTTCGGGCGAAGTTACCGTATTTTGAGGCAATAGCCTAGTAGACTTCGATTGTTTTGATGGCGCCTGCACCTTGTTTGGTCGCGCCATCTAGACATCTCACGGTCGCCTGAATCAGCTGTTCTATCTTGAACGAACGCGATGGAGCGATAACGGATGCAACTCCTGCTACCAAAGGAATAGCAGACGCGACCGCAAGCTTTGCTTCAGGATCGGTCTCTTGTAGCTTGGAGAACGATTCACGAATCCATCGAGCCACCTCGGATCGTTCCACGTCTTCGTACACCAAGGACAATTCCCCTTCGTCACTTACAAATCCTCGTGCATTCGCGGCCAATCCAAACTCGTCAATGCAGTGAATGAATTTCGATTGCCAGTCTTGGATGGCGGATGGCGAATTTGGTCGATGCGTTTCAAGGCACTTCACCACCAAGAAACTCAATTCAGACTGATTGCTTCGAGCTTGCGTTAACATTTTTTCTAGACTACTGCTCAGCTCAGGATCATTGACCGAGCGGATTTCTATAAATCGGCGATCGTCCAATTTCGTTACCTTAAGCTTTACCGAAGTTTCTGCAGTTGGCTGCGAGTCTTTCTGCGGTAGCCCATCGCGGTCACTTACAGGCAAGCCACCGGCCAATGCCAACTCTAATCGATGCCAATGATCGAGCAGTCTATTCCAATCCACCAAGCCGACCGCAACTTCTGCAGGCACTCGAATCTTTTGATTTTGATCGGAGATCTGACAGGCCAACGACCACCAACCTGCCGCTTGTTTGTCTTTGGACGTATCGATCGCTAACGCCTCAATGGCTCGCTTGGATATCGCAACACCTTCATTTCTGGACTGAAAGGTCGAATGCCAGAAGCGTTTTGCAAGACGGTTCGTCGAAATATTGAAAGTGTTTTCCAAGTGGGGGAATGGATCCTCTTGGCTTGACTTGGTCAAAAACCATTCTGTCAGATCCGAAGATTCCAATAGCACGTTCAATTCAGCGACTGCGATGGTGGATCGAAAAAGCGACAGCGTGTCGCTCAAACCTGTACCAAGCTTACCTTGTCCTGCCGACAGATAGATCGGTATCAATGGTCGCAGAAGCACTCGACGGGAATGCAGCGCACCAAAGGACTTGTGAATCGAATGTAGGTTCTTGACCAAACGGCTCAGTCCGGCACTGACTTGCTGACACGGTAGGGTGTTATGAGCTTGGTTCGGGTCGTTCACCATCGAGGATGACAGAAGTTCGTTCATCAAGGCTTCGATGACGCAAAGGGTGCTTTTCGCATCGGGCTCCGTCCTACTTCCTGCGGGCAACCGCCCGGGAACCTCCAGGAGAAAGTTGACGCATTCCTTTGCCAGCTTGGTTGTTCTTGCAGCTGCATAGCCCAATGCATCCGAGCGAAATTCGCGGGTTTCAGGTCGATCGGAAGCGCCCGGCATTCTCGCCAAGGCAGGTACGTTGATGGATGAACCACCGCTTGTGGGAACAGAGAATGTTGAGGGTTTTGTAGAGGATGCTAACTGAATCGCCATCGTAACTGCCGCAGTTCACAGGATTGAAACAAAGGTCTAGCCGAATCTAGCTTGCTTATTTCGGATGCGTTGCAACGATTTGTGTTCTTGCGTTGGCGGGGAACTGAGAAGCGGCAGGCCATTAGACGGCTGTAGGGATTGTGGCGATTGTGCCGGCGTTAGAGATTCTCGCGGAAGGCTAAGGTACCGTGCTGCATGTGATTTGGCTTACGCACCGAGAATCTGGGAACCATGAAATCACATACGTATTTTGACCATCGTTGACTCGCACTTTCGTTTGTTGGGCGGGCCCGACTGGACGTCCGTTGGCAAGAGGGCTTAAATTCAAAACGTGGTCGCCAGCGGGTACTTCCACTCGCAGTAATTGGACATCCCGTGGCAGCAACCCCCAGCATCGTGTATCGGCTGCTTCGGTTGCTTCCCAGGCAACACCGACGATATCCATCCCGAGCGAAGTCAGCCCATCTTTTTTTCCCATGGTATCTTTGGCAGCCACAATGGTTGCCTTTTTGATGACTCGCCGCGCGACCGCTCGAGCGACGATAGAGTTGCGATTGGCTTGGTATGTCTTTCTCGCCAGCTCGTCGATATTGGCCAACGAAGCTGTGGGGCCTATTCGTTGAGCATTGATTTGCACCCCCACCGAGTCCACATCCGAATCGGGAACAACGATATCCGGGATCTTGATAGGTGCGATTGTGGGAGGCAGCTTGTAAGGCCCCACTGCCGATACGATTCGATCCGCAATCAACAGCGCATCGCTGGTCGGTCGTTCCGCCACTTCCACTTTGTAAGGCCCTCGGCCAACCATCGCAAACACATAGACAACTCCATGGCCTGGTTGTGAATGAACAGCTTTCTGCACACGAGCCAAGTCCCAAAGCAAAGGTTCACAGCCAGGTAGAAGGGACGATGCCATTTGGTAATTGCGAATGGCATCATCGTAATCCCGATGCGTAGCTTCCCGAAGCATTCCTCGCATGTAGAATCCTAGCGGCAAAGGCACGTAGTCCGTAGGCTCTTTTCCGCTGGTCGACACAAATCGTTCCGCGAGCTGTTCGTGCTTGTCTTGAATCTGAAGCGTGTAGCTTTCGGCGTCGATACCATCATGCATTAAACTGGACAGGGACAACATCACGCGAATGAGTATCTTTTCGTAGTCTTCCCCTGCATAGGATCGCGTTTGATCGTCAGTCCACATCGATACGGTATTCTCGGCGACCGAAGGTTGCTCCAATTGATCAAAACGATCGCGTACCTCCTTGAGCCTAGCTTCTGCTTGTTTCGCTTGCCCGCCCAGCAAATCCACAATCGCAAGATCAAGGTTCACGACATCGCGATCGTGGCGGCTGGATTTGGCAAGCTTTTCCAGCCCTTCGCGGCACGCTTGCATCTGCCCGTCATAGAAGAGCGATCGCGGGATAGCGATTCGCTTTGCGTGAGTCGAGCACCCGAAGATCGAAACAACCGAAGCAACAACGACAAGAAGTCGGACGGCGAACTTGCTTTTCTGATGTGTCGACGGGGCGCATCGAATCATCGCTTCAGAGGATTGTAATTCCAGATTTTGCCCATGGCCGACTTGTGATAGCCCTTGCGCACTTCGGAAGACAGCTTGTCGTACTGACCGGTGTGAACGTTGGTCAGCTCCAGCGTCAATTCGTAATCGCGTTG
>JBIKLJ010000123.1:0-14967 GCA_044359895.1 Pirellula sp.
TAGCCGACAAAACCTGTTGCGTTCTTCGGGCACAGGCCCTTGAACGCGGAGGCTTTTTGGGCTCGGTTGTGTTAGCACACCAAACCTATTGCGAAGGTAGGGCTCAAGGCCCACCTTCGCGTTGCGATTGTCGCCCATCTCAAGCTGTCAAGCGCGGGGGCAACCCCGCGCTCTCTACCTAGCAAGAGAAAATAGTATCTCCAACCGGACCTCTTCAACTTCAACTTCAACTTCAACTTCAACCCAAACCCAAACCCAAACCCAAACCCAAACCCAAACCTCCTACCCATCCACCTCGCAATAAAATCTCGCTAGGACATAAGCGAGGGTATCCCCTCCTCTCTCTGATGCCCATTAGCCTTCTTCCTTGCATCTAGCCTGATCATTTCAAATCCGACGATTTTGTAACAGGACTCATATCGAGCTCGAGCGAGTCAAAATACTGGATACGATTAGGCATCGTAGTCTCAAGAGAGTTGGACAGTAATGCAGTTCTTGCATGCAATTCTAACTTCTTGGCGAGAACGGCCGATCTGTAGCGAGAAATCAACTGCCAAAGCAGGTCTGGGCAGACGCGGGTTCTGCGATCATTGCCAGGGCGACTGAAGGTTTGGTTTCTATTCCTTGGTTTCGAGGGAGGAGCTGTGATCGTGAAGGATCACCCAGCTTCCATCGAGCTTTTTCCATACCAAAGTGAAATTCCCACCAACTGGCTTGTCGCGAGCCAGTTGCCACTGCCCTAGTGTCATCGCGTTGTCGGTTCCGAGAAGTTGCGTTTCAAGGCTGGAAAAAGTTAGCTTTCCCATGGTCTTTTTGTCAGGATAACGTGATCGATAGCGGTCGAGCGTCACTTGCCAGCCTCGATGGGTTTCACCACCGGAACTAAAGGTCAATCGATCGTCTTTCCAGTAGGCAGACATAAATCGAACGAGATCCCCTTGGTTCCATGCCTCGGCTTGTTCCAGAATGATCGCGTCAATGCTGGCTTCGATGGAATCGGTCTGGACAGATTCGATAGGGGCAGATTCTACAGGGATAGTCCCATTGGTTGTTTTCGTTTGGGAGCAATAAACTAAGAAGATGCTCAGGAAAGCCAGAGTTGAAATGAGTACGCGAAATCGGGTTTGGCGTTGCATGATAATGAATCCCAGAACTCGCTCCACAAGATTCGTGGAGCGTCTTGGTTGATGGTTTAGGATTTGATCGGCAAGCGAGAACTTACCTTGGCTTGCGCCAGGGGCGGTTGTATCCAATTTTTTCCAATGCGAGGTAAACTTCCTCGAGCGTCTTCTCGCCGAAGTTAGCGATACTAAGAAGAGTATCTGGAGTGCTTTGAAGAAGATCCCGAACGGTGAAGATTCCTTTTTCTTCTAGGCAGTTGGTTGTGCGTACTTGCAAACCGATTTCGGCGGTACTTAGATCAAGCCGATCCTTCATGAGTCGCGCTTGTTCATCTGCTTGGCTGATGGGAATACGAGTCATTCGATTTAACCCTTATGTGCAATTCATTTGCGGCGGAATGCCAAGGACAAGTCCACATTCATTGCCCAACCATTCGGCGATCCACCTTTGGTCTTTTCCAGGCGGCGAGTATAGCAAACACCCGCGAAAGGTAACTACATTCCGTTCAATTTCAACAAATTTTTTTCTTCGAATGCTAGCAATTTAGCCCGGAGCATCGATTCGAAACAAGGTAACATGAAGTGGGTATGGGTGGACCATGGAGGAGCTGTTGCAGGACGTGAATTGTCGGTCGTTACGATCGCGGTCAGGTTTGGCAAATGGTTTCTGAACTAAAAGTTTGGCACGAGTAGGGTCGTAAGGGGAGTCATTCGAGTGGTTGTTCCAAAAAAGGTTGGAGGCGTTTTTTCAGCACTCGTTGGTGTCGCCTTCGTTGTGCTTGCTTCGGGGGTGGGAGGCTATGGAGTCGCTTCTGCAAGGGCAGGATCGTTGCAAGCTGGTGTCTATGCGAAAAACATCGATCCTAAAACGTTGCCGGTTTGGTCCGATGGTGGTATTTCTGGTCGGCAAATTGATCGTATTACCGATTCCCTCTTTGCCAAGAGTTTGGTGCTAAGCGACGGAACTAATCAGGTTGCAATTTGTATTGTCGATAGTTGCATGATGCCGTTAGATATGCTCGATCAAGCAAAGAAGCTGATTTTCGAGCGGACTGGTATTCAACCTAGTCATGTTATGATCGCTGCGACGCATGCTCATTCGGCGGTGTCGGTATTTGGTGTGCATGGGACTCCTGTTCAGCAGGACTACGCGGCCTCGCTGCCGACGTGGATCGCGGACTCAGTTCACGAGGCCCAGTCGAGAATCGAGCCAGCACAATGGGGCACAACGTCCGTTGTTTGCGATCGTTACATTTATTGTCGCGATTGGATGATGAAGCCGGGTAAAGCATCATCGTCACTTTTCTCTGGCCGCACTGGAGACATGGTTAGCATGAATCCGGGGTATGACAATCCAGATAAGTTGGCTCCGGTTGGGCCTGTTGATACCTTGGTGCCGGTTCTGTCGATACAAAGTCTTGAGGGACGGCCTATTTCGATTCTTGCGACATTCTGCACTCATTATGCAGGCGCACCGAATTTGTCCGCGGATTACTTTGGGATCGTAGGTGAACGGCTTGCCAAAGCATTGCGACCTGACGATCCAAAAGGGTTTGTTGGGATCATGGCCAACGCAACGAGCGGGAATGCAAACTGCATCGACTTTAGTAAGCCGAGTGTTCCGTTCACACATGTCGATGTAGGGACGTACGTGTCAGAGCAAATCTTGTCCGTGATGCCGTCGATTCGATACTCGACTACGATTGAGCTCGATGCGGAATTGCAGTCGATTGAAGTCGCCGTGCGAATGCCATCCGAAGCGGAGGTGTTGGCTGCAAAGAAGTACAAGGAAAGACATTTCCCGGCTCGACTTCCATTAAGCCTCGACGAGAACTACGCTCGAGAAACGGTAATGCTAAGTGAATTGCCACCCGTGCGAAAGTTGATCCTTCAGGCGTTTCGACTCAATGACTTTGTCATCGCAGCCAACCCATGCGAGACCTACAACCAATCGGGGCTCAAGATTCGTCAGCACAGTCCGTTTGGTTTGACTATGAATGTTGGTTTAGCGAATGGCTACATGGGATACATTCCTCCACCGGAGATGTTTCAGCTAGGGGGGTATACCACATGGCGTTGCCGTTCGAGTTGCCTGGAGGAGCAAGCTGAGCCCAAGTTGGTGGAGGGGCTTCATCGAGTCATGCAGGAGCTTCATCGAAGGCGCACCCCCGATGGGAACGCGTCTTTCAAGGCTTCGCCTCTTTCGCCCGTTAGCCCACGCGAAAGCTTGAGTTGGTTGGAAACCCAAAAGGGGTTTCAGGTGGAACTGGTTGCTTCCGAGCCCAATATTGTAGATCCCGTTTCGATGCAGATCGATGAAAAAGGCCGCCTTTGGGTTGTGGAGATGCGTGATTATCCGTCTGCTGATCAAGAGCCCAAGAGCAGGATTGTTGTGTTGGAGGATAATGATCGCGACGGTTTTTTTGAGTCTTCGGAAGTCTTTGCCGATCGATTGCTGTTCGCGACCGGGGTTCAACCTTGGCAGGATGGTGCTCTTGTGACCGTTCAAGGGAAGCTGTTGATGTTGCGTGATCGCGATGGCGATGGGCGTGCCGATGAACAAGAAGTTTGGCTGGAGGGTTTTGCTTCGGAGAATCCTCAACTTCGAGCCAATCATCCGATGATCGCATCGGACGGTTGGATGTACATTGCAAGTGGTTTACGCGGCGGGAAGATCACTTCCACGATTCCTTTCGGGCAACCTTCGTCGGAATCGGTTGATCTCATGGGGGCAGATCTTCGTATCCATATGTTGACCGGCCGAATAGAGAGCATCGCTGGTCCATCGCAATTCGGCCATTCTTTAGATCGAATGGGGCATCGTTATGGATGTTCCAATAGGCAGCCTTGTTTTGAAATCCTGAGTGAAAGAAGGGACATTGGTTTGAGTCCACTTGCGGGGCTTGCGAGCCCCATCCAAGAAGTATCCCCAGGGGAGGCAGCATCGAAGGTCTATCCGCTGGTGAATGCGTGGACCACATCGAATCTTCATGCGGGGCAATTTACTGCTGCATGTGGAGTCACGATGACGCATAGTGATTTGTTCGATGCGGCTGAGATTGGAAGCAAGTCGCCGTATGCAACCGTGCTGACATGCGAACCAACTGCGGGGCTTGTCCAGCGACGCTCCGTTGGCCGAAGTTTAGGTCGATCCTTGGCGATAGATCAGCCGTCGCCAAAAGAGTGGATTGCAAGTCATGATCCGTGGTTTCGGCCGGTGGATATCATGGAAGGGCCTGGAGGAGAGATCTACATTGTCGATATGTATCGAGCCGTGATCGAACATCCTGATTGGGTCCCCACGGAATTGAAAGAGCGTCCAGATCAACGTCATGGCGATCGACATGGCCGCATCTATCGAGTTGTTCGTAGCGATAGGGGCAAGGCAGATTCCGTTTTAAACCATTCCCCTTCTGCCCCTCAAGATGTAGTTGGTTGGATCCGTCATTCTGATTCATGGAATCGATCGATCGGGGCGAGGATGTTTTTGGAGCGAATGTCTGGTGTTCAAGACACTTCCTTATTGAAGTCGGTTCGTGACATTGTCCTTGATGCCGGCTCTGCGACATCCAATGGGGTTGTCGCGACTGCTGCTTTTCTTTTGGGGGCAGTTGATGCTTTGGATGAAGATCTGGTGTTTTGCTTGTTGAGTTCGGAAGATGCAGAGCGTCGTGAAATTGGATGGCGTGCATTGCGGGAGTCCACGAAAGCGTGGGGAAGGCGATGGGATTCGGCCGTGATGGAAACGATTGGTGATTTGGCGTCGACCCAGGACGAAGTGCGTTGTGCGATGTGGTTTTATGCTCGCCAACTTGCGAATTCTGACTTGGAGGATTCGATGGATGTCCGTGATTCGGTTGCCAAGGCATCAGCCAAGGTACTCGTGAAGCATGGCGATGATCGTCAGCTTTGGATGGCCGCAGCCGCGGCCAATCGAAACGACTTGGGACGTTTGTTGGAACAGTATCGATTGGCGATGGTTGTTTCAACGGATGCATTTTTGGGGGCGGAGTCGCGTGACGCTGTGGTGCGATTGGCCGGCCGAGCTGCCACCCAATCCAACGAATCATCGAATCAAGGCTGGTTGGCTCTTTGTGAAGAAGGCTTGCGTGTTCCTGCGAACGTTCAGGTTCGCAGATTGTATTTCGCCCTATTGGAAGGTCTTTTCGGGGGTGCCAAGTTAGCAGTAGCTGCTGAGTCGGAAATCGAAAAGATCATTTTGCGAGCGGCAAAACAAGATTCAGATCCGGTCAATCAACAGGCTGCAGCCCGAATGCTCGCTTCGATAAACTCCGAGGCCGCAAAGAAGCTTTCCCTGGATTTGCTTGATAGCCAAGACGTTTCGCTTTCGAAAATGGCTATCAGAGTCTGTTCTACCCACAATACTTTGGAATTCTCGGATTGGCTCTTGGATCATTTCGGTTCAGCACTTCCCGAGCTACGTTCCGAGATGTTTCAAGCGATTCGAAGCAATGCTAACCGGATGCAGAATTTTTTAGAGAGATTGGAAGCAGGGACATTTTCGATTCGGTTGTTGGATGCGTCGCAGGTACAGAGTTTGCGAACGATCTCGGACCCGTCGTTGGCGACGCGGATCGCTAGGGTACTTGAATCCTCCATGCAAACGAACCGTCAGAAGGTGGTTGAGGAATATGCCGATTCCTTACGAGAGATTCGAGCGGATGAAAGTGGAAGTCGCGGCAAGACGGTGTTTGGAAAAAACTGTGCTGCATGCCACCGTGTGAACTCTGTCGGGACAGCGATCGGTCCGGATATATCCGATTCGAGGGATCAAACCTTCGAGAAGTTGTTGATTTCTGTCCTAGATCCCAATCGTTCGATTGATGCAAGTTATTTTCGATACATGGCCAGAACAGACGACGGCAAAGTGATTGAAGGTCTGCTCAAGGACGCAAACTCCCAAACCCTGACGTTGTACGGGCAAAACGGCTCGACTGTTTTGGAGCGATCGGAGGTCGAGGAGTTCAAGAGTTCGGGGGCCTCGCTTATGCCCGACGGTATGGAAGCCCAGATTTCCCCGCAAGACATGGCGGACTTGCTTTGGTACATCAAAAACTGGCGATATGCAGAGGAAAAAATTCCAGTTCAAGCAAAGGCCGGTTTCTAAAGATTGGAGTCTGGTTTGGGTCGATTGAGGCTTCTTGTCGAATGGGAGTTCAAATCGACATGGAGTTGAAGTAGCATGGAATCGATTGAACTGCAGGATTGATTGGTTGTACGGGGGCAGGGTGATGGCTAGAACTTTAATTTTGGCTCTTTTGGTTTGCTGGGTTGGGTTGGCACCGATTCATGCGGCGATCACGATCGATGGGTACACGGCGTCGACCAATGATCGATTTACGAATAGCAACAGTTTTATCGCTTCGCAATTCGACCTGAGCGGAATTGGTCGAACGAATGGCCAATGGGCTACTCTCATTGCTCCAAATGTTGTTGTTTCAGCTTTTCATGCGAAGCCCGCGACCGGTTCTGTGGTCAGTTTCTATGCGTCGAATGATCCTAACGGCACTCCTGTGCAACGAACCGTGACGGCTGCCAATCAAAAGATTGGATCGACCGATTTGTGGATAGGCGTGTTGGATTCGAACGTGCCGAGCTCGATTCGTACCTTTGCCTTTTCCAATACCTTGCTGTCGGGGGCCCCCCCGGTTGGCAGCGCCTTCTCGGTTGGCGATGCGGGGATTTTTCAGGGGGCCAATGCCTACCTGGTTGGGCTTTCGCCGACAGCGCATATCCCTCAGCAGTCGCAAGCTTTTGGGCGGAACCGAATCACGGGCTACAGTGAAAATGTGCCGTTTCTTTCCAATTCAGACAACGACTCGTTGATCATGGATTACGACTCCAGTTCTAACGCCAATTGGGTGCAATACGAATCTCGCTTTGTGGGTGGGGACTCAGGTGCACCGATGTTCGTAGAGTACTTCAACACAACGACGCAGCGGCAAGATTTGCTGCTGTTGGGTACCAACGCATTCGTTGCGAACAATGGTACTTTTAGCGGCATCAACTACATCGGAAATCAAGCGGCATTCATCAACAGCTTTAATTCGATCAATGCGGTGCCAGAGCCCGGTTCTATTTTTTTTGTGCTCGGTTGTGCAACTGTTTTTGTGGTGCGGAAATGCAGACGCAGGCCAAAGCTGCGTTGCTGATTTACAATTCGCGGGTAGATTCTAACCGTGCACTTCTTGGTTCCCATTTGAATTCAACTAGGTCAGGCCCAGTCGAGGGAATCTCAACAGAAGTGCTAACAGGTCATTTGTCCAGGAGCGTGGATCGCGATGGTAAAATTGGGTGCGCACATGAGTATTGCAGGAGGCTATTTCAAGGCCGTCGACTCTGCGGCCGAGTATGGAATGGACGTCGTCCAGCTCTTTACTAAGAATAATAACCAATGGGCTGCAAAACCAATTACCGAGGAAGACTGCTTGAAATTTCAGCAGTCGCTGCAACGAACAGGTATCCAACGGCCGTTATCGCATGCGTCCTATCTGATTAACTTAGCGTCGCCGAAGGAAGAACTTTGGAACAAATCGATTGAATCCATGGTCGTGGAATGGCAGCGGGCGGAGCAGCTTGGTTTAGATGGTGTTGTGATGCACCCTGGGGCGTACGTGGAATCTACGCCCGAATTGGGAATGGAACGCATTGCAAACGCGATCGAGATAATCCACGATCGCGTTGCTCCTAAAAACGCATGGCTGCTTCTAGAGAATACGGCAGGGCAAGGGTCCAACCTCGGTTGGAACATGGAGCAGCTGAGTTGGCTGTTGGGACGTACTGGGGGCGATCGAAAAGTGGGGGTTTGTTTCGACACTTGCCACGCTCATGCTGCAGGGTACGACATGTCGGTGGAGGATGGATTTAAAGCTTGGGAAAAGGAAGCATCGAAGCTGGGTGTGTTAGAGGCAATTCGAGCCATTCATTTGAACGACAGCAAGAAAGGATGTGGCTCAAGAGTGGATCGTCATGAGCACATTGGTCTTGGAACCATCGGTCGAGATGGCTTTCGAAGAGTCTTGAATCATGAGCTTCTGAAGAAGCTACCGATGTATCTAGAGACTGAAAAAGAGCAAAATGACGAAGGCGAGGATTGGGACGCAATCAACCTGAGAGTGCTTCGTGAATTGGTTGACTAACGAGCGCGATTGATCTCGTTAATCACAGCCAGCACATCCAGTGGGTCGATTCGTCCGTCGCGGTTGGGGTCAATGAATCCAAGCCCCAAGTCCTTCGCCGGATCCAGCAATCTTGGTCCGGTCGTATTGATTTCGTTGATGAGGATAAGAACGTCCAAGGGATCGATCCCGCTTTGATTATTGACGTCGAAGGGGTTGTTGGGATTGGTCCAAAATGCCGGATCATTGTCCGAAATAGCCAGATCAACAGAAGCAGCAGTGACTCCAGGCCCGCTCGCCGAAATCCGAACATTTCGATTTCCTTGAGGAACGAAATCATCGACTACAGTGACCGCAAAGGGAACGGACCTTTGGCCTGCAGAAATAAAGACGGTTGGCGGCATCAAAAGTTGCGTGGATGCGTTACTGCTCAGTTGCAACGTGACACCCCCAGTGGGGGCAGGCGAACGAATCGAGAGTTCGATTTGGGTGGTTCGCTTGGTGGGATCCTCTTCGATCAATAAGCTGGATTGTAGAACTAAAGAGACGGGTTGAAAGTCGGACACACTCAGGGTTGCGCTGCCGTCGGCATAGCCCCCTGCGGAGGCGGTGAAGACAACCGTTTGAGTTCCGTCGAAAAGTGCATCATCGACTGCAGCGACGCCAACGGTTGCAGTGGAAGCTCCCGCTGAGATCGTAATCTCGCCTGGGACGCTCGCCTCCGTTGGATCGCTACCTGTTAGCCGGACCGTCAATGCTTGCGACGTATCCGTATTGGAGCGTCGAATGGTCAAAACGGAAGCGCCCGCCCCAGCGCTTTCGACAATCGTGCTTCGATCGAGCGTTATGGTGAGCTGTTCTGCATCGAGAACATCGATGGAAATTGTATTGCTATTGAGGGCTCCGATATTCGCTGAAATTAGCACTCGGACGGTCCCATCCAGGATGGAATCGTCGACTGCTTCCACAGGCACAACGATATTCGTTTGGCCAATCGGAATGGTGACCTGAGCCGGAATTTTTAGCTCGGATGAATCGCTATTTACGAGCAAAACCGTGGATGCAAGGGACGTGTCAAAACCAATTCTTCGAATCGTGAGCGAAGCAGCGTTCAATCCGGCTGCTTCACTGATGGAATTGCGATCGATGGAAAGGAGAATCTCGGGTGGGGGGCCAACAACGATATCAAATTGCTGCTGAGCGCTGCCGCCGTCGTCATCGACAATGGTAATGGTCGCTCGGAACGTTCCTTCACGTGTATACAAATGGCTTCCATTGAAAAAACCTCGGGTACTCACTCCAGCCGAGCCTAAAGATTCGATAGTCGCAGAACCGGTTGAATTGGTTGTGCCATCCCCCCAGTTGATGGTGTAAGAAAATGTTTCGGTTCGAGCAGGGGTTGCTAGAGGAGCGCCAAAGCCTGCGTCGGTGAACTCGCCAATACGCGGAAAACTCATCTGTCTCCCTGCGGTAGCCGATTGAGTTGTTTTCGCCACAAGGACGGGGGCTGCGTTGGTGATGGACACGTTCAAGGGATACGTGACGGTACCCAGGGTCGAGCCGTTCAGAACGACAGACGCGCTGTAGATTCCGTTATCGCCATAGGTATGGGATCCAGTCACTTGGACACTTGGGTTGATCAATTGCCAGCCGATGTCTTGGAGCCCGGCTAAATCGAGTCGGGTTGGAAGTTTACGAACGCCTCCCGTTGTTTCTGGAGACATGGATACCTTTTGGCCGTTGCTCGTAATGTTTTGTTGCCAATGAGCAGTATCCGCAAGAGGAACTGGCGATTGGCCATAGATTGCGGTTGAGTTTTGGCCAGTGAATCCGCCGGAAACCTTTGCGTTCCAACTGGCACTTAGGCCGAACCCAAGAACGTGAAACAGCTCGTGCGACGCGACACCAACAAAATCGAACTCGTTGGGATCCAGGCCTTCCGTGGTCGCACCAAAATGCCAGTTTGCGGTCGATGCGAAGGCGATTGAGCCGCCCCAGGGACCAAAATCAGTCGCAGGAGTTGCGAGAGCTCCGGTTTGGCCACGCGCTTGGACCGTGTTGATGAAGGTTGGGTTAGGTGAGGAGACTTGGAAGCCGCCTCGCTCGCCTCGTCCTAATTCATTGGCGCTGAGCGGCCTTCCACCGGCGAAAACTAGGATTTCATTGGCTGCGATCGAAAGATTATCTCGATTTTCCTGTGCTCCTGAGGAAGGGTTGCGGAAGCGTGCTGTCCAGGTGCTGGATCCGCTAGGGGCGATCGCGAGCAGTTGGTCCGAGAATTTTTTGACGACCGAGTTAGCGGTTTGCTGAAGGAGAGAACGACGTTCTTGGGCTGCGAAAAACCCTAGGGAATCAAGAGAGTAGTCAAACCGCACAGTAAGAGGACCAGTCGACGGTTGCGCTCCTAGGGTTGCAACCGACGAAGTGCCGTCACCCCAGAGGATGGATCCTGTGGCTGCGCCGCCGATTGCGGAAATGTCGAAAGATTGGTTGAGGGCAAATGCTTGGCCCTCGGCCGTAAGAGGCAGACGTTCCGAAAGCCGTTCAAAGGCTAGTTTCCGCGAAAACCGTTGCGTTTTCGTGCTCAAATGATGTGATGTCAACAGAGCAAGGTTAGTGTTCAGCCGCATCGCATACGCTAGAAAGCGGCGGAGTGCGAATGGTGGGCGAACTTTCATCAATGGCTCTCCAAGTCGGTAGGAACAGCGCACTGTACCCGCTCGATCGTTGCATTGAAAGGCAGAAAACCGCCTACTGGCTGGGTTTGATCGAACTCAGTTGACCCAGCGTTGCATTGAAATCGGCAGATCATTAGCCCGCGGAATCCTGTTCTGAATTAGCCCACTTGCCGCTGCATCGGAAGAACACTTGAAGCGAAGTCTCGCAGCGTGGTTCGGACGGGCTTTCCGTCCGATGGTAGGGTGGTGATCGGCTCGAGCGAAAATCCCTGTTGCAGTTCGCCACGGACCACTTTAACGTCCCTGGGAGCTTCGATTCCGATGGTGACTCGGTTTCCGGAAACTTTCGAAATGACCAGTGTGATATTGTCTCCGATGACAATTCGTTCACCTTCTTTGCGGCTCAATACTAACATTTGAATTCTTCCTTGATTTGGCTAGCAATCTGTTGGGTCAAAAAACGCATAAGACCGCGTCCTACATTGGATGGCCTATGTACGAAAACCGTTCCAAAAGTCAGAAAATCTGTCGAAAAACTGGTTTCCGCAACGAATAGACTTAAGTTATTCGTTTCGAGTTCGTTTTTGTTGGACAGAATCGGGGCTTGCGATGCACTCTTGGGTGAAAAAAGTTCAAGTCGTTTCAAAACATTGGGCGGTAAAGTGCCAAAGTGGTCTCAAAACGAGAATTTCTAAATCAGTCCTGGTAACGCCTGCATTCCCCTTTTTTCTGAACTTGGTTCCGATGTGAGTAGTTTTGACGCATGCATGACACGTATGGTCACACAGGGGTCCAATTTTTTGTTTTTGGATGATGGCTGAGTGTGGGCAACCGTCGAGAGGCAGAGACTATTTGCTAGTTCGTTGCATTTTTTCGCGAGCGCGCGAAAGAAAGGGGCCGACGCTGTTTTCCGTCAAACCGATGTGGGAACCGATATCGCTGTAGGATTTGCCTTCCAAATGGAACATGCGAATGGCGGTTGCTTCGGTGGTTGTCAACTTTTCCAACGAGCTTTCGATGTCTTCCAAGTCGTTCTGATCGTAGTTATTTGCTTCGCGATCGACGGGGTCCTGGTGGAGCGTTTCGAAGGAGGGTTGGTTCCCAAAAAGGCGGAGTTGGGACATGCGTCGCACGACGATTCTTCGAGAAACGACAGCAAGGTAAGTTGCGAGCGAGCTTTGGCCACGGAATCGGCGAAGAATCGCGAAATCCTTGTCAATCCATGCCACGAAGACATCTGCAACCAGATCGTCGCAAAGGTCTTGGGTCAGCGACACGTTTCTCATGATTGCTGAATGATGAACGACGTGCACGATGAGCCCTAGGAAGCGATCGCACAAGTCTTCCCAAGAATTGGGTTCCTTGGCAAGGCAAGCTTGCAGAAGTTCGCGATCGAGATTGGAGAGGGTCACGGTAAGTCCGGGTTAACCAAGTGCTATGTTGGTGGACAGGAACGCAGAAGTGTATAATTCCGGAAAACACGGAATTGTCCGTTCGTGCGTTTTAGAATTCCTTCAATATTAGGTAGAGCGAGAGCCGACAGCAAGAAGATTAAGGTTGCTTGACACTGCAAACACCGACATCTACGATGCCATTCAGGTAAACTGGGCGGTTTGTAGGGTGTTTCTTTAGCCTTTTCTGTGCGGAGGAACACTACGGTTGATGTTGTGCACAGTCGCAAAGCAGCACTCCCTGAGACCGATTAGGCCTCGTTTTTTTGAAATTTACGATCACTTAGCGACCGGAAGAAAGGTTTTAGACCATGGCCCACGTTGTTACTCAGCCCTGCGTCGGCTGCCGATATACAGATTGCGTTGTCGTTTGCCCAGTCGAGTGCTTTTACGAAGGTGAAAAGATGTTGTACATCCACCCCGAGGAGTGCATCGACTGTGAAGCATGCGTCGCGGAATGTCCCGTGGAGGCGATTTTCCATGAGGACAACGTTCCAGACGAGTGGAAAGAATACACAGAAATGAACGCAGAAATGGCTGCAAAGTCCAAGGTTATCACGGAGAAGAAGAAGCCTTTGGCAGACTCGTAGGATCTACGAGTCGGATTCTTGGTAAAACCACGGTGCCAGCCTGCGTATACGCAGGCTGTTTTCGTTTCAAGTTCTTGATATTTTGGTTCGAAATGCCACAGCCCGACAGGGACCTGCTTCCCCGTTTCTGGGGTAGAAATGATGCCAGGAGCACGGAGCGATCGAGTCAAAGAAGCTCGCGTCGCAAGCGTGAAAGAGATTTTTGGGGAAGAATTTTTGGATTAATGCTCAAGAAACTCCAACAATCCACCGATAAAGTTGGCCTTGAGCGTCGGGTCGTGAGGTAGATATTACGAATAAGCGTTGACAGCAGAAACTCATGCGATAGGATTTCCTGTCCAAAATTTGGAGTACGCTTGCGTGACGCCGATTTTGATGCGGGCGTAGCTCAGTTGGTTAGAGCGCGTCGCTGATAACGACGAGGTCCCTGGTTCGAATCCAGGCGTCCGCACTTGAGAAACGAATTAGGAAACAGGCTGTTGCAAGCGATTGCAGCGGTGGTTTCGGGGGTGTAGCTCAGTTGGGAGAGCATCTGCTTTGCAAGCAGAGGGTCATGGGTTCAAGTCCCTTCACCTCCACTCGAAAATCAATTCAGAATAACTTTGAAAAAGGCCTTGCGGCCCGAATCAAAATCTGGATGATTCTCGCTCCCTTGACCGGGACATTCGCTCTGGCGAAGAAAACGGTCATGGGAATGGTCACGAAAGAAAAAACGGGAAATGCAGTTGACGCGAGTCAAAGTAGTCCGTACGATGGTGACCCCTCACAAATCAGATCTGAAAGGGTTTGATAAGTAAGGAAATGATCTTTGACAATTAGGTTGGATTGGTAGATGGCATCTTATTGTGCACATCGATTGGTGCGGCGAAAGTCGTGACTGATGATGTGTGCAGCAATGAAAGTTTGAAACCGGTGAAGTAAATTAGGTTGCTCGCCTCCCCTTTATTGGTGTGGTGTGTGGCCCGAGTTTTGAAGCTGGTTCGAACGAGCGCAATTGAATAATAGGCGAAAAGCAATCTGAGGGTTGGTGTGGCGAAAGCCGTGCTGGCTCGACTAGATGTGCGAACGGATCGCAGATGCGACCTCGATGCGAGCTTGCTGGGTTCACGCCTAGTGGGTGAGGGTTGGGTTCAAGTTTGAGATTCCGATGGTCAAGTTACTAAGGGCGTACGGGGGATGTCTTGGTATTGAGAGGCGACGAAAGGCGTGGAAGTCTGCGAAAAGCTTGGGGGAGCCGACAAACAGGTGATGAGCCCAAGATTCCTGAATTAGCATGCACTGAATACATAGGTGCATTGCGGCCAACCCAGGGAAGTGAAACATCTAAGTACCTGGTGGAAAAGAAAGAAAAATCGATTCCGTTAGTAGCGGCGAGCGAAAACGGAAGAGCCCAAACCGAGGAGGTTTCCTCTTCGGGGTTGTAGGGCCATTCACATGGGAGTTACAAAGCAACAACTAGCTGAACTGCTTGGAACGGCAGGCCATAGACGGTGACAGCCCGGTAAGTAAAAGTTGATTGCCTCCCGAATGGTACCTGAGTAAGGCCAGTCACGTGAAACCTGGTCTGAATCCGCGGGGACCATCCCGCAAGGCTAAATACTCCTCAATGACCGATAGTGAACTCAGTACAGCGATGGAAAGGTGAGAAGAACCCCTGCTAGGGGAGGAATGTGAACCTGAAACCGTACGCTTACAAGCGGTCGGAGCACTATAAGAAGTGTGACGGCGTGCCTTTTGCAAAATGATCCGGCGAGTTAGTGTTTGCAGCAGGTTAAGGCCTTACGGGCCGAAGCCAAAGGGAAACCGAGTCTGAATAGGGCGATTACGTTGCGGGTACTAGGCGCGAAACTGTGTGATCTACCCATGAGCAGGTTGAAGCGCGGGTTAAACTGCGTGGAGGACCGAACCCACTTGGGTTGAAAACCGAGGGGATGACTTGTGGGGAGGAGTGAAAGTCTAATCAAACACAGAGATAGCTCGTTCTCTCC
>JBIKLJ010000124.1:0-14927 GCA_044359895.1 Pirellula sp.
CGCTTCGCTGAGCACGAGCACGAGCACGAGCACGAGCACGAGCACGAGCACGAGCACGAAAAACAGCCAGAACATAACCATGCACCGAAGTGGCCGGTCGGCCGCGCTCAATTTGAAAAATTTTTCGGCGGCCACTCGGTGATGGTTGCCGTTGGTTCACGTTCTCCATCGTGAAAAAACTGGCGGAGCCAAAGAAAGCACATGATGCCCGGAATGGTAAGGACAGGGAACCCCAGAGACAAAACGACGGCCAGCACCAAGGCACGGGTGCGCACGCGGTAGTTCCTTCGCCTGATTTGTCGCGCCGTGACAACGAACGTCAACCAAAGGACAAGAATTGCCGAATTGACTGCAGTCGCCAAGGCAAGTGCCAGCAAATTGTAAATCGTCGAATTACTCGCTGAGCGACCGATTAGATGTCCGCCAAGCGACACAAAACAACCAATCACGATAGGAATGTAGATCAGCGAACCCAATAGACCAATCCAAACAAAGATACGACTGACCGAATTGATCCTGGCGTTTGCAACGTCTCGGACGATAGGAGACGTTATTGTCGGCTCATAGGGATTTAGCATCATGAGCCGAGTGGCCCGTCGTTAGTAAATTGGTAGCGGAGTCGCAGCTTATTTGCTTTCTAATTTCAGCACTAAGCTCATGAGACCAGGGTCGTCTGGCGCAATCTGAAGCCCGAGAGTTGTCTCGCTATTGTACTTCCTCAACTTTTCTAGCTTCGGATGAGTGATCGAAACGCGATATAAACCTGGCGGAACGCCCGTCAGTCCATCCGATTGACTTCCAATCGATGTTTCCTCCAGACTAGGCGTGACTCGACCGCTTGAGTCTGACGTACCAAAACAAGGTCGCAAAGTCTCTGCCAGAAATGATTCTGGATCGAGACGAACTTTCGCCTCAGAAAGCAACTTGCCATCGAGCTTCACAACAAAACTACAACTGACAAGAGCGACCTTCATGGCTTGCCACTTGTCGATACGCGAACTAATCTCCAAGGCAGAGACCTGCCCATCGCGATCCGTATCAAACTGATCTAAAACGCTGCCGATCGATGCGATCGATTTTAGTTCTGCAGGATCAAGCGTTCCATTCCCATTTTGATCGTGCTTCTTAATGGCAGCCTCGGCAGCAGAAGCAGAATGGACATAAAGCTGTTTGACGCGAGCCGAGCCTGAATCGCAACCGACTACAACAAGTGCAGCGGCGACGGCAGAAGCGAACCAAATCGCAAACGAAACTCGAGTCATAAATTTCTAGCTTGGATAGACGTTATTCCGGTAGCGTTACGGGCTGAAGGTCTCTTGTGTTTCCAAGAAAACGATGCACAGCAGCGTCTATGGAAAATGCAACGTGCCTTACGGATCCATCGCAATACGCAACATTGAACCCACTTGGATGATTGCTACCGAACCTCCAGAAATCCGCGAACCCTTTGCGATCTTTGAGCGGAGGATTATCAGTCCAGGCATGCATATCAAAATCGTCACCAGCAAAAAAACTGTGATCATCGCCGTAGTCAAGCCCGGTTCGATAATGGTCGGGATTCAAGTATTTCTCACCGACCATGTACGTATTCGACGTGCCATCCAAAATATCCGAAAGCTTTACCTCGGACCGCTGATGCGAAATACCGTTCGAATCAATCATGTTAGAAAAACCAGCGCCCGCAAATCCATTTGCAACATTAGGTCCGCTGCCCCACATGCGTTTGGTATCGCCCGCGTTGGCAACATAATCCGAGCGATTCGTTTGTGGAACTGGGTCTGCATTGTAGGCATGACCACCGGGCACGCCCGCTGCTATGGCGCGATCGTACAATGCTGCTGCACGGCGAGAAGGACAGACAAATCCACCTACTACGGCTTCCGTTGCTTTCGCTGTAGAAGCAAGCTGCTGCGATGAAATAACGTCAGGTTGCCCATCTCCACACAGATTATAGAGGCTTTGCTGTTCCATCTGAGGCAAGATGGCAAACGCCCAACTTCCCGGCTGATTCGCTCCCACACCACGATCTGCATCACCCACCCAATACCAACCCCACCCACCCGAAGGAAGCGTTTTAAAAGTGTCGTGATGATTATGAAAGGCAAGGCTAATTTGCTTTAGATTATTGGTGCACTGAATGCGACGCGCGGCCTCGCGCGCAGCTTGGACTGCCGGCAACAACAGACTCACTAATATGCCGATAATGGCAATCACCACCAGCAACTCAACAAGCGTAAATGCCACACGACAAGAGCTGCTCCTAGCAGCTTGTTTTGAGTAAATCACACGCATTCGATTCAATACCATGTCAGAGAAACAGCAAAAAACGAACAGCTCGGGCGAACATAGCCGTGCCAACCACCCAAAAAGGCACATGAAGCGACAATCTAACCCCCTAAGAGCTCGAAAGCAATGCGGTTTTGCCGCAACTTTTTGAAAACAATGAGGTTTCGCTGGGTGTCATCGCTTGGAAGCACTCACTCAACGTCCTCTACGGTTTCCAAAAAGACAGAGCTCGGAATGAGGCCACTCCACGCCGATGACGCATTTCATAGTCGCGCTCGCCAAAAGATCACTTCGCGGCAAAGAAAACCAATTGCTTGGCAGATTGTCTCCGATTGGAATAACAAAACAATTTGAAGCGAATGCGTCTACACATTGGTTTTGTCTAACTAACGATTTCCAGCAAGGAACAGGCACTTCCAGTTCCTGAAGACCTCGCCTGCCGGGCTACCCACCAGAGTTTTGGAAAATTTGATCGCTTTTCGATCACGGTGAACCTTTTCGTCTCTAACAAACCCTCATTGAGTACAGATTTCACCACCTTGCGACTGCGGCATGACGATTGCAATCCAAGCTCTACAAAAGGTCGATCCAAATTCGGACTAACCAAGATTTTTCCACTCGTAGAACTTAGAGTTTTGAAAATGATTACCAGAGATCAATTTGTTGATAACGCAGGGGACGTAATTCGGGACCAATACGATCGTGTATCCACCGAGGCCAAAAAAGGGTTGGACTACACCGCGAAAAGTGTCGTAAGCAGACCTCTTGAGTCTTTAGCGATGGCGGTGGGAACCGGAATTATCGCCGGAGTTTTGTTAGGAATGTCCATGTCGAACCGAAAGCGCGCCGAATGAGCTCGCTGAAAGGTCAAGCCGAAACCGACACGGATCAGATTGTTGAACGCATGCGGATGGTGCGCATGTCCGGCAATGCCCACGCGATCGACCTCCAGGGGAAGGCGAAGCGCTTGGTCGATTGGAAGGAGTATGTGAAGGCCAAACCAATACTTTCGGTAGCGTCTGTGTCTCTGTTGGGGTTTGGGCTCGTTCGCAATCTCATGCTTGCTGCTCCAAAACCATCTCCTTCCTCACCGACTCGACAACCGACAAGGTCTAACACCTCTCCCTTGAAAACCACTCTCAGTTTCATCAAGAATCTTCCAAGGACTGAAGCAGAACACGGAAATCGTCTTCAACCAAAAAGGTTTCTGAAAGAAGAAGATTCCGCCGAGCGAGTCGAGAGTGCCACGGATTCTCTAGATCTTGCCCGTCAATACATCGCCGCAAGGCCAACAACAACAATTGCAATCGCATTTGCAATCGGAGGGGCCCTGGGATGGTTGACATCGAGAAGATGAACGGGAAGTACAAACACTCTAACCCGGTCGAAGAGATGCAATCGTCTATAGGAACATTCGTTTGCGATCTCTTGGAGCTCGCTGAACTTCAAGGCAAACTGCTTAAGGCGGATTCAAAGCTAGCCGTCCAAAAATCGATAGGAACGGCTGCCGCGTTTGCTATCTCCTGTTGCTGTTTCATAGGCTGCTTACCAGTCATGGGCTTTGGCCTTGCTTCGGCAGTCGCCTACTATTTCGAACTGGAGGACTGGATAGCGCAGATTGCCGTGGGTGCAAGTATTTCTTTCATGAGTGTTCTCACTGCAACCATTGCCTTCAGAAACATCACCCGAATCCATCAACAATTTCATCGAAGCACGGATGAGTTCTCGAAGAATCTAACTTGGGCAAAGAACGCTTTCAATCGTGAATCGGAACGTTAGAAGCAGTGTCTACATTTTTCAGTTTTCCGGTAACGCACCAACTGTTTGCGTCGATCGATTCCATGATCAACGCGTTCGACCACCAGTCGCAGTGAACTTTATTATTTCGGTTAACAGGGACATTTACTCAATAATAGGCAAAATGAACTATGGCAAACATCAATCCATCTCGCGATGGCTGTGCAACAGCACAAGATACTTTTCGTGGCGCTCAAGAACAATTGTCAAAGGCTGCCAGTATCGCAAAAGAAACGGCCCTGGAATGTGGAACACACTACGTAACAGAACCTGCGAAGGATCTGGTCGGGCTGCTCCAAGATTACGCAAAATCCAGACCCGAAGTTGCAGCGGTTTGGTGCTTTGGGCTTGGTCTGTTTATCGGCTGGAAACTGAGACGATAGAGTTTGCGGTAGAGCAATCCGGGCTTTTTGCGCGCAGAAACGACTACAAGAAGCGATCCCAGCCGATCGCGATACCCACTTGATGAAGAGTTTGTATCGCAAAAAGGCCAGATAAGCCTCCAACGCGATGAGCGAGGGGTAGCACTATCTGGCCTACGATTGCTCTTGGGAGCGTGATTGAGACTTAACTTTTTGACTTGCACAGAGTCGAGCCAAGGATCAGTCCAGCAACTACGCCGACACCCATGGCTAGAAGCATCGATTCACCCGGTCGGTGTTGCACAGTTTGACTGGCTGCCTTAATACCATCTCGCGATGCATCTCGAGCATAGTCGTAACCTTCACGAATTGTTTCGCCAGCCCGGCAAGCCATGTCGCTCGCAGCTTCCGAGATGCGTCCAACGGTTGACGTTGTGTTGTCTGAAATCGTTCGGAGGAATTCCTCGATTTCATCGCGTGCCTTTCCCGTCTTCTTTTGGATCACACCTACAAGTTGCTGAATGTTGCCTTCCGCTCCAGCGACATCATCACCTGTGATCTGCGAGTACTTGGTTTTGATGGCTCCAGCCAAGTGGTTCCATGTGCCTTGGACTTCGTCTTTGATTGCCATTTCGATCTCTCCTTGTATTTGTTTATCGTAATCCCGTCTTGTGGACGAACTAACGAAGCAAAGCTTGTGCCAGACTCCTTTCGTTTCAGAGAGACCTTATGAATGACAAACTTGTCGTAATAAAATCTCGCAGCAAGCTGGTTTCGCAACCGAGTAGGCTTTGGAACGACCAATGGGCTTCGTCAACGAACGCAAAGCGATTGGTTGTTTGTTCGGGAAGCGACGCAAATTTTCTCGATCATGGGCTAATAAAGTGATCGCGAACGGGTCAAGATAGTGCTAGATTTTCAAAGTCACCTCAAGTCTTCTCTCACCGCAAAAGTACCAAAATGTTCGCTCGCATTTCAATCACCACCCTTGGCGCTGGATTACTACTGGCTGCCGGGTGCACCCAGTCCTCCAGCTCGAACAGCAATGTTCCAATTCCTGGTGGATATTCGGCTGAAAGCATCCAATCGGCGGAAGTCATTTCGGCGGCCGAGTTTGCTGTCGCTGAGCAATCGCAATCGGCCGTAGGACTAAAGCTAAGCTCCATCGAGTCGGTTCAAACGCAGGTGGTCGCGGGCAGGAATTTTGAACTGGTTTTGAAGGTGGTCGATGGCGGCATTGCGAAAACTGCTCGGGCCATCGTTTACGTAGATCTGACAGACACGAAGTCGCTTACGTCTTGGGTCTGGTTGTAAAACGAACAGAAGCCGAGTTGATGGAAGTATTTTGCTGCCGTTGTCGCCACCAATTTTGGCAAAAGAGGCCAAAACCCGTGACATCGCAGTGGCGAAAGCGTCCCAAGCTGTTTTCACAAAACAGCGGTTTCAGCCATGAAAAAAACCCTAGGATTCATTGAGAAACCTAGGGTTTTTGGAGGGGTGACTAACGGGACTCGAACCCGCGACCTTCGGAGCCACAATCCAACGCTCTAACCAACTGAGCTACAGCCACCATCCGAAGACCCAATATTAGTGGTTCCCGTTTCGTCCGTCAACTCAATCCTTTTCCCAAAGCAACTTTCCATTGTTTGGGAACGGGAACATTCTCACAATCAACCGAAGACTTACCAAGAGAGTTTTAGAGTTTCTTTCTTTGACAAACGGGGCAGAAAAAGGTGCTTCGCTGCCCCTGAACCATGCGAAGGATCGAGCCCTTGTCGCAGGTTCGACATGGTTCACCGGCGCGGTCGTAAACCAAGTGCTGATTTTGGTACTTTCCCTCGCCATTGATTGCGTTTCGATAGGTTCCGTCGCTTAGCGTCGACCCCTCTTGCTCGATGGCGTATGTCAAAATCCTGATCGTTTCAGCGTGGATTTGCTTCCATTTCATCTTACTGATGGCCGTGCAACGAAGACTTGGATGCACCCGAGCAGCATGTAGGATCTCTGCGGCGTACAGATTACCTATTCCGCTTACCAGTTTTTGGTCAAGCAAAGCAACTTTGACTTCCCGGTCCAAACCTTCAAATCGACTCACAAAGGTATCTTGGTCGACCACCGACGCGTCCGGTCCAAGCTGATTTGGGCCAAGATACAGGTCCACTTGTTGCGGCGTCCAAAGGCAGACGGTGCCTAAGCCTCTTCGATCCCAGTAAATGAAACGATCGGCGGCCGCATTGTCGAGCTCAAACACAATGCGTAAATGGTGCTCGTTGGGCGGTGGCCAAAGCATTGCGATGCCCGCCATTTTGGGTTGCATTACAATGGCGTCCCCACTGTCCAATACAACCAGCACGCGCTTTGCGATGCGGTTCACCTCGCGAACAACACAACCCACGGTCCGTCGTTCAAGTTCTTGAAAGGAGGGATCGATCTTGATTGGCCGATACGGGATATCCGGTTCAATCACCGAGCGAATTGTCCCGCCAATAATGGGAAACAGGCCACGTCGCATCGTTTCGACTTCGGGCAGTTCAGGCATCACCCATCCCTAGTGCGTTTTGTAGACATCTTGAGGTTCGATCAAGATGCTTTGGTCAACCACAAACTGGTGCGATTCCAGTTTTCGAAAGAAGCAACTTGCATAGCCTTCGTGACATGCTGCTCCGGTCTGTTCCACCAAGATCAAGATACAATCCGCATCGCAGTCGATTCGAACCTCTACAATGCGTTGGCGGTGACCGCTCTCTTCCCCTTTTCGCCACAAGCGGTTGCGCGAGCGACTAAAGTAGGTCGCGAAACCACTTGCAATCGTTTCTTGGTACGCTTCACCATTCATCCACGCAAACATCAAAACTTGATGCGTTTTGGCATCTTGTGCGATGGCGGGCAATAGCCCGTTCACGCCGCGAGAAAAGTCCGGTTCGGTCATTGCCAAGGGCGCTTTAAAATCTCGTGAGCGATAATCGCCATCCGCATCGTTTGAGGATCGCGCAATTGATGAATCATGGACGCGGACGAAACCATCGCCGTCTTTTGTGGTTCGACTTGCGTTGCCGGAGTCTCCGTCAACACGCTCGGAGCCGTTGACTTCCGCTTGGATTCCGATGCTCTTATCTTGCTGATTTCATTCTGAAAATTCGGCTTTCGGTTGGTTCCGACTCGATCGCCACCTTGCTCCAAAGAGGATGGGGGAGCGGAAGAAGGCAAGCCTGTCGAAAGACTACCGCTGGTTGCTTGGTAGGGTGTTGAGAATGAATCCGGTATGCTGCTTGGAAGACTCGGTTGCAATCGAGGTTGTTCAGGCTCTAGCCGTGGAGGTTCAGGATTACGTTGAGCCGGCTGAGCCGGACTGGGCGCTTTGCTACCCTTTTTCTGCTGCCTTTGCTGCCGCCTGAGGGCCGCTTGCTTCAAAAAATCGTCGAGATCGTCTGCCATTACTAGGTTCTTTCCAAATGTGGAATCCAAAAACTACGGGCTGGCTTGTTCAAGCCCGACTCGTTCATGCCCAACTAATTTATATACAGCCCAACGAATCTTGAAACTCGCGAATGTCGGCCCTCGTGGGGGGCCCCCAAGGATCGCCTGGAGACATTCCGATTAGGTTCCGCGAGCAGTGTTCGAAGGTCCTGTTGTGCTGGTTCCAGCGATACTCTGACGCATTTCGGTGTCCGCGGTCATATTGCGCAGCTTGTAGTAGTCCATAATCGAAAGCCTTCCGCTGAGAAGCGATTCCGCGATTGCTTTAGGAACATCCGATTCGGCTGCCACCACTTCAGCGCGGCTTTGTTCGATTTTGGCGAACATTTCTTGTTCGGTCGCGACCGCTTCCGCGCGTCGGCTTTCGGCCTTGGCTCGAGCCACTCGCGTGTCCGCTTCTGCAAGGTCCGCTTGCAATCGAGCACCAATGTTCTCGCCCACATCAATATCTGCGATATCAATGGAAACGATTTCAAATGCAGTTTGATCATCCAGTCGACTGGCCAAAACCGTTTTCGAAATAACGTCTGGGTTTTCCAAAACGGTCTTGTGACTTTCTGACGAGCCAATCGCGCTAACGATTCCCTGCCCAACCCGCGCGATGATGGTTTCTTCCGTTGCACCACCGATCAATCGTTGCAGGTTCGCTCGAACGGTGACTCGGGCCTTCACCTTCAACTGAATTCCATCCTTCGCGATCGCATCCAAGAAGGCAACTGCACTTCCCTTCGGTGGGCAGTCAATCACCTTAGGATAAACGCTGGTTTGAACGGCATCTAGCACATCGCGTCCAGCCAAATCGATCGCAGAAGCTTCGCGAAATGAAAGCGTAATTTGCTTGCTTTTGCGGGCAGCGACTAAAGCGCGAATGACCAAGGGAACATTGCCACGGGCAAGGAAGTGCGCTTCGAGAGATTTCGTCGTCAAGTCATCGTCTTTGATGCCAGCTTGAACAGCCATGATCTTGCCGCGAACGATCGTTCTTGCATCAACACGTCGGAACATCATTCCCAACAAGTCCCAGACACTGACTTTGGCCCCTGTCATGACCGACTGGACCCAAAGCCAAAAGTATCGCGAGAAAACGGCCAATACGATGATGGCGAAGACGAAGGCTAAAAGACCTAACACGAGACAAATCGTGAAGATTACAGGGTTCATGGGATGCGCTTCTTATTTGATGAAAGTGTTGTCATTACGGGCAATCTTTAGGGGGCTCGGCTTGCATGCATCGTTTCTCCACCCATAAAAAAATGAATGGTGGAAGCGATTCCCGATGCATCATAGTTTAACGTAAGTTTTCCGGCCGTGTACTTAAGTCCAAACTCTTCTGGACTATGAGCCACCATCTCCAGCGGCACTCCAGAGAGCGACAGGTACAACTTCCCCTCCTTGGCCACGATTTCCCAAACCCCTCCTGAATCGCGTACAAACTTGCCCGCAATTTTGGCCTGTTGTTCAGGACTGAGATCAACAACGACGGGGTCGTACGGTTTTTCAGGAGGCTGAATCGACTCCGGTGGGAGTTCCCGAAGCCAAATGTTGCGGTATCGAACAGGATTGCCGTGATCTTGGAAAGAAAGCGGCCGACGCTGCTCCAACTTGGTATAAGGATGATGCTGAAGCCAAGAAGTTGGACCAAGCGGACGAACGCCGTCCTGGATAAGAACCCCATTGTGAAAAACGGTGATTCGAGCGGGCTGAAGAAGCTTACCATCTTCACCGAATGCGGGAACGCGATAAACAATGTCGTAGGCTTGCCATTCGCCTGGCTTTCGGCTTGCATTGACTAAAGGCGGATACTGCCCATAGACGGCCCCAGCTTGGCCGTCTGAGTACGTTGGGTTCTCAAACGAATCAAGAACTTGCACTTCAAACAAACCTTGCAGAAAAACGCCGCTGTTGCCACGCCCTTGTCCCTTTCCCTCCACTCTGGCTGGGGCGGCCCACTCGACATGCAACTGGACATCGCCGAAGGACTGCTCCGTAAAAATGTATCCGCTACCAGGGACGGATTCCATCACTCCATCGCGAACGATCCATTTGGCAGGGCTGTTGTTTTCAGACCGCCAGCGTTCAAGGCTGGTTCCGTCAAACAAAACAATCGCATCGGATGGTGCCGCATGGGGAAGATTGGACTCTCCAGGGGTGATCACTTTGGGGCGATCTCGCTCGATATCGTGCGCCTTCCAGCCCGTTGGAAGCTGAGCCTCAGAATAGCTAGTAAGCGAAATTCCTAACGCCCATAAAAAGACAAAAACGCTCTGTTTAAGTCCTCGGTTTGGTAAGTGAAATTGCTGGAACAAGCAAAAAGTAAGATTCATGATAACCAAGCTTTGCTCGAAGAACGGAGGAAAAGAGGATGGAGGCTCAAGGACTAGAACTGAATGGATGAACGGAAAACCGGCGGGCATCCATTCTGCACCCAGACATCATAATCGGCCGAGGGTGGTCGGTCGCAAGAATCGCTGGTGCAATCGTTACAGACGTTCGATTCATGAAAAAAGTAATGGGTTCCCACGTTGCTACCGGTTCGAACGTCCTTTTTGTAATCGGAGGATAAAAACGTAACCTACCTTTCAGCGATCGATTTCGACAGGGAAACAACACTCTGTTCAGCTGCAATTTTATACCCACCCGAATCCTTTTGCGATGAAGATGGCATTGAATTCATCCCCAGTTCTTAGCGGCCTGCCGATTCAGGATGCCTCATGGCTACCTGTGTCGATACCTATTGGTATTCCACAAAGTCCAGCCACACAGGCCGCTGTTGCTGGAGAGGTTGCTGATTTCGTCGCTACCATGCCTGATCCGATGGAACTGGCAACTGTGAAACTGGGCGTTATTTCCAGCCTTTACGTCGCTTTGAGAGCCAAGCACGGCCCAGCTGCGACCCATTCGATGCGAGTCGCAATATTTGCCTCCGCTTGGGGTGTCTGTAATCGTGTGCCGGAAAATGAACTCCAATTGCTCGAGGTTGCTGGCTTATTTCATGAAATCGGCAAGATCGGAATTCCAGACCGAGTTCTTCAAAAGCCGGATCGATTGAGCGAAAACGAGCAATCGATGATGAGTCTTCACACTCAGGTTGGGCAAGAGATCGTGCGAGCTGCCGGTGGATCGGACGGTTTGATTCAAGCGATTGCCGGCTTAGGAGTTCGATTTGATTCGTCGACGATGCATCCCGCCCAGAGACAGGTATCCTTAACCAGTCGATTGATCAATATCATCGACGCGTTCGACTCAATGACAACGCGCCAAGTCTTTCGTGAACCGTTATCGTACGAAGCGGCATTTGCCGAAATTTTCCAATTAGCGGGTTCCCAATTTGATCCTGTTCTGGTCCAAAGCTTTGCGGAAGTGGTTATGGACCCCAACGTCAATATTCAAGAATTGGTAAAACATCGTTGGATGACCGGGCTGGGTTCCATCGGAGTATCGCGACTATTTGAACTCAAGGGTGGGACCAATCCACCGGTCGCAGCCTACTCAGAACGACCAGCCAGTGCTTTGATCCAGTCGCTCAACGATACTTTTTATCGTCACATGATGGATCATATTCAGGACGGAGTCATCTTTATCGACTCAGAGTATCGCGTTCTCGATTGGAATTCCGCAGCCGAACGGATGACAGGCCGATCAGCCGACTCCGTGTTCCAGCAACGCTGGAACCCCGCATTCGCATGCCTTTGCGATCATGATGGTTTCGCAATCAGCGATTCGGATTGCCCATTCTTGGCACTCATGAACTCGGGCGAGAAAATTCAACGTAGTCTAGCGATAAGACAGGAAGGGTCTGCAATTGTGCACGTTGATTTGGAAGTTATTCCAGTACTTAACGACTTAGGACAATTATGTGGCGGCGCCATGATCTTGGAGGACATCAGCGAAACGGCTGTCCTCGAGCAAAAAATTGTCTACCTTCGTGAACGCGCATCACAAGACCAACTGACGAAAGTTCCAAATCGTGGCGAATTGAATCGACAGCTTCCTGATTTTGTTGCATACCATCAGCGCAATAACCACCCAGGAAGCATCATTATTTGCGATATCGATTTCTTCAAACGGATCAATGACACCTTTTCCCATCAAGCAGGTGATGAAGCGCTGATTGTATTTGCTAGTGTGCTAAAAGACTGCTGCCGTGAAACGGATTTCGTCGCACGTTATGGTGGTGAGGAATTCGTGATGCTATGCGGCGATTGCGATTTTGTCGAAGCGAAAGAAATAGCAGAAAACATCCGAAAGCGAGTAAAGGCAACGCCCATTCCTTCCCTGCGAAATGCATCGATTACCGCAAGCTTTGGTGTAAGCACTATCCTGGACGGTGACACGCACGAAGCTGTTCTTGGTAGGGCGGATCAAGGCCTGCTTATCGCCAAGGAAAGCGGTCGCGATCGCGTGGTTGGGCTCGGACTTGAAACCAAATCCGCATCACAAGAAAATCCAGCCCCCCAAGTCGCAAGCTGGCTGAGTTGGCTAGCACCCGCTAAATGCGAAGTACGGCGATTTGATTTGATGACGAACGTTCCACGCAACGTGACTTTAGAAAAACTCAAGGGGTTCGTCAGCGAATTCAAAGCCAACATCGTGCAGGTAACATGCGATTCGGTCGTCTTGGATGTGGACTGCCGAATCGCCCCAGTCCCGAAAAAACCAAACGAGCGGCTCGGGAAATTTAGAGTCTCAATCAAGTTAATTGACGTTGAAGTAGAAGCCAATTCTCGCAGTAACGAGCTAAAAGTCTGCACGGTCCTCGAAACCGAAATTGTGCCAACACGCAGTCGAGATCGGCGTTTAGAAACGACGCGCAACCAGATTCTGCGATTGAAAACAGCGTTTCAAGGATGGATGGTCGCAATCGAAATGGATGATTCCGTGAAGGCTACGATCGTTCGCAGAGCCATAGCTGAAAAGTATTCGCGCTAATAAATGTACCGCGTTCCAAGGCTCCAAGCTATTTGTCTTTTAGCTTGAGTTGCAAGTTTTGGCGGTGAATTCCAAGACGACGTGCAGCGGCCGATACGTTGTTGCCTTCCAACGTCATTGCGCGTTCAATAGCAAGCTGTTCAAATCGCTCAATGATCGCTTGCTTAGCTTCGGTTAAAGGCATTTTGAAGTACTCTTCAAAAAACTGCATGTCACGCAGTTCTTGATGCTCTGGCAAAATCCCTAAGTCTTGGGCATTGATCGATAAGGTGGTGGCCATGGCCGCTGCCCCCTCGACTCGCTGCTTGAGCTCGCGTACATTTCCCGGCCAACTATAACTCATCATCGCAGCCATGCATTCAGGTGTCAGCTGCTGATCAGCTCCGAGCCAGCGTTTGGCTAGTAAGAGAATGTCCTCAACTCGCGATCGCAAGGCAGGAATTCGTAGCTCAATCCCTCGAAGTCGGTAGTAAAGATCCGAACGAAACGTCTTTTGCTCCATCGCCATTTCCAGATCTTGGTGTGTCGCACTTAGGATTCGGACATCCACGGAAACTTCTTCCTCGGAGCCAACGGGCGTCATAATGTTCTCTTGCAAAATACGCAACAGACGCGTTTGAACCCCCGAAGGCATGTCTCCAATTTCATCCAAGAACAGCGTTCCACCATTCGCCTTTCGGAACACACCTTCGCGGTTACGATCGGCCCCAGTAAAGGCCCCGCGGACATGACCAAACAGTTCGCTTTCGACGAGATTCTCGGAAATCGAGGCGGTGTTCACGGCGACGAATGGCTTGTCAGAACGGTCGCTGCATCGATGCAACTCCCGCGCGACGAGCTCTTTTCCTGTACCGCTCTCACCGCGAATCAGGACCGGTAGCTTCGATTTGCTGGCCCGTCTTATCTGATCGAAAAGACCATGCATGACAGGATGAATGCTGATCAGCGACCCCAACTGAGGCACCGATTCTAATTCAGCACTCAGTTGTGCGACTCGCTTCGCCAATTCATAGCGTTCCTGGCAACGCTTCACAATCGAGCGAACCTGTTCGATTTCATAAGGCTTCGTAAGAAAGTCCGCCGCCCCACGTCGAATGCACTCGACTGCAATGTCAATGCTGTCGTTGGCTGTGAGAACGATGATCTCTGGACTTCGCCAATCAGGATGCGATTGCAGCTCGGTCAAAATGGAAATCCCATCTCGCACTGGCATATTGAGGTCCAGGAAGGCCAGATCCGCCCCTGCCTCCTTCAGCTGTTTCAGTCCAGATTCACCGTCTTGAGCCTCCAAGATCTCTCGCCCAGGCGCCCGGATCGCTCGATGCAAAGCATACCTGGCCGTAGCATCATCTTCGATGATCAATATCTTCATGGATTCTTACTTATGGGATTTTACTTCGACGGTAAAGACGGAGCCTTGCCCTCGTTGTGATTCGACTTGTATTCTGCCGCCGATTTCACGCACCCGCTCGGACACAATATACAATCCAAGCCCCGTCCCCGTTGCTTTGCTGGTCTCAAACGGCAAAAAGATCTTGGATAGCCTCTCTTCCTGAATTCCGTTTCCATTGTCTGCAACGGATACTTGATACGTCTCGTGGCGGTATCGGCTTTCAATTCGAACCAAACCATCTCGTTTCTCGGAGGCCGCTTCAATGGCATTTTTGATCAAGTTCATAAAAATCTCATTTAGTGATGCATCGGACGCTTCCATCGTGATGTTCGGGCACTGCAAGTCTAAACTGACGCAAGTGCTGCACTTTTTGGCATAGTGATCCATGATTGCAACCAACCTTTCAATCACAAGGTCTGGGTGCGTGATTCGATTTTCGGAGTCTGGAGGCCTTGCAAAATCAAGCATCCGCTGAAGCGTCCGATTCAAACGATCGACCTCAGAAACAATCATATTCAGATCGCGATGGTTGGAATTGCCTTGTGGCAAGTCTTCCGCAACGAGGCTTGCTATGGTTCGAATCGATGAAAGCGGATTGCGAAGTTCATGCGCTAAAGATCCTGAAATCAGCCCAAGGGTCGATAGCTTTTCCTGCTGCAGACTCGACAGCTCCGCTCGCCTAC
>JBIKLJ010000125.1:0-14854 GCA_044359895.1 Pirellula sp.
TAAGCACTTCTGCGAGAAAAAATAGGACTCTTCTGCAGCATTGATTTCCGTGGGCCAAGTTGGTGGGGATTGATCCAATCCATAAAGCTTAAGAACGTGGGATTCTTCGGAACGCCAATCGAGTGCTTCAGGTGCCGCCATTTGCATACCGGCGGCTAGTTCGTAACTGCGTATGCGGCCCTCCAGTCGAGGATCGTCAACTCGAGTTGCTTGATGGTCCCGATTGAGACTTGCTAATAACCGGTGCGTGGCCATTTCGCTCTCAGTAGAGATATAAGAGCCATAGTTGTCGGGACGAAGGTCTGCGATGGGGTTGTCGACACTCGGGTTGATGACGCTGCCGCTGTGTTGCGAGGGAAGGAACGCAGCATCCCAGTTTTTAACGCCGTTACTTGCGAATCCACGATGGTCGGCAAGAACGACGAAGCTGGGTAAGTTTTCGTTGATAGAACCCAGTGCATAGCTGACCCAGCATCCGGCCCCAGGAAAGCCGGGTAAAAGGAAACCAGTGTTTTGAAGCAATGTCGCTTGCGAATGGATTCCAGACTTGCTGACCATGTTATGGATGAACGCGATCTTGTCGGCATGTGCACCCAAGGGTGCAACAATATCGCTCAGCATTTTGCCACATTGGCCATACGGTTTGAAATCCCAAGCTGGTTTCAACCAAGGTCCCAGTCCGTCTTGGAATGCTTCGACATGCTCGCCAAAGTCACTTGGTTTGCCATGGTGTTTGATCAAGTCGGGTTTGAAGTCGTAAAGGTCTAGGTGACTTGCCCCTCCCGCCATGAATAGCTGAATCACCCGTTTTACTTTCGCGGGTTGTTTTCCCACGACGTGCGAGTTATCGCTTTCAGCTCGAACGGGATCGCGAAACAACATCGCGGCCAATGCAATCCCCCCCAGTCCTCCTCCGCTGCGCCAAAGAAGATCGCGGCGAGAAATGGGGTTTTGAGCGATCTGATTTCGATAAGGTGAAAAATAGGTCATAGATCGTCAGTCCACAAAGATGAATTCGTTGGTGTTCAAAAGAGCTCGGCAAAGGTTTTCTAAACCGTGTTCTTGTAGGAATTGAACCAGCTGGATTCGATTGGGTTGAGTCAATCGATTACCTGTGGCGAGCTGATATGCGTGTTCCGCTTGAGCATCCATGGTGCTTCCTGCTTCCTGTTGAACTCGTGCGGCAAACTGTTTCGATTGAACCAACATAAAGCGGTTGTTGAGTAGCGCTAATGCTTGTTGAGAGGAGTCGCTTTCGTTTCGACGTTCGACGCGCATCGAGGGATCGGCACAATTAAGTACTGTCAAAAAAGGCTGTGTTTGAGAGCGAACAATGAATCGATAAATTGATCGACGCCACGTTTTCTTGTCGTTAGGATCTGCCAATCGATATTCGTAGTGAGGTGAATGTTCGGGATTCGTGACCACAAAATCTTGCCATCCAGGGCCCCCTTTGGAAACATCAAGCGTGCCACTGACGGTTAGAACGGAATCTCGAATCGCTTCGGCATCAAGCCTCCGGCGATTCTGTTTCCAAAGCATTCGGTTGTAAGGATCCATTTCGCGTGCTTTGTCGTTCTTGGTCGATGATGCTTGACGGTAGGTGTCGCTGGTTACAATCAAACGGTGAAGTTTCTTCAGCGAGCCTCCTTGATCGCGAAACTCGATAGCCAACCATTCGAGAAGCCCGGGGTGCGATGGCAATTCTCCCATTCTGCCGAAGTCGTTGGAGGTTGCGACGATTCCGATCCCGAAGTGATATTGCCAAACGCGATTGACAATACTCCGCCATGTGAGTGGGTTCTCGTTAGCGACAATCCATTCTGCCATCGCTGTGCGGCGATCACTTTCGGAAGCATTGGATTCCAATGGAAAGCGATTGGGAAGAATCGAACCCGTGGAAATCGTTCCGGGGGTGACTTCACGAATGGGGCGAGTCACCTGACCTCGAGCCAGCAAGTGAATTGGACGCGGTTTCCCATCTTGACCTCCGGTGCCAATGAAATTTCCAGTTCCGCGGTGCACGGTTCCCGCATACACAAGGCTGGGAGAAGGAAGGCCAGCTATCTTGCTGTCGATGTCTGCCAGTTCCCGAAGCGTTGATTCCTTATTGGCAAGCGTTGCTTTGTCGACGCGGCTGGCGATCAAGTGAGCTCGCTTTTCCCGAAGTTCTTGGAGGTTTCCTGGATTGGCGTCGATAGGATAGAGCCCGTCGGTTAAATTTTTGGCGGCCCATCGCGCTGGGGCTTCGATGCTGTCCAGCGACTCCACCGGTTTGCCCATGGTCGCGTCGTTGCCTGAAACATCCAAGGCTCTTAATTCTGCAAGTGCGAAGATAAAATCGTTCATGCGTGGAGCGAGTTTAGTTGCTGTTACACGAATGTAACGACCGGCTTGTCCGTGGCATGGAAAAGCTTGAGGCTGGATGCCAGGATTGGCATAGTCCTCCCGTTCCTGCGAGACAACAAGAGAGGTCGTCGATGCAAAGGCTGGATCATCGCTCAGTTCAATTCGAAACCGCTTTGGAAATCCGAAGCCTGCACCGATCGATTGAAAGTCATCCCAAGTGGGTTGTAGAATGATTTTTTCTAAGGAGAGGGACTCGCCCAGATCGACCTGCACCCACTTTGTAACCGATTGTTCACTGGCGATGCCACTGTGCCAACCATATTCGTTGGGGCGTTTCGGGTTGCTCGATTGCTCTGCTTTGGAAATAGCGGCGTCGAGCTCTTGGAGGTCGGGCGAACACTGTTCTCGAATCGATGTGTCAAGCGATGCTAACCGATTGGTTATCTGCTTTTTCTGTGAAGCAAACTCTCTGCGTTGTTTTGCGACAGGTTCGTCGTGATCGTATTTCTTGTCAGCTCGATCGATCGCTGAGAAAACGGCTTGCAGTGAGTAATAATCTTCCTGGGAAAAGGGATCGAACTTGTGGTTATGGCATTGTGCGCACTGGATCGTAGAACTGCACAGTGTTCCAACCACGTTTCCCAGGATGTCATCGCGATCCATGTGTCGGGCCATCTTGCCATCGACTTTGGACTCGTTCACTTCGACGTGTCCAATAAAGTCCCAAGGTCCTGCCGACAAAAAACCTAGGGCCTCGATGCCGTCGCGGGTGTCGGGGTAAAGAACATCGCCAGCGATTTGTTCACGAATGAATTGGCGATAGGGTTTGTCCTGATTCAAGGATCGGATCACATAGTCACGATAAGGCCAAGCGTTAGGGCGGGGTTGATCTTTGTCGTATCCATGGGTGTCGCCATAATGCACGACATCAAGCCAATGCCTTGCCCACTTTTCACCGTAGTGTTCGCTGGATAAAAGCGCATCGACAAGATCAAGGTAGGCAGCCTCCTTATTCTTACCAAAGGCGGTCTCGAATAAATCCATCTGCGCTGGAGATGGAGGCAAACCGATGAGATCGAAATAGAGTCTTCGGCAAAGCGTTCTCGCATCTGCTTCTTGGGAAAGCACAAGGCCGTGTTCATTCAGCTTGGCGCGGACAAAGGCGTCGATCGGGTTGTTTGCTTCTAAGGGAAGCTTCGGCCGTTCGAGAGGCTTTAGGCTCCACCAGTCGAATGGATTAGGTAAAGTCGACGTTGCAGATTCTGGCCATTCAGCGCCCGCATCGATCCAATCGGAAAGAGTCTTTATTTCGAGTTCCGATAGAGCAGGAACACCGCTGTCTTGCGGGGGCATCCTAAGACTAGGTTCGTCCCCGCGAATCAACGCAAGAAGGCGACTGGTCTTGGAAGAGGAAGGTACAATGGCGATCTCACTACTATCGCCTCCTCGGAATGCGATTTCACGTACATCCAGTCGATACCCGCTTTCTTGATTGTCGGGACCATGACATTGAATGCAATGCGATTGGAAAAGTGGCTCGATCGACGAAATGAAATCGGTTGGCGAGGATTGCGAGTGCAAAGCGCTAGATAAGCAAACCACCGTTAAAGCCACAGCAGAAATCGATAGGGTGAATCGAACTAGCCTTTTTGAAAGCGCGCGAAGGATGTGGTTTTCTTGGGCAATCATTGGTAGGAATGGTACTGAAGCGGTGGGGATTAGGCAGGGGAGGAGGGTAACGCGGTCAGCCCATTTTATCCTAGAAGCGGCCGCTAAAAGCCCAATTGACTCAGTTTTCCTTCCAAAGATCCCGGCGAATGGGACGAGGGCCTTTCGGCAGGTATGGTCGTGGACGAGGCAACGAGGCCCTTTCGTCAGGCATGGTCGTGGACGAGGCGACGAGTCCCTTTTGGTCCAAAATGCATTTTGCGGTGGGATCTGTAGCCAGATCCCCTTCGGATATTGGATGATCTGTAGCCATCTCCACTAACGCGAACATTAGGGTTTGATGGCAAGAATACAATCTAATGGGACTGAGGTTCTGATCACTTCCACTTGAGTAAAGCCTGCTTGGAATAGCATCTTGCCATACTCGGCCACCGTGCGTTCTCGGCCTTCGGTGCAAACCAGCATGTTCATACTTTGCAATAAAGCCCAGCGTGGGCCTGTCGAATCTTCGGCCAATATTTTTTCTGCGATCAGAAGTCCACCTCCCGAGGGCAAGGCATCAAAAGCCCGTTGGATTAATTGCTGCGCATGCTCATCGTTCCAGTCATGCAGTATGCGTCCCAATGCATAAAGATCTGCTATCGGAAGTGGATCGTGAAAGAAATCGCCCCCGATCACTTGCAGTTGGTCTGCAACGGGCGATTCCTGAATCATTTTCCGTGCAAGTCCCAGCGCATGCGGCAAGTCAAAAACGACTCCCTTCAATTCAGGGTAACGTTGGCAAGCAGCTAGAACCAAGTGTCCCGTTGCTCCACCCAGATCCGCCATCACTCGAAAACGACTTAAATCAAACGCGTTGACAATGGTGGGCGAGGTGATCAATCCAAAGCCATGCATCCCCATTAAAAATTCGTTCATGGCTTCTTCTGTCTTGAAGAAGTGCGAAAAAATGGGGCCATCGAAATCAAAAGTTTGTTTCCAGCGATGAGTTCCCTCGCGAACAGTGTCTTCCAAGTTGCCCCACATCTTCCACATGACACGGTTCGAGTAGTGAATGTACCCAGTCATCCGGCGTTGGCTCGCTTGAGTTAGATACGTGGTCGAGACCGGTGTGTTCACATAAGAGTCTCCACGTTTCGTGAGCAGACCCAGGCAGGTGCATGTATCTAGCAACGTCATCAACGCAACGCGATCGCACTGTAACTTGTTAACCAGATCGTTCAGAGCTGTTTCCGAATTTAAAACATCAAACACTCCCAATTCAACAGCCGCAAACATCACTTTGGATTTGCGGAATGCTTCTAGCAACTCCAGAACAAGGCTAGGATCGGGGACGGAGAGGTCTGTAGGATTCATGTTCAAACTCGTAGGAATTTTTTTGAAAAGAAGTTGGGAATTCGATTCCATTGTAGCGTAGCCTCATTTGAATCGAACATGACACTGATACGAAGGATTCGGGCTCGACCACTTTCCTTGGCCATGTTACAAGTGACAGGGTTGAATCCAATGCGTTGCGATCCAGAAAACATTCGCTGGCTGGATCGACTGTTCCAGCATTTTCCCATCATTGACGAACGAGAAACATCGATGACTTATCCATCCTTCAATGCAGACCAACTGGTTGACTCGCTGAAGTGGCGTTACGCGGTAAAGCGTTTCGACACTGCTCGCTCCATCGATCCTGGGACATGGGCTAAAGTAGAAGAAAGTCTTGTTTTAACCCCCAGCAGTTTCGGTCTCCAACCTTGGAAGTTTCTGATCGTCCAATCGCCTGAATTGAAGGCCAAGCTTCCTTCGATCTCATGGAACCAGCCGCAGCCCAAAGACTGTTCGCACATGGTTGTATTTGCCAGTTTGAAAACGGTGAGTGTCGAGTATGTCGATCGCTTTTTGGAGACCACCGCATCGACCCGTAGCGTTCAAGTCGAAAGCCTTGCACCCTACCGCCAAATGATCCTTGGGTTCCTCAAAAACATCGCTGGCCATGAACTTGTTTGGAGTAGCAAACAGGCTTATATCGCATTGGGTCAGTTGATGGCGTCCGCTGCTGTTTTAGGGATTGATGCCTGTCCGATGGAGGGGATCATTGCACCCGAGTACGATCAACTTCTCGGCTTAGCGGGCACGAACTATACTTGTGTGGTGGGATGTGCGATGGGCTACCGACACGCAGAGGACAGATACGCAGGGGCTCCCAAAATTCGCTTCCAACCCGATGAAGTAATCTCCCGTTTGTGATTGGGAAACGACATGCAGGAAAATCAAGAAGACGAACTCGATATCGATCAAGAAATAGCTTCCACAGAAATCAGTGAAGCCGGTGCGGGCTCGTCTGCCCAGATTGCGATGATGTCGGAGATCGACAACTGGATCAGTCATGTTTGGATGGTCAGGACATTTTTGAAGCACTCGGATGAAGCAACCGATGATGAAGAATTGGCCGAAGTCCATCGCGGATTATATGATTTTATGCTTGCTTTGGGCCCATCTTTGGACACGGGAGATGCCCAACGCTATCTCAAGATAGCCCGGAAAAAGATTGGAAAACTTCGGGCTGTGACAGCTGACTTCGTTGAATTACAACCCGAGGTTTCCGGCCACATGAATTTTAAGATGGCCGCGAAGTCCTTGTCCTTGGCAGTAAAGCAGATCGATCGATTGTTGCAGGAATTAGACTAAACAAGCTTATTTTTGAATGTCGCCGTTTTTGCCTTCGACCGTTTCTTTTTGTTCGTTCTCTTCCTCTTCCTCGTCATCCTCTTCGGGGCTAACAAAGACGTAAGCCGCGCGGACGGGAGCTGGCATCGGTGAATCAGCACCGCGAACGCTTCGCCATACGATATCACCCAGCAGCAGGTCGTCGGCAGCATCCTCGCGTGTCAGGTCCATTTTCTCGGACTCGGCAGCACCCCAAGACAGCTTCGTGTTCAGCGTGTTCAATTCGACCAATGATGGCAACGCTTCGTAAGGCTTGAAATCGGGTGTCTTGCCAAACGATGCATACATTGGGTTGGCGGCGGCGTCAAACTGAGTCATTGGGTCCAACCCTAAAATGAGCTCCATGGTTCTCAGCATGCTGGATGTCGTGTACAGGGTGGAATCCACGGTGTTGCGACGAATGTAGGGGCTGATGGCCAGGGCAACGGTCCGGTGGGCGTCCACGTGGTCTGAACCGTTTTGAGCATCATCTTCCACGACAAAAATAGCAGATTCTTTCCAGTACTTGCTATTGGAAATAGTCTCCACAATCTTTCCCAAGGCAAGATCGTTATCGGCCACCATGGCCGTCGGCGTCTTTTTGCCAGGTCGAGTTCCGCTGGTATGGTCATTGCCTATTCGCAGGACCACGAACTGAGGCATATTATTTTCTCTTTCGAACTGAGCCAAGCGTTCTGCAAAACGGTCTGCTCGATCGACATCTAGGTAATCCAGATCATAGGAACGATAGAGCGGGTCGAAGTGCCCTTCTAACGATGCGACTCGTGCCTTGCCAGGCTCGCCGGGAACTTTCGCATTTTGAATGAATTCGCCAAAGCTAAAGAATGAAACGTTGTTCTTAGCGCATTTGTCCCAGATGTATCCACTGGATGGGACCGCGATATCGTAGGCGCCTTCGGAAGTGTATCCAATCTTGCCGCGTCCACCACGATAGTTCAGTGGCCATACACGCTCGACAAAGTCGGTTGCGTAAGCAGCCATCGACCATTCATGTCCGTCGGCACTTACTTCACTTTCCACGTAGAAGTTGTCTAGGAGTACAAATTCATTGACCAGAGCGTGGTGATTTGGGGTCACATTTTCCGGGAAGATGCAAAGATTAGGCTCGCCGTTCCCTTTAGCAATATCGCCAAAGACTTGATCGTAGGTCCGGTTTTCCTTGATGATGTAGAAGCAATACTTGATAGGGCAGGGTTCGCCGACTTTGCTTGGAATCGCAGATTCGGAAGCGAGGGATTGAAGGACGGGTTCTTCATCAGGACGCAACGGCGAGACAGCGTATGCATCCTTGGTCCATTTCGTCATTTGCGATGGTGAGGGGGAAGGAATAACACTGAGAGTTCCTTTAAACAACCCACCGATGTATTCGCGTACTTGTTTGGGAGGTTCGTTCAGGGGATTGGGGCCCTTGTTGTTGTCTCGCGAAGTAAGACCTTTGCCGTTAGCAACAAAGATTTGACTTCCATCGTTAGAAAATCGAACGCTGGTCGGATACCAACCTACGGGAATAAAACCGAGCGATTTCGATTCTCCTCGTTCCGTAATATCAAACATAACAATGTTGTTGTTGTCCGCATTGGCAACGATCAGCACTTTTTGGTCATTCGAAACAGAAAGACTATTTGGGGTGCTACCGTTTCGTGTGGTTGAGTACAGAGATGTTCGAATGACTTCTTTCGTGGAGCCAGTATCCGTGGCGAGCATTAAGACAGAGTTATCATCAGCGCAACCGACCAACAGTAGTTTTCCTTCATCCAGGAACTGCATTTCCGTAGGATGGCTTCGGACAGACCATTCTGATGTCAATTTCTTGGTTGCGAGGTCGATAACCGCGATCGAGGCGCGTCCCCAAAGGCTGACCATAGCTCTATTTCCATCGGGAGAAATCACTACATCCAAAGGAAAGCTACCGCTTGGCAAATCGATTATTTCGACACCTGGCGTAACATTCACTTGGAGAACTTCTTTGCCATTTTTGTCGAGTACTTTTTTCGCTTCGGCTTCGACAGGCGTGTTTTGAGATTCGTTCAATGGTACAAAAGCAATTTGGTTGGCGACCATGCCGCATGCGATCAGCATCGATCCGTTCATGAAGTCGCGAATCCCCGAAACAACAAATGTCTCTTTAGGTAAGACTAACTGAATTTTTTGATTCAGAGTTAGGAAGCCGGCGCGATGATCGTACACATAAATACATTCATCTTCTGCTCCGCTTACATAAAATCGCTTTCCGTCGGTTGAGAAGTCGATACCCCGGAACGTTTGATCGATCGTGACCGATGAAACAACTTTTCGATCGGATATTCGGACGATTCGTATCTCATGCGTCCCCCATCCGCTGTGTGACACGGCTGCGAATTCCCCGTCCGGAGACAACTCGATATGGCTTGGGAAGTCCCCCATTTCGATTTGTTCCCCGACAGGCTTCAGCGACCATCCGTTGGGAAGCAGCGTTTCACCTGTGGCTTTCAAACCAGGTAGTTGGATGGGCTTTGAGACAATCGCATTGTCCTGGCTCCATGCTGTGCAGCAACCAATCACGACAAAAATGACATAGGCAAGCGATTGTAAGGCTTGAACACTTTGGCGTTGATACCGACTTTGATTCTTCATGTTGGAATGTCTAGGAAGATCGTATTTTCGTGAGGAAGATATTGACTGAGCTTTTCGTTCTACTTCGAACCTGTTTGTACCCAGCGTTCGCAATTCTGGGTATTGGGATTCTCGAATATCATTGATTCTTAACAGAAACCTATTATCAATGCCTATCGCAAATTTGCCGAAGGGACATGCCTTGAAAGCATGTCCCTTCGTACCTATTTCTTGAAGTGGTTGTATCTATTGACCAACAGGTTGCGCTGTCGTGGCGGGGACAGGTACTGCCGGTGCAACGACTGCGGGAATTGGTGTCGTAGTCGCGGCCGCATCAGGAGTTGCTTGGACCGTCGGTGCTGCGATAACTTCGCCATCCAGGGGTTTACGCGGAAGCTTCTCGTCTCGCATCGCAGCATGGTAAACAAAGGTTGCCATGATGATGGAAGCCTGTTTTGCATCCTCTTCTTGAACTCGTTCATAAACATCCATGCTGGAATGGTGCGTTCGAGTGTCGTACTCCAAAGGGTCTTGGATGAATTGGAAACCTGGAAGTCCGATTCCATCGAACGATTGGTGATCTGTTCCACCGGTGTTGGCGGGGGTAATAGTACTTGCCCCAAGATCAGCAAAGGGGGCTAGCCAAGCGCGGAATATAGGCCGAACTGCTTCGTTCCCCTGAAGGTAGATGCCACGAATTTTGCCTGCGCCATTGTCTAAGTTAAAGTACGCGGAAAACTTCTCGTGCTCTGGCTTCAATTCATACGTTTGCTTTGGACGCTCTTGAGGTGCATCGCTCGTCGGGTTTGGTTCGCTGCGCGGTGCAGCCTTAACGCTACCAAAGTGATCCGCAACGTAGGCTCGCGAACCAAGTAGCCCTTGTTCCTCGCCGGTCCAGAGGGCGATACGAATCGTTCGTCTTGGTTGGGCTCCGATGGTTTTCAAAATACGAACCGCTTCCAATGCAACCCCAACACCGATGGCGTTGTCGGTGGCGCCCGTGCCAGCGTGCCATGAATCGAAGTGACCGCCCAGCATGACGATTTCGTCCTTGAGGTCCGTGCCAGGAATTTCAGCGATGATGTTGAAGCTGTTTGGCTCTCCATCATGGTAATGAGCCTCGACATCGATCTCCAGTTTGGGGTGTGCTCCCTTTTGAAGCATGCGGACAATTCGGTTGTAGTGTTCTGCTGCTAAGACTAACTGCGGGATGATCGTTGGTGGGTCTGTTGCCCAAGGCCGCGGGCCACGGCTAAATGGATTTCCACCTTCGCTTGGGCTACGATCGTCACGTGCCGGATCTGCGCGACGCGGTAGTGTCGCCGAGGCAACGAATACGGTACCGCCATCTCCTCGACCTGGTTCTAAAACCACGGCGGCCCCTTCGTCATACGCTAACTGCCACTTGTCATTTTGAATGGACTGGGCACCGCGCGGAGCTGGTTGCCTAGAGGCCTGCGCTGGTTCGGTCGGGGAAGCACCAGGGCTAGCTGGGACGCCAGGCTGTTCGGTTCCTGTTGGACTTCCCGGGGTGCTCGGACTACCAGCCGCTGAGGATGATTCGGGACGTCGTCTGCGTTGTGAACTAACCTCAGCGTTTGCCAATCCCAACAGCGATTCATCCGTCTGTCGTGTGGCTGGCGGGTCAAACCATGCCTTGACTTCTTTGGGAGGACTGATCAGCACAATGGCTCGCCCCAGCTTGCCTCGAAACTTTTCCAGCTCTTCAGGCGTGTTCGCATCCAAATAGATTGGCTCACCACGAATCGTCTTGGGGGTGCTTGGGGTCCAGGCTTTAGGATAGGCAATCAAAGAGCTGAAGTGGGGTTCCACCAGATTGACGGTGCTGCCTTCGAGAGTCCATCCACGTCCGAAAGGACCCCAGCTTTCCAAGTGGCTGTTCTCCAATCCCCACTCGGTTAGCTTATCCTTGGTCCACTCGCCGGCGATGCGAGTGAGTGGTGAACCGGTCAATCGTGGTCCATAAACGTCGGTAAGATAGCTGATGGATTCCATCACCTTGGATCGCTCGAGCCCCTCTTCTCGAATTTTCTTCACCATTTCGGCGTCAACATTTTCAGGGGTGGTCTGAGCGATCAAGTTGGTACCCCCGACAAGGCTCAGTACAGCGATAACGTGGTGCAAGCTGAATCTTTTACGCATCGTAATCTCAATTCGAAGGATGAAGTATCAATGATAAACAACGTAGTGGACGAGGCGACGAGTCCCAACCAACAACGTAGTGGACGAGGCGACGAGTCCCAACCAACAACGTAGTGGACGAGGCGACGAGTCCCAACCAACAACGTAGTGGACGAGGCGACGAGTCCCAACCCATCGCAAGTCTCTGGCCACAATCAGCCCGGCTGCCGACGACGTATTGTTGGTGGTTTCTGATTTTTGGAGAGAATCCAGCCTGCCGAATCGGTCAGATTGGATGAGCCATGATACATCGAAGGCCAGGAATTCTCGATTTCCAATTCCTGGAAAGGGATCAATATTCCGAAGTCACCTAAGAAATAGGGTTCAGCTTGAAAGCTCGAATCGAAAGCAAAACCCTGGAAAACGCTTAGAAAATCGTCAACTTGGAGGTGTGACTTACCTTGGATTGGAAGGAAGGAGTCCCTATGACTTAGGGGCCTTCGCCGCCCCATCCCCCGCCTAAGGTTCGGAATGTTTTGACAAGGGCGAAAAGGATATCGCCACGGGCGGTTGCAAGATTTCCTTGCGCTGTTGCCAAGCTTCGCTGGGCGTCGAGCACTCGGTCGAACGTAATGAGATTTTGTTCGTAGCGAGCGAGGCTGATTTCGACGGATCGATTGGTTGCAATAACTACTTTTTCGAGTTCGATAGCGCGCTCGCGTTGCCGAATGAATTCGACCAAGGCCGATTCGACTTCTTGAACGCCGCGAAGAACCGCTGCCTCGTATCGTACGATAGCTTGTTGGTGGTTGGCTTCTCGGGCGTCGATATTTCGCTTTAGTCGGCCAAAGTTCAGAATGTTCCATCGAAAGCCTGGGCCAACGCTATGGGCAAGGCTGTTCGCTTCGTACAAGACACTGATGTCTCGAGCTTCGACAGATATGTTCCCGCGTATTGTTAATTGTGGCAACCGATCCGCCACGGCTACCCCGATACGAGCATTTGCAGCCATAACGTCGAAGTACGCTTTGCGAATATCTGGTCGACGTGTTAACAGTTCAGCTGGCATGCCCGGATGAACGTTTTCGATGACTGTCATGGGCAGTTGGCCATATCCATCTTGCAGTACAAAGTCACCCCCTGGCGTTTGTCCAAGCAGGACAGTCAATCGATATAGTGCGACTTGAAGCTCCTGTTGTAACGGTGGAATCGATGCGGTCGTGACGGCAACGTTCGATTCGGCTTCCGATTGATCGAGCTGTCCAACGATGCCGGCTTCTTGTCGTGACTGAACTATATGGAGTGTTTGCTTTTGCAGTTCCAGGTTTTGTTCTGCAATCATCAGGCGTTGCTGCAGTACTCGAATCTGAATGTACGTTGTGGCAACATCGGCTAAAAGTGTTACGCGAATATCGTTCAGCGATTCGTGTTGTGCCAATAGTTCCGAATTTGCCGCCTCCACTCCTCTTGCAAGTCTGCCCCAAAGGTCAATTTCCCAACTGGATTCCATGCCGTTGGAAATGTTCCAAAACGCACTTTGGTTGTTGGAGCTTAGAACTTGGTTGTTGTTTTGACTATTCCGCCGAAAGCTGGTGTCAGTAGTGGCGTTGAACTGCGGAAAGTACTGTGATTTCGCGACTCCAAGCAAAGCTTGCGATTCGGCGATGCGGTAATAGGCCTCGCGAATCGTAAGATTCTGTTGACTCGCGTCGCGAATCAGCATCTGAAGGATCGGGTCGTCGAAAAACGTCCACCATCGTGAGGTCTGAGGATCCAACGGAGAGATATCCGTTGTGCCATCGGGTTGTGTTGCTTGCTGGAAGCTTCCGTTCAAAACGGGGGGAGCGGGGCTAGCAAAATCTGGTCCTACTCGGCAGCCTGATATTCCCGCAACCACCGATGCAACGGCCAAGCTGAAAGCGCGGCGTGACCACTGCTTAGCATCCTGCTGTTCCATCAATTGTTCCGTGGAAAGGTTCATGAAGATAATGCTCTGGGCGAGCGGTTGGGCTCAGTCAGTGTTGAAACATTCGGCACTGTTCGTGTTTCGACATGTACAACCCACATCTTCGATATCGCCGGAATCGCAATCATGGTCACTCTAGACGGGAAATCCAGAACAACCGGCAGAACCTGCTCAGTCGCTTTTTTTTTCGCGTCATGAAGCTGGGAAGTAACGATTGCGTTCACTCTTTCAATGCTACTTGTTCATACGGAACCCTCGCGCAAAACAGCTCCCCAACGAGTTCTTGAGGAAAAGTTCGCAGAATAGCTTCCTTTTGAAAACAAACCATAAGGCCCTTCGATCTTGAAATTTCTAACAAATGGCTATGCCTCTGTTCTTTCGATCGCGTTAATTGGTGTTGCCTTCGGGCTTTGGACCCGAAGCTCAAGTCCTTCTTGCCACGTGAGTGATGCTTCCACTCGGGGCGTTTTCGTCTCAAAAAGCGGGCTGAACGAGATCGAAGCCCACGATGCAAAACCCTTGGCGATGGTTTCGAAAGTATCCGTTTCGAGGCATTTAGCGACCAACACGGATGATTCCGAAGCCGAAGGAGTTGAAGGCATTGAGGGTGGTGAAGCCAATCCGAGCGTACCTTCTGTCGAAATGCTTCCAGGAATCGCACATCCGCTTCAGGTTGCTGAAATTTCTGCGGCTGCGGATGGTCCGCTTTGGAAATTATTTGTCGCAGAAGGGGACACGGTGGATGAAAATGCAGTCCTTGCATTGATCGACAATCGAGTGGCTGTGGCCTCCGTTATCGCAGCCCAGTCATCAGCGGATCGACAAGCGATGTTGGATGCTGCCAGGGCTAAGGTCTCACTGGCAGAACAATTCCTGAATCGCATTGAGCAGGCAGCCAGTAAGAAAGCAGCATCGGGGCTGGAAGTCGATGAAGCAATGAGCCGTTTGTTGGAAGCAAAAGCTGCTTTGCAAGAAGGACGAGAGAGTCAGCGAGATGCACTCGCACGCTTGAAGATCGAACAAGCTCGATTAGAAACCTATGAGATTCGGGCTCCATTCCAAGGAACGGTTATCAAGATCTCGCCGCATCTGGGTGAAACGGTATCGCGAGGCGCGCCTATTGTGAAAATCGCAGACATCAATCGATTGAGAGCCGAGCTTTATGTTCCGCTGGTCCTCGCGACAGTTCAGAAGGTTGGAGAAGTCGTTGAATTGCGAGCCGACTTGCCTAATCGACCATTGCTGAAAGCCAAGATTGTTTTCATAGCACCTCTTGTCGATGCTGCGACACAAACCATTCGAGTGGTCGTGGAAATTGAAAATTCAGACAAACAATTGCCGGCGGGGTTTGCCGTTCGTTTGTCGCAGACCAGTGCAAGGTCTGACATGCATTAAACCATTCGACCTGAAAACTCTGAA
>JBIKLJ010000001.1:0-108474 GCA_044359895.1 Pirellula sp.
GAATTGGCAACCGCGACCATGGTCGCCAACATGATACTTAATCTCGATGAAACAGTGACGAGGAATTAATGATGGATCCACTCCATGAACACTTGGTACGTCAAACCCGTCGTCATTTCTTTGGTCAGCAAGGATTGCGGCTAGGCAGCTTGTCGCTGGCCGCCATGGCGGCTAATCCGTTGGCTCGTTATGCCGGCGCCGAAGAAGCCAAATCCAATCCAGCCACGCTTCAACGGGTGCATCCTCCTTTGCCAGGCTTGCCTCACTTTGCCCCCAAAGCCAAGGCGATCATTTACGTGCATTTCAATGGCGGACCTCCTCAGCACGACACATGGGATTACAAACCCACGTTGGCCGATTACTTCGACAAGGATCTACCTGAATCGATTCGGAACAACCAACGTTTGTCGACCATGACCAGTGGACAAACTCGATTTCCCGTTGCTCCCACCAAGTTCAAATTTGAGCAAAAGGGGCAATCGGGAATGTGGATCAATTCGGAACTGATGCCACACACGGCGAAAATCGTAGACGAAATCACTTTGATTCGATCGGTACACACCAACGCCATCAACCACGACCCCGCATGCACGTTTGTGATGACGGGTTCCGAAGTACCAGGCAAAGCGAGCATCGGGTCCTGGCTGGCTTACGGCTTGGGGAGCGAGAGCAATGATCTACCAGCGTTCGTTGTTTTTACTCCTCGATTCCCTTCCGACAGTAACGGCCAAGCGCTTTACAATCGAATGTGGGGCAGTGGCTATTTGCCGACACGCTTCAATGGGGTTGCGTTACGTGGGTCAGGGGATCCTGTTTTGTACTTGCCAAATCCTGATGGAGTATCGCGCGAGGACCGACGCGTCATGTTGGATGCTTTGAATGAGCTCAATACCCAAGGTTTGGACCGATACCGCGATCCCGAGACGGAGACACGTATCGCTCAATACGAAATGGCTTTCCGGATGCAACGCAGCGTTCCGGAATTGGTGGATATCAGCCAGGAGACTGCGTCGACGCTTGAATTGTATGGTCCGGATGCCAAGGTCCCTGGTTCTTTCGCACACAGCGCGTTGCTTGCGAGGCGATTGGTGGAACGCGGTGTTCGCACCGTTCAGATTTTGCATCGAGGCTGGGACACTCATGGTGGATTGCCACGCCAATTGGGCAATCAATGCAAGGACACCGACCAAGGCACCGCGGCGCTGGTATTGGATCTGAAACAACGCGGGATGTTGGAAGATACCTTGGTGGTTTGCGGCGGCGAATTTGGACGAACCGTCTACTCGCAAGGCAACCTGACCAAAGACGATTATGGTCGCGATCATCACCCTCGCAACTTCTGCATGTGGCTAGCGGGCGGTGGAGTGAAGAAAGGGTATGTACATGGCGAGACCGACGAATTCAGCTACAACGTGGTCAAAGATCCCGTCAGTGTGAATGATCTGAATGCCACCATCCTGCACTGCATGGGAATCGATCACAATCGCCTGTCGTTCAAATTTCAGGGACTCGACCAAAAGTTGACTGGAGTCGAAAGTCCTAAGATTGTTCCTGAACTGTTAGCGTAAGACAGGCTGACAGTATTTGCTGACATTGGATTTGATTTGGTCCGGGCGATTGGAAATTACCGCACGGCCTTGTAATCAAGACTGCCAGCAAAGCAGCTGCCTCGAAGCAGGTGCCTTGCCTCAAAGCAGGTGCATGGCGTTTAGCTTCGCGCGTGAGCAACGCGAAGTTGGGCCTTGAGCCCTAGCTTCGCAACAGGTTTGGTCGGCTACTCGCGCTGTCTAGCGCACCAGACCTAATGCGACATATCGGGGCAAGCCTGAGTGACGCTGATCAGCGATACCATTCTTAGCCCGGAGGGCGGCATTGATTTGCCGCCCGCCGGGCTTAAAATATCGCTCTATGAGGCGAGGCAGGGCCGCAGTTATGAAAGCAAGGAATATGCCTGGGAAGACAAGGAAGATGCCTGGCATCTAACTCCCGGCACCTAACTCCCCATCTGGAAACGCGGAGGCGCGGAGGACGCAGAGACAAAATGCCCACAGACTCCTTCTTTTCTCTGCGATCTCAGTGACTCTGCGTTTTGGAAATATACTTCGCTGGAGTCGAAGAAAGCTAACGTTGGAGGACGTCAAAGCGAGCTTTAGTCATCAATCGCCTAAGTCGTCGGATCCAAATCGCACAAGGTGATCGTGTCAAAGGATTGATCGGAAAATGGATCATCGAAGGTAACAACGTAATCACCTCTATTTCAATCGCTTCAATTCAGGTCGATCTTCTGAAGCTTCGATCTGCTTGATCGCTTTCCTTACGGCTTTCGCCTTCTGTTTGCTGAGATGATTTGGGAAGTCTTTTTCCCCTTTCTCGAACAAGTCAGCGGTTTCGTTCAGTTGCGAAACAATGGGCTGCGCATGGGCGCCGTAAGAAACAAGAACGGTTAGAATTTCCGGCGTGCGGTGCTCGCTAGCCCATGGGTTCTGGGTACGAAGATAGTCGGCACAGGCTTGCATCCCTTCCTCGATGTGATGCGATGCAAGAACCTTTAGGCCGTTGAGTCGCACCCCGTCGGCGAACATTTCGCCACTGGGGGCCGGCTTGACTATGGCTTCGAATATGGCAGGGAGCAGAGGCTGCAGTTCTTCGTAGCTAAGGCGGCCGTAGATCTCACTGATCTCGCTTCGAGCTCGCCCATCTTGATTTTGAAGCCCGATCGCAATGGCTTCACGGAGCTTTTCGCGATCGACGCCTTCCAGCGACTTGCTGCTGGTGAGCATCTTGCTGAAGATAGCGAACGAAACAAAACGCTGCTCCATCGCGCGTGGATCCTGGGCGGATGGTCCCCTCGCGATCAGCGCTAGCATCTCAGGCAGTGCGGGCATAGCAGGCTTTCCAATCGCGGCCAACGCGGTGGCGGCCCGTACTCGTAGCCACAGGTCTTCATCTTGCAGTACGCGACGCAATGGAGGAACTGCAGAAGCGGCCGCACCACCTAGTTCCTCGAGCGAATGGCAGGCCCCGATGCGTGCTTCTAGTGAAGGCGAATCAAGCAATGCGATGATTGCGGCCAGCGGTGGTTCCTTGCGACGAGAGATCGCTGCCGCCGCGCGCTCCCGAACAATAGGGGACCAAGAGCCGAGTCTCGCAAGCAGCTCCTCGTCCGTCCATTGATCATAGGTGCTGGTACGATCTTTGTTGTCCCAACCACGACCGTCGACGATCAGGCTATGAATGGTATCTTTTTCAAGCGTTTGTGAGACTCGAGGCGATTTACCGGTAAGAGCGATTTTCTTCAATGGCAAGGCGTAGGCCAGCAAGTAGGCTCCGCTTGAATCCCAGCCATGGTAGCTGTCATGATCAGGCTCGGGCGGGCCTTGATGTGCGAACGAACCATCCGATCGTCGAGCAAGGTCATGATACCACGATCCAAATTCCGTCATCCACTCACCCGTGGCATACGGACCCGCCTGAGCGATCGCAGGCAAGGACCACAGCATGTTAAAGTAGTTGCCAGTATGACCACAGTCTCGTTCGTTGCCATGGGATGCTAGCGCCATACGAGTGAAAAAATCTGCATTCTTCGCTTCGCCCAGTTGATGGAATAAGACGGCAGCCATGCCGCATTTGCCATTGTCTTCATGCGTCTCGGTCCATGCGGAATGATCGCCGTAGGGTATGGCACCTTTCCCATGGTAAAAGCGAAGCAGTCGCGAGCTCAATTCAATAGCGCGATCGACTTTGGGGTCGTGAACGCCCGCGTCGCGTGCAAGGATCATTCCGATCGTCAGCGGCAGCCCGGGGGAATTCATCATGCCATAACCTTGAAGGCGTCCATCGGGGAGCGCAAAGGTATGCCCCCATGAACCGACGGCACTTTGACCACCCGCCGCTTCCAACGCCAATCGCCGTAGGCCCGGTAACACCGAATCATCACCGGTAGCCGTAATGTATTCCGACAGAAAAATCATGACATAGCCGTAATACCAGGTTCGGAAGTCACGCGTTGTGAAGTTGGTCGCCCATTGCGATTCGCGTTCCACTAAATCGAGATGCTGGGCATCGCCGCCAGCCAGCAACGCGAGCGCATTCAACGAGCGAGGAATCGCATCGACCGACTGTGCGTAGTCCGGTTGCGACATGCTTTCTGCAAGTGATTCCAAGCCTTGAACAAGGATGCGCTGCGACTTTGGGCAGTCGTAGGGTGCGGTGGGACTGAACGAGCCCAAAACCGGCAGCATCAATTCCACCTCATCGGTTTTCCCAGCTCGCCAGCGTGTGATGGCAAGCCGGCCGCCCCCTGTTTCCGTCTCGGCGGCCGTGATCGCTCGCCCCATCTCCGTTCGCGGGTCGTACGAAAACGGTTTCCCACCCACCCCAAGAAGCACATCGCCCACAACGATAAGACCATCCGCTGACGAGCCTGGTTCAACGGTCGTGATAGCGATTTGTCGGGCATCGGTGGTCACCAGCTTGTCGCAAAACATCCAACCGCGCAAACCGGTGGGACCGAGATTCCAGTCATGCTTGGCACCCTTTGGGATCTTGTCACCCTTGGTGAGATCGGGAATGACGATCGCTTTATCGTTCGGAAGGGCTGACGCGATAGAGGCCAGACCAAGTAAAGCAAAAGCAAGTGTAAGGAATCGTAGAGTGTTCATCATGGCAGTGAAGGTGAGGCGTACTTAGGATAGAGTCAGCATTTTGACAAGCGACACTTGTGAGGTTCGCAATCGACCGTGGGCAGCCTACTGCGTTTCCTTGTTCGACGCAGGATATCTTAACGCCAGCAGTTCCGTTTTGCAGATTGAACCGTGAAACGGACCCAGATAGCTGTTTATTGGTTGTAATCCAGCGAAGATAGACGCCAGGCACCTGGCTTGCATACTTAAAGCTTTCTGCCGGCTGAAATAAAATCGCCCGGCTGGTGGCTTCTCTATAACAAACGTTCGCAACTTTTGCTTTAAATCCTCTCTCTATTTTATCTATGCACCCAGCCACACTCCAGGAGCTATTTGCTAGCCTCAGCAATGCCTTGGTCCTGTACGCCCGAGGGTGGTGCAAAAGTCCGGAAGATGCTGTCCAAGAAGCTTTTATCGATCTTGCTCACTGCTCCCCGGAGCCAACCTCCCCCAAGGGATGGCTCTACGCAACGACCCGCAGGAAAGCACAAAATATGGCCCGCGCGGAATCTAGACAACGAAATCATCTTGAACTGTTGATTCAGCAGGACAATGAGAATCGTACTGGTGAGTATTGGATGGAACCCAACACCCGAAATGGAATCGCAGCTTCAGAGGTTCTCGATGGACTCGACTCCCTAGAACTTGAACAACGCGAAATAATCATTGCCAGGGTCTGGGGTGAGCTCACTTTCGAAGAACTTGCTGAACTCATGAACTGCTCATCTGCGTCCGCTTACAGACGATACGTCTCAGCGCTCACCGAACTCAAGCATTCGGTGCTCGCAGCAAGCACACCGTACACCAACAAAAACAATTCAGGGAAACGACCATGAACGAACCAAGCTTTCCAATGGATGATGATCTAAATCGATTTGAACAGGACCTCAAGTCCCTTACACCAAGACATATTCTCATTGCTTCGCCAGTCCGATCGATGCTGCCCATGCACGACCTCGGAATCACCTCACCCCCCGATTTTGACATAGTCACTGAACAGCAATCACATCGACTGCCTTTGATGAATCGCGCCTGGCTCAAAACCGTGTCGATCTCATGGGTAACCGGTCTCGTTGCAGGTTTGTTGGTATCGACGATTTGGACTAGGTTAGTGAACGAAACCACGCCCAACACGGAGCCTACTCTCATTTCTGAAAACGGAGCGTCATCTATGGTGATAGACTCATCATCCCAAGATGCGACACCCCCAAATCTAACATCAACGCCACCCTATCGCTCTCAACCCTATCGCTCTCAACTACCATCTCACTTCGGAGAACAGAGTTTTGCAAACGCCAACCGGCACACTTCGCTCAACTTTCGCGACAACCGAATATTGCATCCTTTTATGTCACTCAACGCGGTCAATTGGAATTCCGCGATAATGCCATCGGCAAAACGGCTCACCGGAACCGCGACGAGAATGCAACCAGATTATGAACAATATAGTGCACCAGATTCGGATTCAGGTACCCCCCAAATAATATCTCCGAACTCATTTCCCAAGTCCCAAGGCCAGCGGCAGCTGCTCAAGTCGCTTATGAAATCCCAGGATCTGTTCTCCATCTGAACGGTAATGACCATGACCCATATACATGAAACAAAAATCACAACCCGAAACGTGACGGCTTAGGATGTACTTCCTGACTCGATTAAATCCTTTGGTTAGTCATCTCTATTAATTATCAATCCATTCTAAAACACCTTTTCTATTCCCAATTGGAGCTTCCTTCATGAGAACGAAATCACTCGTATCCAAACTATTGAAACGCAGCCTGTTGACTGCGATGCTGATCGCGGCCTGCCCGTCGATCAGCTACTCTCAGGATTCGACTGCAGTCGCCAATACAGATGTGGTCGTAACTCGTGAAGGAGCTTGGGAGTATGCACGGGGAAAGACTACGATAGCCCGCCGAACCATTACTCTTACTCCCAAAACCGAGCAAAAGCCGGCACTTTCGATTCGATTTATTCCAGACACCTTCAACGCCAAACCAGGCAATGCTGCTATCTACTATCTCAAAGCAGGCGGGTTTTTCGAACAACAAGCTGCATTGCAGGCCAAGCGAAAATTTGAGGAAGATTCCAGGGCTGCCGCAGGGGATGGAGATTACGCCCCCACCATTTGGCTTGATACCGAGTTGAAAGATCTGCCGGTCGAAAAGGTAAAGGAGTATCTGGTCTACACTTCTTTCCAACCTCTTTTTCTCGAAGAAGCAGCCTCAAGATTGCACTGCGATTTTGATCGCCAGATGAAGACCATTGAGAATCCCATTGGCTATTTGCTACCAGAAGTACAGGCCATCCGCGATGTTGCTCGTGTACAAGCCATGCGATTTTTAGTGGCGATGGCAGAGAACAGAACCGATGACGCTGTCAAGATTCTCGGGCAAATGATTGCCATGGGACCGCATTTTTGCCAGGAGCCTTTTCTCGTTTCAAATCTTGTCGGAACTGCCTGCACCAATATTGGTTTGCAACAAGCCTACTATCTCTCAGAGCATCCTGATGCACCGAACCTTTATTGGGCTATTGCACAATTACCCAACCCATTGATCAATCTTGAACGGTCGCTCGCCTATGAACGCGAGTTTTTGTTTGAACAAGTGAAGGCGTTACGCGAGGTAGATGACATTCCAAAGCCAGATGGATACTGGAGTGAATTCATCGATCGGTTTATCGCTGCCATCAAAGGTATCGGCTCACCATTGGACCAGCTGGAATCGTTAGGAAAAGCGGGGGTAACCCTGGCTATCGGTTCTAACGTACCCAAAGCTCGCGAGTACTTGATTGAGATCGAAGGGATGAGCCATGGCACACTGGATAAGTTACCAAACGCTCAGATCTTCTTTCTCGCAATGCGTCGATTTTACGAACGCTATCGCGACGAAGAATTCAAATACAGCTTTTTGCCCGAACATGCTCGCAAAAACAACAATATAGCTTCGACAGAATTTGGCGAGTTGCTTAAGCGATACGGGACATTCACACTTCCAACGTCAACGTTTCTTCCTGCGGTGCAAGGGGCTCAATCCGCATCGCAAAGGACACAGCAACAACTCGCGATGTGGCAAACCATTGAGTCGATACGGCACCATTTGGCCACTCAGAGCAACAAGCTTCCGGCCGCACTTGAGGAACTGGAACTTCCAGCACCTCATGATCCCGTTACCAACGGACCTTTTGAATATGTGGTTCACGCCGCAGGTGCAACTCTGAAGGGAGTTGCCAATCCAGGTATGCAATATCAATTCGAGTTGCGTACTAAGCCTTCTAATCCGTGACCGGTGGGCTTCGTTCGAAATCTGCCAACCCTTCGAGAAAAAACCAAGAAAGAACTTACTACTATGAATTACAAAAAATCGTTTCTCTGCCATCTTTTTGCAGCGACCATAACACTTGGCAGCGCGGTGAGTTGCCTCGGTCAAGAGAGTCCAGAGCTAGCTCAACAATCTCTCAATTCCACGTCGATGCTCCTGTTAAAAGTCGATTCTAGCCAGTTGGCCATTCCGGAGTCGATCAAACAAATAGCCGTTGAGCAAAAAGACAAACCGATCGCGACTATGGTCGACACTTCCCAGCGCAATATCACCGCGCTGCGTGAACTTGCGAAAATGCAGACTGTCTACTTGTCTGTCGATATGCCTTACACTGCTTCAATTCTCTTGCATGCCGCGGCTCCCAAAACGATCCTCGCGACCGATCTTGAGAAGATTGCAAAGTACTTGGCACCAGAGATCGCAGTCGCAGATCGATCCACTTCTGAGATAACGAAATTGGACATTGGCACCGATCTATCACTTGAATCAGCAAGCGTCGCGGCTGCGATGTCCACAGAGCAAGCGGCTAAGTGGCGGGCCGCATTGGAAGCAACGAAGGAGTTTCCAATCCAGTGCGCGATGCTTTTGCCTGAATATGTTCATAAGACGTTTCAGGAGATCAAACCCGAGTTGCCCGAGTCGCTCGGTGGTGGACCGGCAGAGTGGTTGTTAGAAGGTGCAAAGTGGATTTCCATTGGAGTCGACTCCCAGAAAGCAACAGCCCAAATCGTTATCCAATCCGGCTCCGAGGAAAGCGCCAAAACCTTCGCTAAGAATTTGCCAAAGCTCCTTCGCTCTGTCGTAAACAAATCGGTTCCGGATAAAGAATCGTCTTTGGCTCTTACGGTACTCATCGGAATGATCAAGCCTGAAAGAACGGGCGATCGCGTTTTCGTTTCACTCACAGACGATGAGAACAACCAATCGCTTCTGCAGTTTGGAGCCATGGTAGCGAGTTCGATCATGACACCGATATCCGCAAGTACAACATCGAATCGCTTAAAGCAATTCGCATTGGGTTTTCATTACTATATGAGTGCATACGAAGCGTTTCCGACCTATTTGAATATGGCAAAGACCAAAGCCAAAAGCGGACTCAGCTGGCGCGTTCATATCTTGCCCTTTATTGGCTTCCAGGAGTTGTATGAAGAGTTTAAGCTCGACGAAGCATGGGACAGTCCGCACAACATCAAGCTGCTTCCAAAAATGCCAGCGATTTACAGCCCCCTATCCGACATGAACGAAACAGTTGAGATCCAACCCCACTACACAACCTATGTTGCTCCGATCGGCAGCAAGACGGTTTTCGGGCAAGATGAGCCGATGGAATTCCGGAACATTACCGATGGTACGAGCAACACCATCGCCTTTGTCGAGCTTAAGCGAGAGCACGCTATTCCATGGACCAGTCCCGAAGAGTATCCGTTTGACGAATCCAACCCGACAGCCAAGCTTCGCAACTACAACGGCAAGACCGTCATCGCACTGTTTGATGGATTTGTTACCAACGTAAAGCTTGATTTGCCAAAAGAGACGTGGCTGGCTCTCTTCACTCGCAACGGAGGCGAAGTGGTGAGTCTTGACTGATTGGCTTGAGCATCCGAATAGCCTACTACCAGGACCATTCGCCAATAGCGTCGGAACTAGTTCGTATCGCGGATGAAGCAATGTACATTGCCAAACGCGAGCGAGCGGGATATCGGATTGCCAACAACGCATCAACCATAGTCGTTCTACCCCCGGCTACCAATGCTTACGTTGCACCCAACGCTTTCAGTTCGCATTGAGCAAGCATGGAGCTGCAATCGCAGCTCGTACAATCGCGACATTACGTTGCTGCATTGCTGCTAGGTTTTCTCGGGTGGCTTTTCCGACGTATTAGTCGTTCGCGCTTGGCTTCACCTGACTCAACAATCGTTTGGCTTCTGCCGCAAGTCCAAGCTCTTCGATAAAGTTATGCCACCATTTGCCAGTGTTCTTCTGTTTCAAACGTTCCTCGATCGTTTTGTTTAAGATGCCAAGGTAATCTTCGCATGCTTTTCGATTCGCATCGGAGGGGTTTTGTTGGTACTTCGCGAATGCATACAAGATTGGATTGGTAGGGTGCTTCGGATCACGACTTGGCGATTCATGCCATTGAATATACCGGCCCAAACGATACATGGACTTTCCAACCATTGCGAGTTCCCACGATTCGCGACCTTTTGCGATTCGTTTGGCAAGTGACTTAATTCCTTCGTGTTCATCCTGCTCCAGGGGCATTAGTAAGCAGGCGATTAGCATTGTATGCAAGTATGGATCTTGGATCGAATCTGAATTCACAGATAGAATCGTTTTGCGCGTTTTTAGATAATCGTCAATACGGTTGCATTGATGCAACAACATCAGATGAAAGGCTTCGTGGAATCCGCTATTCATCCTGCTGGAAGCTTCTAAAGCCAATTGCCATTGCATCGATCGCGCGTAGAAGTCACGGACGATCGACCTGATATTTCCATTTTCGTCTTCCTTCAATAATCCCAGAACCGTTGCAATCGCTTCTTGTGGATTCCCTTCTTCCAATTTCTTTTCGGCATTTGCCAGTTTGGTGGCTAGTAGCATCTTGCGTTCGGATTCGTTCAAGTAGGAGTAGGTCCACGCCAGCGTGCGCGGCAACGGACTTTGGAGTCGGGTATTCGCCTCGTCGGCCCCTGTCGCCCGAACAAGTTGTGCCTTAGCCTTCACCGTTAAAAATGCTGCGTTACGATTGGAATCGAATACAAAAATTGGCGACCGATGCCAAAACGATTCGCAAACCGATTCGATAGGACGCCCGTGGTCGAGACTGGAAAGCATCAGTTCCCCATTTTCTGCGCTTTCAAGCCGCAAACCAAAGTACAAACGGGTCCCTGGTATAACAGCCACCGGGGCTAGATTGCTTGCGATACTTTTCATAAGCTTGCCATTGGGCACTGCGTATGTTTCAAGTTTGTCGTCATCGAAACCAATATAAAGTGCTTCATTACCAGGTGCGAATGCTGCGCGATTTACCTTTCGCGGTTCTACAATCGACAGGACTGGGGTTGGCTTGGATATGGAATATACCTGGATGGATTGCGATGTTGACGCTGTCTGTGCGAAGGTGCAAAACATTTCGCCATCGCTCGAGAATTCGACGGCGGAACCTATTTCAAAACGATGGGATTGAGCACCGTTTTCCGTTTGGTAGACTCGTAAATCCCCGTTTTTGTCTTTGTCCTGGTTGTTTCGAATTCCAAAGGCAAGTCGACTGCCGTCAGCAGACAAACGCATGAATCGCCCTGACGTTCCCTTGTAGCCGTCGTAATCAACACAGTGGACATTCGACACAATCGGTAGCCTTCTACGGTTGCTCCAATTCGATAAACGATAAATGGAAACAATCTTTCGAAAATAGTTTGCGATGGCGTATCCGTGGTCATCGTTCTCTTGCCAAAGTACGGCAAGTGTATTTCCATCTTTGGCGACCGTGGCGTCCCATAACGACATAAAGCGGCCAGGCACCGTTTCAGGAACCTCCAACCGCATGGTCTCAGGGTGCAAGTTATCGGGTGTGTTCCGAATCACGTCATTCGAGCCCGTGAAGGCAAAGGTATGCTTGTCGGAGGCAGCAAAGGCGAACCCAGAAGTTTCGATTCGTATTCCAGGCGACAAAGGTTCCATATTCGCCGCGTCGATTGATGGTTTCACTTCGACCACTCGCAGCTTGTTCTCGCCAAACACGGCTAGGAGATGGTCTTGCATACGGTGGGACAGAAAACGAATGTCATCAGAAATATCAGGGCAAAGATCTTCGTAGAATTCGACCTTCCCATGGGTTAGGTCCTTATTGGCGATTGTGGTGTAATGCCGTTCAAAAAAAAGGCAGGTTTGCAAATTTCCCCAATCGCCATCTCCTACAAATTCGTAGCTAGAGATGCGACCGTTCACTAATATCCCACGCGCCGAAACCGCAGGCTCAACAAGTCCAACAGAGTTTTCTTGCCATCGAAGTCGAAGGCGCGCTAGTTGGCGATCAAAGTTTGCCCGGTACATCAGTCCGAAGATGTCGGTGCCGTTAGGCGTAAACCACATTGAATGCGCAGGTGCCGGCCGTTTTCGGTTTACGAGATTTTTCTCAATATCCCAAAAAAAGCAGTCGCTGGTCCCGTTGTTTGCAACAAGCTTATTCCCGTCCGGTGAGATTCCCATGGAGAAAGTGGCTTGAAGCTCACCGAAAGATTGACGCCCTTTTTCGGTGAGGTTACTCGGTTCAAAGATGGCGATTTCACCGTTCGACAGACTTACGGCAATGTGCCTTGATCGGTGTGACAACTGCATAGAGTGAATCGTCGAATTGAGTTCGATGCGGTTGGTCGTTTGCAGAGTTTTCGTGTCGATGATCGCTATCGATTTTCCTTCCGAGGCGATCAGCTTGTCTGGCGAAGCGGCAATTACTTTTTGCCAAGTGGTTTTCGAAGGCTGCTCAAGCCTAGTCATTTGAGCATCGATGGAATAAGCAACTATCGTGTGATTATCGTTTGATGCCTGATAGATCAAAGTATCCGAATCTGAAAACACCGCCCAAACAGGTGCCGATTCAAGTGATATGTTCGCTAAGACTTTACGTTTTGCTTCGCATTGCTCCAAGATGCGACTGCATTGGAATTGATGTTCCCAGCCAGCCCCAGAGGCAATAGCTTGTTGATTTAAGGCAAAAGCTTGGCGGAACCTGTTCCGAGTTAAGGCGGCTTCTGCTTGCGAGTAAAGCGCCACGTGTTTGGCTTCGAGTTCACGTTGAGATGCTTCGATGGCTTTGGATTTTGCAATCGTTTCTTGCTCGATCGCATATTCTGCTCGTTCGTCGGCGCGAAGCGATTGTTGGTACGCGTTGTATGCAAATAAACTGGACACCAACGTCCCGATGACCATGGTCGATGCCACTGCGGCCAGGAGTCCTGCAACGATTGGATTGCGTTTGCACCATCGCCATGATCGATCGAATTTTCCGATTCGGCGACTTGCGATCGGTTGTCCGTTGAGATAGCGATCGAATTCACAAGCCAGCTCTTCTGCGGTCGCAAAGCGTTTTCGAGGATCCTTCTCTAAGCACTTCAAGCAAATCGTTTCAATATCTTTTTCAATAGATGCATTGAGTTGTCGCGGACTAGGTGGTTCGGCTGTTAGAACCTGATGCATCATCATGCGAGGGTTGCCACGAAACGGCAATTCCCCGGTTAGTATTTCAAAAAGTACAACGCCAAGCGCATAGATATCAGCACCGCGTTCAACCCGGTGGGAATCGCCTCGCGCTTGTTCTGGCGACATGTAGGCAGGGGAACCCAGCACTTGACCATCCATCGTCATTGTGACTTCGCCGATTTCCCGCTTCGCTAAGCCAAAGTCCATAATGTGGGGTTCATTTTGCCGATCCAGCATAATATTGCTTGGTTTCAAGTCACGGTGGATGACTCCGTTCTCGTGCGCATGATGCAGCCCTCGGGCGATGGTTCGACAAAGCTTGATGGAGTCGCGAATCGACATTCGGCCACCAGAAAGAAAGTCCGCAAGCGAAACCCCTTCGATCAAATCAGATACGATATAGACGCGATCGTCCTGGCGTCCGACTTCATGAACGCTAACGATGTTGGGATGATTCAATTGTGCAGCGGTACGGGCCTCTCTCAGGAAGTAGGCGGTTTCCGATTCCGTCAACTGCCCTTTCCTTGGCATCTTGATCGCGACGAATCGATCCAACGTTTGATCTTTGGCTTTATAAACGGTTCCGAAAGCACCAGCACCTAGTTGTACCAACAGGTCGAAATGACCAATCGAAGATAAACCCGAGGACTGAAAAGTAGCTGTTTCATCGCTGCCAAGTAGATTAAAGCTGTTGCCACAAGCAACGCACACAACAACTCGCAGGTCACTTTCTTCGGTGAGGGTATTCTGGCTTGTGCATTGAGGACAACGTACCGTCAGGTTCGACCCTTGATGTCCTCGAGTGGATTCAATTTTCGCCAAAGCAGGCCACCTTCAAAGCTAACAACGCGTTTAGGTATCACTGCCATTCATCTCTGCAGTGCCATTGAGCCTCTAATATAGTTTCTGCTGCGTCAACAATCATCCCTTACAGACAATTGACCACGCTTTACTTGCGAATTGGTCCTAAGGTCAGCCAGCCTTCTGCGTCGGTATCCTGATCCGCGTTAGCGAATTTTAGTGGCTTTCCTTTGGGTAACGGATTTACGACCCTCAATGCTAGTTTTGCCCCTGGATCAGGCAGGTCTTCCATCAGTAGCGTTGTTTTCATTATCGCGGGGGTGGTCGAAGGGGCGATAGTCGTTAGTTTCCAATCGACAGGGTATGTCTTCAGTAGGCTGCCGGTCGAAGAAAGGACGGCTAGCTCCATAGACCAATCGTAATAGAATGGAGCGACTCCTTGATTGAGCACCTGCAGTTCCACTTCAACGTGCTGTGCATCTGTCTGATCAATGCGAGCGGATTGAACGTAGAAATCGTAGCCCATTCGCTGCACGGCTTCCGTAGCGCGTTGAACTCGGTCTGCGGATTGCTTCTTGTTAAACATCCCAGAGTCCATCAACCAAGAGGCGTGTGTTTGTTTCACGCACTTCGCGAAGTCCTGAGCCTGCTTGTGCGTTGGCTTCGCATCGAAGATCTGCCCCCATACTTCCGGACGAATCTCGCCGCCAATCGGATGTTTCTGCCATTTGTTGAGTGCATGGTCACCAGCCTTGGCAAGGAGATTCATATAAAACCAAGAATCGTCTGGGTTTCCTGTATCCAAAGTCCCCCAAGCAAAAGAGTCGTCGTGATAACCGAACGATAGGTCATCATTGGCCACGTACCTCGGGTTGCTTTTGCCTGCGGGGTATCGCAGCAAAACCGGGGTCTTGGTAAACGCTTGCGAGTAAGCCGTAAGAATGCGTAATTGAGTTGTCTTGGAGGCAAACAGTTCGGCTCGTGGCCAACTGTGCCATTCGCCCCAGGACCCCAGCAAACCTGCGGTAAGAAAGCCTAGCCGTTGGTCCCCATCGTACCGTTGCCCGAACTCTTGGATAAATCGCTCAAGAGCAGTTACCAGTCTTTTATCTTCATAATCCGGCGTGATGTTTTTGGAAGCAGGTTTCTCCTCGGTATTGGTCCAGGAGGTGATTTTCACACCTTCTTCGATTAAGAACTGTGGTACCCCTGAAGGTTGATTGGGGTATTCGACCCATATTCGAAAGACGGCTTGGCAACCTCGCGATGCGATCATGTCGAGCTTAGACTCTAACGGCTTCCAATCGAACGTATCGCGTCCCACCATCAAATCGCTAAGCTTCAGGTAGTTGAATTCAAGGCTGTGAGGGAAGCGGTCGACGTTGGCATCCGCATAGGGGACTAATCCTTTGAGCGGATTATCCGCAGGAGATGCGGCCGGTGCGAGCTGGAATGTCTCAGCTTTTGCTTCGATCAGTAAGCAGGTGACAACACCCAACAAACCAATCCACATGGACTTCATCATGACTTGATTCACACTAAGCCTCGAACGATTTCAAACTGAAAAAAGATGGGTACTTGCACCAATGTACTCGGAAATCCCATTTTTGGCACTTCGCTTACCTATAGCGATGCAGAACCCGTTGTTACGTTATTCCGCAAACGCTTGCGAGGAACAGCGTAGGTCATCGACGAACAGCAGGCAGGGTTGGTTGGTTACAACCGGAACCACGAATTGCGATCAGAACGACGAAGCAGTACCGCGTCGATTTCATAGCCGTTTTGCTTTCCAGATGGCAAGGCATTGCGATGTGCTTAGTTCTTGCGAATGCTGAGCAGTACCTTCAGTATCAGCGAATGTGGTAATGTCGCAGCTTTGCTTTTCGTCTTGATGAATTCACACAGAGCCAAGGCTTCTCTGGGGTGGCAGAGCACCGTATGGATGGATTGTCCTTCGCACATGCTTTCCAAGCAGCCAGCAACCAGTCGGCGAAATTCAGTCACTCCCATGGAACAACCACCATCAGTCAAGAGCTTCGATAGTTTGACTTTGGATGGTCCACCGATGAGCTTCTTCGGGCATTCCTTCCGTCTTCGAATGGACATCAGGGTTCCAAGAACAAGGGCATCGTGCAGATTTGCGTCGGGATTGCTCTCACGTATGATCTCGCAAAATCGGGTTGCAACTGCGGGAGTGCTCAGTACCGAATCGATGGTTGACGTGGGGAAGTTAGCTCGCAACGTTTCAAGCAAAAGACCTTTGAAGTCTTCTGTCGAACCCACGAAACCACAGGCCATTAGGTTCTCGGATAACTTCATGCTTGCTAGACCTCATCGATGAATATTGGCTTCTCGCAATTTTGACGCTGGCCATAGCCTAGAGGAATGAGGCTCGAAATCAACGCCAAAGTGAAAGTCTGGCTTGCTTATTTCAGTCTGCTATCGTGCTTCAAGACATTCAAAACAAGTGCTGAACGGTTTGAGCAACGCTTCGCGTATCTCTCGCCACGCATGCTTGGCATCGTATTTGCTTCCATCGACGTTCAAGTACTTTACTTTTATTGGCTTCAGATGGATTGTGGCGCGATGGATAACTCAGGCTCGACCAGCGTCGCATCCATTCAGGGACTTTCCAAGCTCAAAAGAAAACACTATGCCTGACACTGTTGTGCCCAATTCAAATGTGCCCAATTCAAAGCGTCTCTCCGTTCCATCTTTCCTTCTGCTAGCGGTTGGGCTACTGGCCTTCGTGCAAACGTTTAGCTTGCTTGCTTCGATCTACCTATCGTTCTTGCTCACGCTTTTGATTTCGTTAGCGTTGAACCCGCTTGTCAACAAGCTTAGAAAGTTCTTGGGAGGTCGAAAAGGAGCAACCGCCTCGGTCGTTTTCGCCATCGTATCCCTGTTCGCTCTCTCTGGCTGGGCTTTTTACAGCCCCTTAAAGGACTCGGTGGCAAACCTGTCCGATGTTCTTCCGATGTACTGGGAGCGACTGCAAAAGCCGCTGATCAAAATGGAGCAGCACGCCAAACGCTCCGAGGTTCGATGGCAAGCCGAAGTAACCTCCGAAATCACAAATACTGCGGAGCCAGACATCAACGAAGGTCACGACCTGCCGCCGGAAGCTGCACCCCTGGACTCTTCCGAAGACACTAGCTCCCTCCGCTCCAATCTGGCCGAGATGCTCAAAGGTGTCGTTGGGAACTTAACGCGAGTCGCATTCAACGGAGCGCAGATCATGGTGGTATTGGTAACTGTCTTTTTTAGCGTCATCTTCATGTTGATGAACCCTAGACCGATCATCAGCGCCATTTTTTCGCTGGTACCAGCAAACCATCATGACAAAGCGACAGCCATCCTGGCAAGAATTTGTAAGTTTGCACCGTCATGGGTGGGTTCAACTCTTGCAGGGATGCTAACGATCGGACTGCTTGTTTTCATTCTGATGTGGCCGCTGCTAGGCTTCATGGATGCGTTGGTGCTGGGGTTGATTGCTGGACTCCTGGAGGCCATTCCCTTCCTAGGGCCAACATTTAGTACTGTGCCAGCCATTCTGCTTGCGATTGGTAAGGGGGGGATGACGCCGCTTTGGGTGCTTGGCGCTTACATAGGCGTGCAGGCAGTAGAAAACAACATCATCTTGCCAATCATTATGTCCAGAGGAATGAAGATCCACGCGGTAGCAGTGATCTTTTCCATGCTGCTTTGCGTCACTGCTTTTGGCGTGCTGGGCGTGCTGATCGCTGCCCCGTTGGTTGCCGTGATGAGCATCATTCACGAAGAGCTGTACCGCAAAAAATTCTTGCCAGAAGTCTCGGACTCCAAGCTGGATCTGCTCGCGCAGCGTGTTTTGCACGAACATAGCTTTCCGCAAGATGCTGCCGAAATGCGAAGCCATTGACCTAGAAGCCTATTTTGATTCTTCTCGTGAATGCAAGCTTGTAGGCTGAATCCGCTTGCATTCACTATCATCGCGTCGTGTTTTTAAACGAACTCATTACCAGTATATGCCAAGATTTGGGCCGATTTGAACTCCCGATCGAGGACGATTCCCGTACCAGTTGTTATTGCCGCCGTAGTAGTAGGGTTGGCGGTTGTTGCGATAATAAAAATTGTTTCCGCCGTACTGGGTTTGGTATCCATAATCGTAGTAGGGGGCATAGCGCTGTCCGTATTGGTTGCGGTAGCTGTTGTTTCGATATGCGTTGTATCCTCGGTTGAAATTCTGTGGGCGGTAGCCGCGTTGGGGAACATCCACATTTATTTGCGAGACATATTTGGTCTCGTCAATGGCTTGCGACAACGAGATCCCATCCTGCTTTGCAGCGGCTGGTTTCGCCGCGTTCGCTGGCATGGACGCCTTCAACTCGCGCACCTCATCACGTAGTTCTCTTATTCGATTTCGCAAATCGTCTAGTGCTCGGTCCATTAAATCGGTTGATGCATCGACACTCAGTTGACCTGGCTGTTCATCATGGTGAGAGTCCTGATGTTGCGAGTGAAGGTGCCTTACAAAGGCAATTGGAGCGTCGCAAAAGCTGCCTAGCTTCACCGCGATTTGCCGAACTTCATTTTCATGCTGGACAGTCAACTGTAGGGTATCTTCAGGACCCATTTCTTCGATCGTCTCAAGGAAGGAATCGGTATCTTGGATGTCGGCTTGCTCAACCTTCTTGAGGATATCGCCTTCATGGAGCTCGCTTCTGGAAGCAGGGCTGTTGTTTACGATATGCTCGATTCTGACCCCTCCGTCCTTTTCGTTTGACAGCATCACTCCCAGCCATGCATCGTGCCCTTTGGGGAGCGAGTCTGCTTGAGAGGCGAGTTGGACTTTGCACTGAATCTCTTTACCTTGTCGCCAGATTTTCAGGTCGATCTCCTTATCGCGTGCTAAGCTAGCGACCAACTTGTTGAGCGTATCGGGCGAGGAAACGGGCTTTCCATCAATCGATAGAATGTAATCGCCCGGCTCAACACCCGCTTCGTCTGCTGGTCCGTATTGAAGGACTTGCTTCACGCACAGAGCATCGCTTGGACAGGATGCAGTTAGAATGCCTAGGTCTGCTGTTTCATCGTTAGAGCGATCATCGATCATGATGGTTCTTTGCGAGTCAGCTTGTGTTCGTTCATTGGCTCTTTCCACCTTGGATTCCGACTTCGGCGCTTGCTTCGGTGGAGATTCCGTCTGCGAGAACGCGAATGGCGATACGCTCGCTGATCCTATCACCGTCAGGGATAGTAAGGCCAAATAGAGTTTCCGCCGAGTACGCAATCGAATTGTCATGGTAGGGATCCTTTTGATTCCTAGATTTCTTGCCGAGCAAAGATGTCGCAAGGCCTACCATTTTTCAAACGCAAATCGCGGTCCGAAAAGCGCTCTCTCATTCACCGCCCATTGTACGATTGCCAAGTTAGCCCATCGCATCCCCGCATCTAGCGCACTAAAACTCAACGCGGCTAGCGGCCAATGGCGCTCACTTTGTTCGAAATGAGCCGCGGGCGCTAGCCACGACAACCGTATTTGGCAGGGAAACCGTAACGCGGCTAGCGCCCGCGGCTCAATCAAGCGCTAAGCTAAGCAGCAACGGTCTGTGCTGGAGACTTTGAGCGGCACAGCATTTGCGGACTGGATTCTTGTCTCTGAGCTTCGATAAGTGCAAGTTTAGAAAAGCGTGGAACTTCTTTCCACGTTGAGATCCGAGATTCCTTGAAAGGGAAACGTCATGTTCCGAAAATGTTTAAGCATTGGTCTCGTAGCAGCCGTGAGCTTTGCCGGCATCAGTGCCACAAGCGAAGCCTGCCATCATCGTCGCGGTCGACACGCCGCTCATCACAATCGCTGCGTAGAACAACAACCGATATACATCCAGTCTGGCTATGGTAGCTCTGGTGGCTACGGTAGCTCTGGCGGCTATGGCAGTTCCGGAGGGGCCGCCTACGTCAACAGACAATACAACAACCCTTCGATGGGTTACTACTCCACCAATGAGTACAGAACACCTTCTTATGCCCCGAGCGTTTACCGCGGATCAAACACAGTCGGCGGACAAGGATACGTTGGTGGTCGTCTCTACAACAACGAGCTGGGTGACTATGACGCTCGTGCAGCAAGGTAGGCCGTAACAAGCCGCTTTGGACGCAGTTACGGCACGTACTGTTAGGAAGGCATGTTAGCCCGATGGGACATTCGATTCGCAGGGGAATGCCGTAACAGCGCAGGAGCTTGTTACGGCCTACGATAACGGCCTGTGGCTATTGCGGCAGGCGAGCCGTTTCCATTTCAGGGAGCGGGCCGGTCAAGGCCTTCATGAACTCGACCAAGTCCTTCTTGTCTTGTGCGGTAAGGTCAAGCTTTTTGATCTTGTCGCTCAAGTGAGGATTGGGATGACCGCCTTTGGCATACCACTCCACCACTTCCTCCAAAGTTGCTTGGCTTCCATCGTGCATGTACGGAGCCGTCTGCGCGATGTTTCGAAGAGTAGGTGTCTTGAAAGCACCCTTGTCCTTCTCTTGCTTCGTTTCGCTGTATCGACCTAGGTCGGGATTCGCTGCGTCCATACCCACACCTAAATTGTGGTACAGCTCATCAGCAAAGTTAGCACCAACGTGGCAAGCAGAGCAATTCGATTTTTGGCTGAAGAACAGATCGCGGCCGCGTTTTGCTTCTTCGCTCATAGGGTGACGATCGGAAACAGCCTTTAGTCCGGTAAACTGCTTGTACAGGTCTGGATCCTCGGTCTTCAGTTCATCCAGGTCCGCAAGTTCTTCCGGGAACGATTCCAGCAAACGTCGCACGGGCTCGTACAAATCGTAGGGACTTGGGCCAGTGACAATGGTGCGCTCGAAGGCTGCGATGGCCTTGCCCGCCAGAGTAATGTCCGGTTTCTTACCAAAGATCTTTTCAAACTGGATCCGGTATCCTTCGTTGGAACCGATCAACTTCACAACAGCCTCGTGGGTGTTCCCCATCTCAATAGGGTTTGCCATCGGGCCGATTGCTTGCGCTTCCAAGCTGTCAGCCCGACCGTCCCAGAACTGAGCCTTGCTGAGGATTCGATTGAATGAGACGGGCGAGTTTCGGTTGCCGGTTTGGCCTTTGATTCCGACGCCAAACTGAGTATTTGCCCCATACCCGGTGGCTGGGCTATGGCAATCTGCACAACTGACCGTTCCATCGCCGGACAATCTTTTGTCAAAATAGAGTTGCCTACCCAGTTCGATTTTAGCGCGGGTCAGAGGGTTGTCTTCTGGAATGTAAATGGCACTAGCGCCTGCCGCGAGGCCCTCCGGAAGTGTCACTGCCAGTTCAACGTGGTTCTTGGGGTCGGCGAGAAACTTCTTGATTTCAGCGACCGAAAGAGCACCTTTGCCAGAAATTCCGCTCGTTAGGCGAGCTTTTCCAAGCTCGACTATTTCTACGGAGAGGACGGATGGACAGGAGCTTGCAACGAATCCTAGAGCAAGACTTGCTATGAAAATGACCTTTTTGGCGAGCATTTCAGTACCTTATTACAACCTTTTACGAGAGTTCGTCTGGGTGGGGGCAGTGGAACATTATAGATCCCAGGCAAGCATCATGTCCAATAGGAAACGAAGGGTCGTCGAGCGTGAAGCGACCATTCTTGAATCCGGACCGATAACCGTCCTAAACCAGCTTCGATAACAATTCCGAAGTCTTTTTCAAAGCGTTGGCAGGAATGGTGTGCGGGCCTGAAAATTCAGCCAGTGAGCCTTGGCAACCGGCTTTGGTGAGGAATTGATGGAGCCATCGTCCGGTCGAGATGGGAAGGATCTGATCTTGAGTCCCATGACTTTGGACGAGAGGCAAGTTCAAAGGTTTTTGGGAAACATTGTTGAGCCACTGCGATTCGCATATCAATGCCCCGGAATAGATGAGCAGGCCAACGACCCCCTCCACGGTCCCCTGGACTGCGGTATCGACCGCAAGCATCGCACCCTGTGAAAATCCACCTAGAATGATTTTTTGATTAAGCCATTTTTGTTGGCTGCAGCACTCTGCAACGCATTGGCACAAGGCCTGTCTTGCTTCATCGAGCCCTTCAGGGACCACCGTTCGCATTTCGTCGAACGAGTTCATGGCACTCATTTGCATCATTTTCGCCATATTCAGCGGCCACCAAGCCCGTGCATGGTGCATGCCCTGGTCGCTCAGATCAATGGGGGCTTCTGGAAAAAGAAAGGCGGGCTTTTCGCTTCCATCGGGCAGCCCATCCAGGATCTCTTCGTACAAAGAGACAAGATCGGTCCCAGGGGCTCCATAGCCATGGCACAAAACGACTAGCACGGACGGGTCCGATTTGGAAGGCTTTACTAAGATCGAGTTCAGGCCGCCATAAACCGAACGTTGCATCAGCCAAGCTTCAGGATCAAAACGCATATCAGGAGAACTCTCTTGGTGCCAAGGCTCAAGGGGTGCCAAGGCTCAATAGGGGGACGTGCAGCACCAATTCAGGAGTCGACATCATAGTTTTCGCAACGAATTTGCGTAAGCTTATTGTGCCCTGGCGGAAGCATTTCGAGTGTAACCGTTTCGAAGACGTTTTCCAGGCTCCGCGGACATGAAACGAAAAAGGGCTCGTGTTCGCGACCCAACAGGTCGCAAACACGAGCCCTTTCAACCGTGAAAGATGGGCCAAACCTAGTGCGAATAGGTCTGTCGGTTTAAGACCGAGGTTGCTCGGTCGTTCGACGCCACTAAGATCACGGTACCTCCATGTTCAGGGAGCTCCGATGCTGATCAGTCTATGCCAGCATTCTCAACCTCGGTCCAACCGAGTTGCAAACCAGGTCATCTTTGGTTCACGAGAGAATAGCAATGCAGACGCCATGCCATTCACCTCGTCTTTTTTATTTTCCGACCCTCTTAAAACCAAACATTGCAAAAAGCCTTGTTTTTCTCCCGAAATTTATTTTGGCACGATTTGGGACTGGCAATCGACCGTGACCAAAATTGTAATCTTTGCAATTGCAAGCAAACAAAATTACAAGCGACTTACTTTTTCGCAGACGCGAATAAAGCGGCTATGTCATCTGCCGATGCTGTCTCGTAGAGGTCCGTATCGGACGTCGCGACGGTGGCCTTGAGTGGAGGGCTGGAAGGCTGGGGGGGCTGCGCCGTTTGGGAAGATAAGTCGTTTGGTGCGACAGGTTCGCTTTGCGAGACAACCACAGCCGACGCAGGGGGCAAAACAGGCGAGTTGGTCGGGGCTGGAGCCGACGTCTGTGTTTGAGGCGTCTGTGTTTTGGGCGGCGTCGCAATCCCTTGTTTGACGGACGCAAAGAGCGCGGCAATGTCGTCGGCCGTGGCCAGCTCTGCCTTTTCGCTTTCGCCTAGCTCCTCCGGCTTAAGCTGGGAATCGATCGAAGCGACTGGCTCCAGCGCCGGACTCGGATCAGGCACCAGCGACTTGGTGACCAAGGACTGCGGCGCGACAGGTGCTGATATGCCTTGAGCAGGTGAGTTCTGCTTCTTGGGTGGAGCCTTGGGCTTGTTCGCTGCCAACAACGCAGCAATATCGTCTGCACTGACTGTTTGAGCAGAGTCGTCGATTTCTACCGGATCAGCCGAAACGCTCGTTTCGACGGGCGGGGGTTCAGCGGGAGCGGTTGCAGGCGGAAGCACCGGACTCGGCTTGTTCCGCTGTTTGTTGTTGCGTATTTGAGCAAACAGGGCTTCGATATCATCAGGATCCGCCACAGCAGTGATGTCGTTAGAGTTCTCCGCTTCTCCGTTAGGTTGCACTTCAGCAGCCTTATCAACCGAACTCGGCTCCAGAGTGTTTGTCTCGGCGGAGGGTTGTGCGATACCGTCTGAGGCGGCTAACGAATCGATGGCAACGTTGGATGTACTTTCGGAAGTTTCCAGCTGGGAATCCAGATATTGCTTCTTGGCGTCATCCGAGGCGCTCGCTTCGCCGATCGATGGTTCCGTTTCGTTGGGGACGGGCGGCTTATCGGTCCAAGCTTGGTTGGATCTAGAGACAACCCCACACTTATTGTCGTCTGCGTGCAGGTACCCTTCTTCGAGCAAATCGATGATGGAATCCGTTGATTCGTTTCCTTCGATGAGCGTGACGCTGACGATACAAGCGACAGGCAGGGGAGTACCTTGAAATTGGAAGAAGCTTGCGCTCGCAGCCTCTTCACGGATGCGTTGCATGGTCTCAAATGCTTTGGATTCGTTCGAAGCAAAACTCAACACCATGAAACGCTCGGACTGGTACCGGGAAATGAAAGCTTCGTTTTCTAAGTTCAGTTTTAGGTGGTTCGCAAATGCGCGTATGGCACTCTCGGTCGCCATCGCCCCATGCGTTGCTAAGATTTGAGAATATTCGTTGAGCGTGATCATGGACAGACAGGATTGCTTGCGATGCTCCGAACTAATCGAAGTCCACTCCCGAAGAAGGGAATCAAACCCCTGGCGATTGGTTAGTTTCGTGAGTCGATCTTGCCACGGACCCGGGATCTCCGAATGCATTTCACCCTCGATCCCTTGAGAACACAAAAACGGTTTCGCAGGACCACCGGCGGTACCTTTCCAGTTTTGCACGTATAAGCCTCGAAACAAACTCGACTGAAGAAAAGCCAATTTGGCTGGAGTCCAATCCGTGAGTTCCTTTTTGGCATTGCTTGCGTCGTCCCCCGAAACGCCATTGGGAGTCCATGCAAATGCTATCAAAAGCAATACGATGATGGCCTCAGCACCAAGGCATAGATTTTCGATAGAGATGATGTCCATGTGTGATTCGTAGTGTTTAGATTGCGCAGCGACTTCATGAAGCTCGTCGAAAGAAACCAAAGAAACGTACAACGGACCCTGTGCGATGCATCTTTAGGAGGCCGCTGCGAAAAGGAATCCGTCTTAAAAGGAAGGGATTTTTCGGAATGTAAGGATTATCCGCATTTGGCTCGTCAGCTTATTGACAACGGATAGCCTGCCAGAATAGGTTAATCCTATTCCGACTCTTTTGTCGGTTGGGGAAATCCGAGTGCGAGTTGGAAATGGATGCATCAGGATTGAGGCTTGGAAATTTCCCTTTGGATCGAAAGAACAGAGAAACCTCGCTGAAGGAGCGAATCAATGATTGATTCCGGTTTTCAAGATGTGCTTGGGCAAGCTACTAAAATGCTTCATGACAGTCCCTTTTCTGCTTTGCGAGAATTGCGAGTTGAACAAGAAGGGGAGCTGGTGTTGCTTCGCGGGCGTGTTGATTCGTTCTTTTTGAAGCAGCTGGCTCAGGAGACAGTCCGTTCGGCAACACGAGGGATCGAGATGATTAACGAAGTTCATGTTGATGCTTCGAACTGCCATTCTTCTTCGTGACCCGCCATCGTACGTTGGTTCTTTAAAAAAGCTTTCGCGACTGGGGTGTCGAGGGTATTTCGCTTGAACTATCATTCTTGGGGTGTTCTGTGCCCATTAGTTCTTGCAGGTGGTAGTCGCTATTGTGTTATCCTGGTTTAGCTTTCATGCGTTGCGAGTAGGTTGCATTGCGATCACGCTTTCTTGTTCCTTACATCCCGTGCGTGCCGATGAAGCCCCCAAGTCCTTGACGGTGGCCACTTGGAATTTGGAATGGTTTTTTGATGACTTCAAGTCAAACAACCGAAGTGACGTTGCCAAGGAGCAATCCTCACCCAGCAAAGAGGAATGGCAATGGAAACTCTATACGACCGCCGCCGCGATCGCCAAATTTCAGCCTACCATCTTGGCTGTTCAAGAGATTGAAGATCGATCTGTCATGCAAGCCTTGACGAAAGCGCTCAAAGAGAATCACAACTTGCAATATCGCGTTGCATTCATCGACGGCTTTGACTCCGGTACGGAACAGGATGTTGCGATTCTTTACCAATCGGGCCTTGTCGAGTATTCGCGGCGCGAGCAAACGCAAGAAATGTTTGACTCGAAAGAGTTCTACAATCTGTCGAAGCATTTGTTTGCGCGGTTCGAATGGCAAATCAATGGCCGCACGGAATCGCTAGTGGTTCTGGTGGTTCATTTGCGAGCCACCGCCGATGCGGCGGACTTGCGACGCAAGCAATGCAAGCTCGCTCATGCATGGATGAAGGCCGGTATCGAAGCTGGAGAGAATCGAATCATTTTAGGGGACTTCAACGTGGAAGAACTGGCGGGCGAAGCCACCGAGGACGGGGATGGGATGTTTGACATCTTAGGGAAGCGGACCGCAACGGAAGCGGATGATTTATTTGATTTGCTGGAACAGCTACCACCTGAAAAACGAAAGACTCATTTGATATTGGATAAGCAGTTCGATCGTATTCTGGTATCCAAGCCGATGCTTGCAACAGCACCGGGGCCTGGTATCAAATTTCAGACGATGGAAGTGCTTAGTCAGTACAACATTCGAGGCAACGAGGTGGACTTAGACCATTGGGATTCCCGCTACACCAAAGATCGATCGGAACGCGACATCAGCGATCATCATCCGGTGATGGCGACGTTCGATTTTCGAAACTAAAAATATGGATCCGTCATCTGAGCAAGTGGAGCCAAAAGGTTCATCCTCGAGACCCAACTGGCAGCTTCCCGAGGGTGTTTCTCGCGGTGCGTGGGATTATGTGAATGAACCTTCGATTGCGACGGAGTATGATCGGTTTCACGCTGGTCATCCCTTGCTGGATTTGGATCACGAGATCATCACGAATCAGCTTGGAGACCAGCCATTTCGACCGGATGGATCGCCCAAAATAGCGGTCGATTGCGGATGCGGAACGGGACGGAATCTTCTGCCATTAGCGGCTCAAGGATGGCGAGTCCTTGGTGTCGACTTGAGCAGCGAGATGCTGCGTGCGTTTCGAACCAAAGCGGACAAATCTTGGCAAGACCGAGTCTCTACGGTTCGAGCGAACATGGCGAATATTGGGTTTCTGAAGGACAATAGTGCGGATGCCGTTCTGTGCATGTACAGTTCGATTGGTATGCTTCAAGGGCGATCGAATCGACGCAATTTTCTTGGTCATGCAGCTCGTACACTGCGTGACGATGGCCGTTTTATTGTCCACGTGCACAATCGCGGTTCATGGCTTCGCGATCCAGGCGGCATACGACGGACGCTCGGCGATTGGTGGCGATCGAAGCGAGAAAAAGGCTGGGAGCTTGGTGATAGTGTGTATGCGTACCGAGGTCTCCCAACGATGTTCCTTCACATCTATTCGGAGAGTGAACTTCTGGCCGATTTATCAGCGAGTGGCTTCCTACTTCACAAGTTGTATCGATTCAACAGAACATCCAGCCAAGTTCTCAAGGGAAGCTGGTTCAAACATCTTCGAAGCGGCGGTTTTATCGCTGTGTGTAAGCGCAAGAGCAAGTCACTCGCAGCATCGTAGCGCTGCCCCCAGCATCGCACTGCTTTCCATTCGGGTTCACCCCAATCGGAAGCAACAACTGACAGCTACGCAAACGGTCGAATTGAGTAGCATGTTAGAAATCAAGTCATGGATCCTTTCTTTTGGATCTTCGGCAGAGGTACTACAACCACCGGAATTAAGAAAAAGTATTGAAGAAGAGATCCGACATTTACAAAGGGTTTATGGCAGCTCGTCAATCCAACGCCCCCATTCATCAACAGGTGAAAAAGCATGATTACATCCGAACCGCATGTCGATTTGTCTTTCAAGCTGCGATGCGAATCCCAGCTTTGGTCGGACCACGGCTTTGCGCTCTTTGGTGCGGTCTCGCGTCTATTGCCAGACACCCCTGAAGCCAACAGTCTAGGTATTTTGCCGATTTCTGGTGGCCAGGTATGAACATAAACGCGGACGATGCAAGCGTGGTGATAAGAAACAAGTCCTCGCGTGGCCCAGTGATCGTACCGTTACTGCAAATAAGATTTGGCTTTCCGACTCAGGGCGTCGCAAAGCGATTGCTTTGTTCGAGGAACGATTGAACGACACATATGTGCATCCGCATACTGGGCAATCCATGGCTTATTCGCGAATGGTTGAGTTGGAGCTTCGGCTTTTGGAGAAGGAATGGACAGGCGAATCGCAACTTCCCCTTTCCTAAGTCGTTTGCCTGTTGGTGGTTAGCAGTAATGGTTGGCGTAAAGACCAGGCTGATATTGTCTATGCTTACAAGAACGCCAATGGTATCGAGCGACATGCGGGGCTTTCGCAAAAGGAATTGGCTTGCTGGGATGCGTGAGCAAGAGTTTCAGTTGAAGTCGACGACAACCTAGGTGCTGCTGGATTCAAAAGAGATCAACCTTGCACCACATTCGTAACAGCCTTTGCCCAATCGACGGCATCGAACAATCTTAGCCACGGCTCGCCTGTCCATGAATGTAATGGTGACTCGTTCTTCCGGCCAAAGCTGTTCGTGCACAAGCAACCCAATTCCACATTTGGAAACATCTTTCACCAGAACTCGCATCTCGCTATCGGAACGTGCAAGCATGGGTGGAGACCAGTCAATGCGAAGGTCTGCCTCGCAGCGGCATCGAAGACGACTGTGCTTGCGAGTCTCGAAGTGGGTGGTCTCGGTAAAACCACCTTCGGAAAAGAAGTTCGACAAGCTCGGGGGGAGCTGGACTTTTAGTATCCTGGTCATGTTATTTTCTCTGCTTCCAACAAGCCTATCCAAGCATCGACAAAAGCTGGGTCCAGCGAATGGTTAGACTCACGCTGTAAGATCGCGATTGCCGAAGTCACGCTTAGCCTTTGCCTTTGTGGACGATCGGAGGTAACCGCCTCAAAGGTATCCACGACCGAACACAATCGGGCCCATGGATGGATTTCAGACTGAACTAAAGCGGTTGGGTATCCTTTGCCGTCCACTCTTTCGTGATGTTGATAGACAATCATTAGCTCATCGCGAGACAAATCCGCAACCTTGCATAACAGCTTGTAGCCTAAGATCGAATGCTTTACGATTTCCTTCCGCTCAAACTCGTCCAGCTTTCGCGCTTTCTTAACTAACTTAGGATCCAGCTCCAACATACCAACATCATGCAGCAAAACACCCGTTCCGATCTTACTAAGATCCGACAGGGGATACCCTAGGCTCTCGGCTAGGAAAATCGCATAACATGCAACATTGACCGAGTGCGTTGCAATGTGATCGTCATGACGCAAAATTTCTAGAAGATCCCGTAATGTTGGCTGGTTCCGGTTGATCAAGGAGGCAAAGACGCGGCTGAGGGAACGAGCAACACGCACAAGATTATCTGGTTGCTTCATCACAAATGTTTTAGCAATTAGATCCCGAGATATCTCCATAATGTTGGTAAGTCGGGTCTTCCAAGGAAGAGTCTCATCCTCTAAAAACCGCTCCCAATTCGAACGCAGATGTTCTTGAAACTGCTCGAATTGATCGTTGGATACGTAAAGATTGTACACCCCCTCCGACTCGAAGCTACCGATTTTATTGAGATCAATTGCTTGTGTTTCGGATATCAGCAGAATCGGGCGATGGTCATTTTTTGCGCACGCGTAAATGTTGACTTCAGGGCGTGCGTCGTCAATCAAGCTAAAAATGCTTATAGGAATGAAGGTCTGGTTATTGGTCGTCAACATTACCTGGATTGGACTTCCTAGAAATTGTCACACGGACTGCTGGACTTCGAAACCTAGGACGCAAAGAACTCCTGGCTATTCGATTAGGTTCGATTCCTTGGAAGTTATTTGGACGTGCAGACGGTTCATCTACTAATGTCGGCGCAATCGTACTATCCCGCCTCATGAAACCAACCAAGCATTTCGACATGGAGCAGAATATGGAGCTCCGAACTGAAATGAAAATCCAAAAATCGGAGCTGATAAGTCCGATCGAGGATCCCAAGAATGTAGATTCGGAATAATCGGCATGATTTGCATGGCCGTTGGGGGAAACCTTGCTGATTTCTCGCCCCTTGCTACCTCGGCTCGAACGATCGCGTAGAGTTTGCTCGGCAGCGAGAGTTTGCCGTTTGTAGCAATCTATTGTTTCAACGCGTTTTGGGGGGGAATGAGTATGCCAAAGTCAGTTAAAGCCGGCGAAGAAGTCGTTACGCTCGATCGAAGACGGGGGAGCCGACGCTCTTCGGTGATTGCCGAAGAGGCACAAGTGAAGGCGCTGATCGCTCAGGAAAAGAGACGAACAAAAACCCAGCGCCGCCGTCAAATTGACCCTACCACTTGCGAACGCGATTACTCGGGCGATGAAGTGGAGTTTATGCAAGCCATGGATGCGTACAAACGAAAGAATGGCCGCATGTTTCCTACGTGCAGTGAAATTCTCGAGGTCATTCGGGACCTTGGCTACACTCGGCCCGACCGAATTGCAGACCCGGACTCCCTGGCTGCTTCGATCGAAGAAAATCTAGCTCAAGCAATTGAGGCAAAATAGTTTTCGCCCTTTCAGCAAAACAATCGGCATTTTGCAACTTTCCGATGCTGTGTTTTGTCTGATGAGCTCGTCCAATCGTTGACCTTCACTAGCCTCGGTCTACAATGCCTTGGTTCGCAGGGTGTCGCATCCCCAGAACCAGCGTATTATCCGGTGCAGTTCGCAATTAAGACCTTCGGGTCAAGGCAACGATTTAGAATGACCCAACGATGGCTGGCGGCTTTGCCTGTTTACAACGAAGCGCCTTTTGTTAACCAAGTTTTGGATGAAGTACTCAAGTACGCGCCTGATGTTCTGGCCGTCAACGATGGTTCTAAGGATGCCACCGGGGAACTTCTCGACCGGCGCGGTGACATTGCGGTCCTACACCACGAGCAGAACCGCGGATACGGTGCGGCCCTGAAAACGGCCTTTCAATACGCCATCGAAGAAGGGTATGAAATCGTCGTCACGCTCGATTGCGATGGCCAACATCAGCCCATGCGAATCCCACGCTTTGTGTCGGCTTGCCAAAACGCCGATATCGTTTCGGGCTCTCGCTACCTTAAAAAATATGACGGTGACAGCGTGCCGCCCGCCCAGCGACTGTTTATTAACAAACAGGTCACCAAAACCATCAACGATTTGTTCCATTGGAATTTGACCGATACCTTCTGTGGCTTTAAGGCGTATCGCACGTCGGCTTTGGCCCAGCTCCAAATCACAGTGGAAGGCTATGCGATGCCGCTCGAACTGTGGGCACAGGCCGCCATGTTAGAAATGCGAATCATCGAAATCCCAGTACCGCTGATCTACCTGGACGAGTCGAGGTCGTTTGGCGGCGCACTCGATGATGGTAGCGTGCGCTTGGCGTACTACAATCAAGTCATCGAACAAAGCATTCAAGTCATGCTGGACCGGGGATACCAACTGCCCTCCACACCACCTACCACTTCGATGCAACGATGTGGGGAGTGTCCGTAGCGTGAGTGGGCCGGGCCACGAGGGCCAACGATCGCTGAAAGTGCCTCGTGAGAACAATACCTTCCTGTGTACTCCACACGCAGGAAACGCTCAGAGACTGCTGCGCCAGAACCAATCTCAGAAAGACAGCCAATCCCAAGCTGACTGGATCCGGCCGCTGCAAACCTTGGCAAGGACCCAAGCCCTTCAGGCGGCCCGCGATTACACCTCGACCTACGCTCCGCAGAGCATTTTGAACGCCGGGGCCGAACCGTCGAATTTGGTAGTCGGCGGCCATCAACCCGAGCTCTTCCATCCGGGCGTTTGGTTTAAGAATGTTCTTTTGTCAAAGATCGCACAGTCGACGTCTTCGTGCGGCTTGCACGTCATCATCGATCACGATTTGGCTCGGTTAGATGCGATCCGAGTTCCCGCTCAAAGCACTGCGACGATGGACAGCTTTGAGCATGGTATTGGATATGAGAAAGGCGAGCTTTATCAGACAGCAATCGCACTTCCGATTCGATCCGATTTTGGCAATCGATTGCCATGGCACTTAACCCTAACGGACGGTACGGACCTTAGCCGCTGGAGAAAGGCCATTGACCAGATCGCTAGCGGTCTTGCTAGCTGCGGTGCTTTTGGCTCCATCGCTCAGGATAGGTTTCCGCTATTGAGCGAATGCCTATCGAAGTGCAAGAACTTTAGTGATGTGTTTTCCCAGTTTCGTCATCGGATCGAGATTGAACATGGGGTCTCGAATCTAGAAGTTCCGATCGGTTCAATCTGCGATGCTTCCGCCTTCGGTAGATTTGTGTACCATTGTGTGGCCGATGCGGATTCGCTCTGGAGCATTTACAATCGTTGTCGTTCGGAATATCGGCATCGGCATTCCATTCGCAATCAAGCACAGCCAGTTCCCGAACTCTTGCGAGAAGACGGGATGCTGGAGCTTCCGTTCTGGATCTACAAACGCGATGTGGCTTCCTTCACGGATCGGAAGCGGTTGTGGTTATTTGTCGATTCGAGTCAATCGTCTGACGAATATCAGCTAGTAGACCATCCCGATCCAGCCCAGCGAACGATTTGGTTGTCGTTACCCAGGGACCCAAAGCAGGTTGAATGGGCTTGGTCGCGATGGGTGGATGAAGGTGTCTGCATCCGCCCACGTGCCTTGATGACCACATTGTTCTTGCGCTGTTTTGTGGCGGATTTGTTTGTACACGGGATCGGCGGCGGGGCTTATGACGAACTCACGGACGCCATCATTTTGGCTTGGTTAGGCATGGAGCCCCCGGAGTACATCACGTGCTCCGCTTCTTTGCACCTGGGTTTATCGGCCAGCGGCGATGCACAGGTTGAAAGCATGCAGCGAGCGCATCGCGAATTGCAACTGATGCGATCCGTTCCCGAGCGGTTTCTGGACACAACGCAAAGTGACCAAAAACAGCTGTTCGATGAGCACGCTCAGCTGCTGACGCATATTCCAGAGCGTGGTAAGAAGCGTGCGTGGCATGCTGAGGTCATTCGAGCTAAAGCACAGATGGAATCCGCAATCGCCGAGCAAAAGCGAATCGCGATCGCAGAACTTCAATCGCTTTACCGAACGCAACATCGGAACAAGATTCGCGATTCACGCGAATTTTCTTTTTGCTTGTTCCGGGAAGCGGATATCCTATCACGGTTGATCCATCTTGCCGATCAAGCGATGGATGTCTTGTCAAGTTAACATCGAGAAGTTTTTCGAGGTCCGAGTTACTTAGGATTCGTTACCAAACGTCGTGGGGCTTGCGTCACCACTGAGGTTGGTTTCGCCTTCACCGACCTAGTGCTTTGCGGAACATCTCGTTGCACTCCTTCATCGAAAGATATGCCGGATCCTACGGCGACTTGGCTAGTGGTGTTTCGCGAACGCCTCATTGCGTTTGGATCTGGAATAGGGGCAATCACGTCAGGTTCGGGAGCCTTCTGAACCCTAGGCACTGCCGGAGTCGGTTCACCGCGAGACGCGGACGTTTCCGACTTCATTCCCTGTGTGGCAGGCTGGCTTGAAGGTACGCCAACTGTTGCGTGATGCGTTGTTGTATCGTGCGTCGAACCGGAAGAGCAGGACGAGCATGTGCTTGAACCATGCGATTCAAAATGACCGTCGGCGCATGTCGCGCAGCCATCGTTTCCAGAAGGGTGATAGCGATGGCCCCACAAATTGCGAAGTCGGCCCAAGGCGGTTGGGAAGCTGCCGCAATGTTCACCCGTGAACTCGCCATTGCAGCCGCAAGGATCGCAGACCGGGGGATCGTTGATATGCTCGTCCCAGTAAATTTCGCCACAGCCGGACGAACAATGGGCGCTCTTGATGCGATTGGCAACGCGTCGACCTACGCCAGAGAACGGGACTTCGAACTGCCCGCAGCCGCCGCATCCGATATCGTTGCACGAACTCATCGAGCAACTGTCTCCCGCCATTCGAACGGAACAACATCCGACATGGCTCACCAATAGACCGGTCAAAACAAGCCATAGACCTAACGCTGATTTCATGTCGTCATCCCCCCGAGATTATTCTTTGATTTTTGCAAAGCTATGGCGTGGTTTGGCCTGGCTTCCCATCTGTGTATCGGCCGTCACAGTCGGTACAATCAGAAAATCTTTCCAGGTTTGATAGCTAGCACAAGATTGTGGTTTATGACAATTCAGTTGATTCTTGATTCGCGATTGGTCGCCATCATCCGGCTTGATGATCTGAGCGCCGCCCAGCAGATTGCGGAAACGTTGATCGAGGCAGGTGTGCTGGCATTGGAATTTACGTTAACCAATCCGCAAGCAGCCACAGAAGTTCGGAAACTTCGAGATTCGAACCGTCAGATTTTGGACGGCAAAGCGGCCATTGGGATCGGATCCGTTCGATCGTTGGAGGAGGCCAAGATCGCGATCGACAGCGGGGCTCAATTCGTGGTGTCGCCCATCACGTCCGTTCCCATCATCGACTATTGCAAGCAGAATCGCATTGCCGTTTGCCCCGGTGCCTATACGCCTACCGAAATCGCAACCGGTTGGGAAGCGGGCGCAGACATCATTAAGGTCTTTCCTGCACGAACGCTCGGTCCTGGGTACATCAAAGATGTTCTGGCTCCCATGCCTTATTTGAAATTGATGCCTACGGGTGGTGTGGACCACACGAACTTGAAAGCCTATTTCGACGCTGGCGCCGTAGCGGTTGGTGTTGGAAGTCAGTTTCTTGATCCAATTGCCATACAGAATCGCGATTGGGCGTCCATCGCACAGGTTGCAGCGCGTTATGTGACGATCTGTAGCCAGTCAGCACCCCGCTAAGTGCCTACCAACATGATCAACATGTCAAACAATAACTCTTCTGAAAAATCTCGGTACGATGTGGTTACGATTGGCGAGACCATGCTTCGTTTTACACCAACGGGATTTACCCGGCTGGAACAAGCTGCAGCGTTGGAGTTGCACGTTGGCGGCAGTGAATCCAATACAGCGGTGGGTCTTGCGAGACTCGGGAAGAAAGTAGCGTGGCTCTCACGGCTTACGGACAATCATCTGGGCCATCAGATTGCCAATGCGATTGCGTCCCATGGGGTGGATACCAGCCATGTAGTTTGGACCAAGCAAGACCGTATCGGATTGTACTTTTTGGAGAATGGAACTCCACCGCGCGCCAGTCAAGTCATCTACGATCGAATGGACTCTGCATACTCACGCTTTCCCGTTGACGAACTCCCCGTGGATTTGTTTCAGACGGGGATTTCCAGATGGTTGCACATCACCGGTATCTCATTGTGGCTCAGTCCCACGTCCAGAGCGTTGATCGCTAGGGCTGTTGAACTTGCTAAGCAGGCTCAGTGGAAGATCAGCTTTGACGTAAATCACCGCACCTTGCTGTGTTCACCATCGGAAGCCCGCGAATTTTGTCAAAGCTATGTCGAAACCGCGGACCTAGTTTTTTTACCGCGTCGCGATGCGGTTCAGCTGTGGTCCTTGGATACCAATGCAACCGATGAAGCTGTGATGAACCAAATGTTGACCATGAGATCGGGCAAGCCAACCGTGATGACTTTAGGTTCACGCGGAGCCATGGCCGCCGATGCATCCCAGTCATTCATGAAGGCGGTCGTACCGGTCGAGCCCGTTGGGCGACTTGGAGGTGGAGATGCGTTTTCGGCAGGGTTCTTAAACGCCTGGCTTGACGAGAGCGACCTAGAACGTTCGCTTCGCTGGGCGATTGCATCGGCCAGAATGAAATACAGCATTCCAGGTGATCTGCCGATCTTTCTTCGATCGGAAGTCGAAAAGCTAGTCGATGGCGATGGTGCAGAGACGCTGGTTCGGTAGTTGTACCAGTCAGGGTGAACAGACCGTTTGCTTGTGGCTTATTCTTCGAGCAGCTTGATCGAATCGCTGCCGCCTGCCGTCAGAAGTCCCGCGCTGCGATAAACGGTAAGCTTTTCTCGCGTGTCGGCGATGTCTAAGTTGCGCATGGTGAGTTGCCCGATTCGATCGGTAGGGGAAAATTCCCCTTGCCCACTTTCCATGGTAAGACGTTCGGGCTTGTAGGTTAAATTTGGGCTGCGAGTGTCCAAGATGGAATAGTCATTGCCACGGCGCAATTCTAAAACCACTTCACCGGTGATAGCTTTAGCAACCCAATGTTGCAGGGTCTCTCGCAGCATGAGCGACTGCGAATCAAACCAGCGTCCTTCGTAAAGAAGGCGTCCAAGTCGGCGTCCCATGTCGCGGTACTGTTCCATAGTCCCTTCGTTGTGAATGCCTGTAATCAGCCGTTCGTAGGCGATGAACAACAGGGCCATTCCTGGGGCTTCGTAGATCCCGCGGCTCTTGGCTTCGATAATACGATTTTCAATTTGGTCCGACATTCCCAAGCCGTGCCGACCGCCGATCGCGTTTGCCTCCAGAACCAAGTCAACTTGCGATGCAAACGAATTGCCATTGAGCGCAACAGGTACACCCGCTTCAAAGGTGATGGTTACCGTTTCGGGATTGACTGGAAATTCGGACTTCCAGAATGGAACGCCCATGATGGGTTCGACGATCTTGATGCCTCGGTCCAGCATTTCAAGGTCTTTGGCTTCGTGCGTGGCACCCCAGATATTGGAGTCGGTGGAGTAGGCTTTTTCTTTGCTCATGTGGTAGCCCAAGCCGGCTTTCTCGAGCAATTCCGACATCTCCTTGCGTCCCCCTAGTTCGCGATTGAACCGTTCGTCCAACCAGGGCTTGTAAACTTGCAGATCGGGATTGGCCAGTAGGCCGTAGCGATAGAATCGCTCAATGTCGTTTCCTTTGTAGGTGCTGCCATCGCCCCAAATGTTGACGCCATCTTCTTTCATGGCTTGGACCAGCATGGTCCCCGTGACAGCGCGGCCGATGGGCGTCGTGTTGAAGTAGGGAACACCTGCAGTGGTGATGTGGAATGCGCCGCACTGCAGAGCAGCAATCCCTTCGTGCACCAGTTGTTCACGGCAATCGATCAAACGAGCTTTCTCTGCTCCGCAAGCGAGTGCTCGTTTGGGGATATCGTCGTAATTGCTTTCGTCGGGTTGACCCAAGTTAGCCGTGTAACAATACGGAACGGCCCCCTTCTGTCGCATCCAATAAATGGCTGCGCTTGTATCGAGGCCACCGGAGAACGCGATACCCACATTCTTACCAACAGGAAGGGATTGAAGGATCTTCGACATGTGCTGGTCTTCAGGTGAACGTGGGTACTCAAGAATTCAAAAACGTTAGCGAGAACTAGTCAACGACTTTGGCGTCGATCCACTTCATCAGGCCGCGAAGCTTTTGGCCAACCTTTTCGATTTGATGCTGTCGTTCTAGGCGGCGCGAAGCCTTGAATGCGGGTGCTCCCGCTTTGTTTTCAAGGATCCATTCCCGAGCGAACTTGCCGGTTTGGATCTCGGTAAGGATCTTCTTCATCTCGGCCTTGGTTTGTTCGGTGATGATACGAGGACCGCGTGTGTAATCACCAAACTCAGCGGTGTTGGAGATGCTGTATCGCATGTAATTCAAACCGCCTTGGTAGAGCAGGTCGACGATCAGCTTCAGTTCGTGCATGCATTCGAAGTAGGCCATTTCCGGTTGGTAGCCAGCTTCAACAAGTGTTTCGAAGCCTGCCTTGACCAGTTCGCTAACACCACCGCAAAGAACTACTTGTTCACCGAAGAGATCCGTTTCGGTTTCTTCTGCGATGGTGGTTTCGATCACACCACCTCGGGTTCCGCCGATTCCCTTGGCGTATGCCAAACCAAGCTTCTTTGTCAGGTCGGTTGCACCTGCCCCAAGAGCGATCAAGCAAGGGACGCCGCCCCCTTTGGTGTATTCGCTGCGGACCAAGTGGCCAGGGCCTTTGGGAGCGACCAACAAAGTATCCACGCCCTTCGGTGGTTCGATTTGTCCGAAGTGCAGATTAAATCCGTGCGAGCACATCAGAACATTGCCAGGACTCAGGTTGGGCTTAATGTGAGTGCGATAAAGATCCCCTTGCACTTCGTCGGGAAGTAGAACGTTGATCAGATCCGCTTGTTTGGTAGCTTGATCGATTTCCATGGGTTGGAAGCCGTGGGAAACCGCGAGGTCGTAATTCTTGCTGCCAGGTCGTTGACCGATAATCACTTTGCAACCGCTGTCGCGCAGGTTTTGAGCTTGGGCGTGGCCTTGCGATCCGTAGCCAAGAATGGCGATGGTCTTATCTTTGAGGTGGGACAGATCGGCGTCGTTGTCGTAGTAAATGGTTGCTGCCATGTTAGGATCGCTTTTTATTATCGGGGGAAAGGATGAACTAGGGACTTGGGATTAGGAGACAACGAACGGACTTGGTCCAAGGGATCGATGGCTACTTGTGATTCATTTCATTACGAAAATCGGCGTCAGTGAAACTACTCGCGAGCGAGTTCGGCGGCATCTTCGTCCGGCTCGACATCGTTGGGGTTGCTGCCTCGCACCATGGCGATACGGCCTGTTCGCACGAGTTCTAGGATACCGTAGGGCCGCATCCGTTCGATGAAAGCCTGAATCTTGGTCTCGCGGCCCGAGATCTCAATCATCAGCTCTTCGGGGCCAACGTCCACGACACGCCCACGAAAAATATCCACCAGCTCACGAATCTCGGTTCGGACCCCACCGGAGGGAGCGCTCACTTTGATCAGCATCAAATCACGCTCGACGTAATCTCGCGAGCTGATATCTTGCACTTCCACAACGGTCACGATCTTCTCAAGTTGCTTTCGCACTTGCTCAAGAACATGATTGTCCCCCACGACGACAAACGTCATGCGAGACAAATTTTTGTTTTCCGTTTCTCCTACGGCAAGTGAGTCGATGTTGTACCCTCGCGACGCGAGCATTCCGGAGATGTGCGCGAGTACGCCAGGAACGTTTTGGACAACAGCGGAAAGTAGGTGCCGCATGAAAGATTATGGGGGGTTATGGACACGGATAAAATGAAGACTGTCTTTGCAAATAAGCATTGCAACCTTCGGAGAGCTGGAGAATGATAATTCGACAAGCCATTTTTCTCAAGGGTTCACTTCATTGGTCCATTCGTCTTCCACTACCTACGATTACCAACTTTTGGACTTTGGGCAGGGCCGCAAGCTGGAGCAATTAGGACAAGTAATTGTCGACCGGCCTTGCCCAGGAGCGAATGCGCCCAAGCTCAACCCGAAAGCATGGCAAAGCAGCCAGCTGGTATACCGTGATGGACCAGGGGGAGGATGGGATCATCAAGCCGCCGGTGGGGATACCATGGCGGGTATCAAGGAGGATTGGGAATGTCGCATTGGTCAAGTTCGTTTGGGGATTCGGCCGACCATTGCGGGCCAATTGGGTGTGTTTCCAGAGCATTGGGCGCATTGGCATTGGCTTCGCGAGTCATTGGGGCTGGGAAAACAGGAGGTAGAACAAGAATTCGAAAAGCCAAGGGTGCTTCATCTTTTTGCTTATACTGGCGCGACAACCTTAGCACTTGCGATCTCGGGATGCGACGTGACCCATGTGGACTCCTCGAAACCAACCGTCCAATGGGCTCGGGAAAACGCGGTCCGGTCCGGCTTGCAGAACGCAAGCATTCGGTGGATTGTGGATGACGCCAGTGCCTTTGTGAAACGAGAGCTACGGCGAAAACAGCAATACGATGCGATCATTCTGGATCCCCCCACCTATGGTCATGGTTCCCAAGGGGATCGATGGCAGATTCGCCGGGACTTGGTTCCTTTGTTGTCGCATTGCTGGCAACTTTTGTCTGAAAATCGGAAGGCGGTTTTGCTTTGCGGGCATTCGTCGCATATCAGCATTCGCGATATCAATCAGGTTTTGGTGGCCGATTATGGTCGAAAGGGGGTCGGCAAGTGCGAGGTATCGCAAGCGTTCTTGTTGGACTCGCACGATCGCAGGTTGGATTGTGGTTTTTCGGCCAAGTACAGCTGGAGCTGACCCTGTGCAGCAATTTACGTTTTCAGCCCCTGGGCTTATCTCTTGGGCTTATCTGCGGGCGTTGCTAACCACAGACTGGGACGGTACGCGCTTTTCGACTTTTGGCGTACACTGCATCCGTCGGAAATTGCCTTTCCTGGGCGTTCTCGACCCTCAACTCTCGCAATCAAGGATGGCAAAAATTGGCAAGAAATGAACAGCTGATTCGGCAACACAAGATAATCCAGATCTTGGAAAGACGACGCTACGGAGCTTCTCTCGAAGATCTCCGAAATTCGGTGGTGGAAGAATTGGGTTTGGGGACGTTGCATGTCCGAAGCATCCGCCGAGATATTGAAGCGTTGCAAGCCGCGGGGATGGGGATTGTCACGGAGGAAACGCAAAGTGGAAAAGTTTGGAAGATGAGCCGCGTCGAAAAGGGGCTCAACAAGATCACCATTACTTCAAGCGAGTTGATCGCGCTTTCCATGGGCCGGGACTTGTTGTTGCCTCTGGTGGGGACTCAGTTCTGGCAAGGCATCGAGGCGTTCTGGAATAAAGTTCGTGAACAACTTCCGGCTGGCGTTTGGGACCACTATCAACGTTATCGCAGAACCTTGGTCGTATTAGGGGGACCTGCTAAGACGTACGAAAAGCAGCAAGGGATCCTGAAGACCATCAACCGTTCGATTCAAGAGCACCGCAAGCTTGAAATCGAATATGAGTCCTTGGGTAAGCCATTGTCGACGAGAGTCCTGGAGCCCTACGGGCTGGCGATCTATCAATCGAGCATTTATGTGGTCGCGATCGAATCAGGGAAAAACGAGGACGACGATCCGCAAGATCGATTGCGCCATTGGAAGCTGGATCGATTTAGCAAAGCGACGGCACTGGATGCGTGGTTCAAGGCTGATGAAGAGGTGGATTTGGAACACCACCTAGGCAAGAGCGTTGGGATTTTCAGCGGCGAAAATCCTGTCACCTATACGATTCGATTATCGGCGAACGCTGCCAGATGGATTCAGGAAGATCCGTGGCACGCTCAGCAACAGCTGGAATTTCAAAGCGACGGTTCGTGCCTGTTGAGGGTGTCGGCTTACCATCCCATGGAAATCATCCCCAATGTTTTGAAGTTAGGCAATGAAGCTCAGTTGTTGGAGCCAGCAGAAGGCCGCAAAGAGATCAAGAAGGTCATCCAGCAGATGGCAAAAGATTATGCTTGTTGAACCGCAGGCGCTAGCCGCGATAGGGTCCAAACTGAACCGCAGGCGCTAGCCGCGATAGGGCTTTCCCTGAAAAATATGCGTAACGCGGCTAGCGCCTGCGGCTCAGGCAGATAGTAACGCGGCTAGCGCCTGCGGCTCAGGTTAGTCCGAAAACGTTAGGCTTTACAATACATTCTCTTCATCAACACTTCATCACTTCAACAATCCGGCATCGACACAATGACAATCCATCGGCCCGCGTTCACCCGACCTATCGTTCAAATTTCGCTCGACTTAACCAACATCGATGAGGCGTTGGAAACAGCGGCCCTGGCTATGCGGGCGGGTGTCGACTGGCTGGAGGCAGGCACCCCTTTGATATTAGCCGAGGGGCTGCACGGGATACGAGCATTGCGAAGTGCTTTTCCCGGGGTGCCCATTGTGGCCGACCTAAAGACCATGGACGGGGGCTACCTGGAGGCGCAAATGATGGCCCAAGCCGGAGCGACTCATGTGGTGGTCATGGCCCGAGCTCACGAAGAAACCATTCGCTGCGTTGTCAAAGCTGGCAAAGATTTTGGCGTGCAAGTCATGGGCGACAACATGATTTGCCCCGATATGGTGGCAGGTGCAAAGTGGTTGGAAAATTTAGGCTGCGATTATGTGATCCATCATATTGGATACGATGAAAGACGCGGGATTGCCGCCCGTGGATTGCGTATGCCCAGCCCGCTGGATCAACTGCGTCAGGTTGTGGATGCCGTCAAGATCCCCGTGCAAGCCGTAGGTGGATTGTCGCTAGAACAAGCCATTCAATGTCCCGAGTATGGTGCTCCGCTCGTGGTATTGGGGGCACCGCTGACGATCGACGCGGATGCGTTCAAAACGGCGACCGGCGACTTAGAGGCTTCGCTGCGCATGATCTGCGAGAAGATTCATGCGAGTCAAGTGCGACAGCCCGGATGCTGATTCTCGGGAGCGCATCTAGGCCTGTGCCCGCGGCTCATTTCGAACAAAGTGAGTGCCATTGGGCGCTAGCCGCGTTAAGTTCATTGCGCTAGAAACTTGGTTGCGGCTAGCGCCTGCGGTTCAAGTTAGGACGAAATCATTGCTAGTCAACAGGTACCCAAGTAACTGATTCATACGGTTAAGTTGTGGCGATGCTTGCTTGAGTTACTTGGTCATGTTCTCCAGCATGTCGTTCATGCCTGGGAACAATTCCGCCCCGCCGGTCAAATCCTTGAGGGCTCCGATGTGCAGTTCCTTGGCAGAGCGGATCGCTTGATTCATAGCATCGCGAGTCAGTTGTTCGAGCAAGGCTTTGCTTTCACCCGATGAAATCCCTTCGGACACGCTAACCGATTGGACCAAGCCCAAGCCATTCATTTCAACGTTGACCGACATGCCATCGCGAATTGCAGATCCATAAACGCGGGCCGTTTCAAGTCTCGCGTTGATGGCTTTCATTTGGGGCCCTAGCTGCGTTAGGTTCCGCATGGCACCGGCGAGATTGGTTAGGTTTTTGAACATGTCGTTGGAATGAGGTTCGTGGGAGTGAGGGAAGTGCGGGCTATCGAACTTTGCGAATGAACAGCTTGAAATCGCGATCTATCTTAGCAAGATCTTCCCCAAAGCATGCTTGAAATAATTCGATTCGCTCTTTGGAGGTGGACTGGTTGCCAGGACTTTTCGATTTCAGCTGCTTTAAGTAGCTGACGAACTGCTTGGGTTTGCTTTTGAGTAAAAAGTATGTCAGTGCCCAAGATTCAGCGTAAGCATGGGTCAGGGTTTCGCCTGAGCGTAGGCGATTGTCGTGCAGCAGCAGCTGTTCGAGCGAGTCTTCTGGGCGAACAGTCAGATAGTTGGCAAAAACGTTGAGATTGTGGCGGTTTACTTTGCCAGTCCCGCCCCAGCCATTCGAACTGTTGGGATCAGGGGACTCGAAGAACATCGCCAAGCCTTCACTCAGCCATAGCGGATTATCGCCGAGCCTTACTTGAAGTCCGCTGTTGAAGGCGATTTGATGGCAAGCTTCGTGCACAATCGTCGCGACCGTTCTTTCTGCTTGCGGTCTCGATAGGATTTGATTGATCAGTTCTTCACGTCCGACTTGGGCGTTGGGCGGAAGGATCCCTTCGATCCCAGTTAGATCGTACGAGGCCAGTCGATTGTTAGCTTGGTGGTAATAGCCGATGGTGTTTTCGGCACCGTCGAATTCGCTGCTTGCATGCTTGAGATAAGCGTCTTTGTCATCGAACACCATGGCGACCAGAGGAAACCTTGGGGGCGACAATTCGAAGCCTTTTTCTTTCCAAAACCGGTAGAAGCCTTTGTAGAGTCGCTCGTAGAGGCTCGCGTTCCAGCGGGCGTAAACGTCCGAGGTGTTGTAGCAAACGACGAAATGGTCTGTGACGATAAATTTGGAACCCGGTGGCATAGCACGCAACGTTTTGCCTGCGAGTTCCTTGCTGGTGGTCGGAACAAGCGTCTCGGTTGGCGGAAGCTCCTCCAATCGTTGTAGATCGGCGGGAGGGACCGCCGTCAATACACCGTCCGCATCCAGGAACAAATGTCCCTCGGTCGGATTGCAGGACACGAGCTCCCCCGTGACCACCTGGGGCTGATTTTCAAGGTCGAAGGTAACGCGGTAAAGACGACCGATCAGGTTGCTGGCCTGGAGAGGGTTGGCAGGATCGGTGGGGACGGGTGCATTGGGGACGGGTGCATTGGGGACGGCGGCATTGGGGACGGCGGCATTGGGGACGGGCTCAACCGGCTTTTCTTGAGCCCAAACCGAGTTATTGAAATACCCAACAGCCAGGTGGGCTAGAATCGTGATCCAAGAACACCAGAGCAGGCAATTCCTTTGGATCTTGCCCGTGGACTGTAGGACCGGGCATTCCTTCAAGTCAGTCTCCAAGAAGTTTGCGACCGTGACCCCTTCGACCTTGACCTTAAGAGAGGTCGTCGGATTCCGATTTTTTGCGACGGAAAACAGCCACAACGTCTTCCACCGGCACGACGTAGAGCTGATTGTCTGGTTCAAAATCGACGGGGATCGCGTTTTTGGGATGGAACAAGATTTTGTCATATTGTCGGAGCGGAACCGCTTCATCTTGTTCTACCTGATGACTTATCGTGACAATCCAACCGGTGATAGTCGGGATTTCGGCTGAGTCTGGAAGCGCGATCCCACCTTTCGTTTCCCTTTTTGGTTCGTCTTTACGAACCAAAATCCGGGCTCCGACGGGCTCGATGTAGTCAAACTGTGGGGTTTTCTTTGCCATCAGCAAAGCATACGGCAAGCCAATAAATCGGCAAGTACATTTGCACTTGCATTGAGAGGCAAATTCGTCATACTGCTGGGCTTCCTTACAAATCAAATGGGCATCCAAGTGCCCGCTATACCTCGAATTTAATTAATAGCAGCGGAACGCAGCAGGCATGATTGAAACGATTGAAGTGGCCAAGCGAGATGTACTCGGCTCACGAGCCATGATAAAAATTCGCGAAAAAGGGCATATTCCGGCGATTTTGTACGGTCACGGCGAAGAAAACATTTGCCTGACTCTTCCGTTGGATACGGTCAACAACTTGATCAAGCATGGAACCAAGCTGGTTTCGCTGACGGGTGGCGTTACGGACACGGCACTTTTGCGAGCCGTCCAGTGGAGCAGCATGGGCGATCGAATCATCCACGTTGACTTTGCACGGGTTTCTCAAACGGAAGACGTCGAAGTCACCATTCCAATTCATTTGCACGGGGAGGCCCCTGGTGCTCTTTCGGCCGCTGGGCAGTTGCGATTCGTTACGCACGAAATCGTCATTCGATGCCCAGCTTCGTCGATTCCTGAGTATTTGGTCTGTGAAATTGGTGCTTTGCAACTGGGCCAATCGATTCACGTTAGCGATATGAAGCTGCCACCAGGTGCAACATCAGTAACGCCTGCGGCCATTGTGATTGCTCAGGTTGCTGTTGCTGCGGGTGAAAGTGCCCCAGATCCGTTGGCTACCTCTTCCGAGCCTGAGCTGATTCGTAAAGAAAAAGCTTCTGAAGCCGGAGCGTAATGAATAATTTGGGTTCAATGGCTCGTCAAACAGATGCCGGAATGGCTTTGGTTGTTGGGTTGGGGAATCCTGGGTCCAAGTATGAGCGGACCCGACATAACATAGGATTTGATTGCCTGAATGACCTTCATGCTGGGATGGGTTCGCCCACCTTGCAGACCAAGTTTGAAGGGCAAGTCGCAAAAGGTCGAATAGGTGAACGGGATGTTTGCTTAATTTGGCCGCTCACTTTTATGAACTGCAGCGGGAGATGCGTCTCTCAGTTCGCTCGGTTTTACAAAGTGGAAGTCGAAAATATTTTGGTGATTTGCGATGACTTGAGCCTGCCACTTGGTAAACTCAGAATTCGAAAATCAGGTTCAAGCGGGGGCCAGAAAGGGCTGAACGACATCATTCAGTCGCTTGGGACGCAAGACGTTCCGCGATTGAGGATTGGAATCGATGCGACCCCTGAACATTGGGAAACCGCCGATTACGTGTTAAGCAAGTTCTCCTCGTCCGAACGAGCAGTTGTGGAGCAAGGCCTCTCCTTTGCAGGAGGGGCCGTCTTCACGTGGTTGAAGGAAGGGATTGACGCCGCGATGAACAAGTTCAATTGCGAATCAAAACCGCCTAAGATCAGTTAAGAGAAATCCGTCGAGTTTAGGTTCGAAAAAGAAGTATTGGGATCAGTTTCCAGGAGTTTTAAGTTGGTTACCGGAATTTACGAGTGCTTGTTCCTCTTTGACAGCAACCATTACGCTCGCGATCCAGGTGGAGTTTCGGGCGCCGCACAAAACATGATCACCGAAATGGGTGGCGAAATTTTGGTTAGCCGTCTGTGGGCTGAGCAACGTCTTGCGTACCAAATCAAGGGACATCAAAAGGGAACGTACTGGCTGACCTATTTCAAGCTGGATACCGCCAAGTTGAAAGAACTGAATCGGGCCTATCAATTGAACGAAAGCCTGCTCCGGTTCATGTTCACTCGCGTTGACGCGCGTTTGATCGATGCATTGGTAGCACACGCTCAGGAAAAAGTCGTTGTGCCAATCGATGTTCTTGAGAAGGTGGCCATCGGGGCTGTAGATGACGAAGAAGAAGTCGAAGTCGACGAAGAATAGGATGGCTGTCAATGCGACCATATCGAGGTCGCGTTTTTTTCAGTTGTTGTCATTTTGAGTGAGGTACATCATGGCTAGCTACAATCGAGTTATTTTGCTCGGGAACCTAGTTCGAGATATCGAACTTCGATACACCAACAGCCGCATGGCTGTTTGTCAGAATGCGATCGCAGTGAATGACAGAAGAAAGAATGCAAGCGGCGAATGGATCGACGAGACCTCGTTCGTTGAAGTGACTTTTTTCGGCCGAACAGCAGAAGTGGTTAGCGAGTATCTGAGCAAGGGGTCACCGATTTTTGTCGAAGGCCGGCTCAAACAAGATACTTGGGAGAAAGACGGTCAAAAGCGCAGCAAACTCTATGTGATCGTTGATCGCATGCAGTTGCTGGGCGGCAAGAGCGATGGCAAGGGCGGTGCCGGTGCGGGTGGCGAAACAAGAACTCGTCCTTCAACACCAGCATCGTCCAGCAATTCAAGATTCGTCGATTCGGCTCATGATGGCCCTGGGCCAATGCACCAAGCCAACTCCGACATGCACGTGTCCGAAGTAGGCGATGATATTTACGTAAATGAAGACATGCCGTTTTAAACATACCGGTACAAGCCCGGCCTGTGGTGGCGGTTCAGAATTATCCAGCAGATATGACTTTTTTCGGATCAGAGTTCTAAGAAAATGGCAGTTGCAAAAAAGAAGCGAATTCCCCAATTTCCACGCCTTCCTAAAGGACCCAATGGCGGCATCCAATTGATGCTGATCCAAGGGGTGGAGCACCTCGGTAAGTCTGGCGACGTTGTGGAAGTGAAGCCAGGGTTCGCCAATAACTACCTGCTGCCTGAAGGCCTAGCGATCGTTGCAACCGATCACCACAAGCGAATGGTTGAAAAGCACCGTTCCAAGCTGCAAGAACTCGAAAAGCAACGGCTTGTTGGGCTCCGCAGCCTTGCTGACCAAATCTCGAAACAATCGATCAACGTCGAAGCGAATGCAAACGATGAAGGTCACTTGTACGGTAGCGTAGGCGCACCTGAAATCATCTCCGCCTTGAAGGCAAACGGATTCACCGTCAGTGCCGATCAAGTGAAACTGGAAGGTGTGCTCAAAGAACTTGGACTTTACACCGTCAAGATCCAGCTGCATCAAGACATTGTGACCGAACTGAAGGTGTGGGTCGTTCCGACCGCTGCACACTAAAACTGTATGCTGCCTAGAGAAGAATTCGTAGAACAAGCTTATCTATTTCGAATTCTTTCGGAACGCATCCATCAAGATATCACGCTCCAAGATCTCTTGGAGCAGTGTCGCTTCGAAGTGCTGGCAACCACCAAATTGCCTCTCGCCATCGGTTTTCTTTTGACCGAATTGAAACATTCCGGGATTATGGCCCCTGGAATGAAGCGACTTCAGCACTACTTCACGCCGTTCCAGACGTTTGTGATTGAGCAGTCCGAACAAGACGTTGGGCAGTTCGATTTCCAATCCGCTCTAAGAGTCCTTCGGTTCGAGGCCGAATACAGGGCCAATACGGACAGCATGCAGGGCATGTTTTTTTATCAGTTCGAAGTACTCTGCCGGAATCGATTGAACTACGATCGCGGGCTAAAAGCGATGAGCCTTGATCCGATTTACTCCAAGGATTGGCATGACTGGTTATTGATCGTTCGCAAGCAATTAGGGATCGTCGACATCGCTGATTTGATCTACGGCAGGAGCGAGGATTTCGTGGCCTACCGCAAGCGGCATCTCGGTGAAGACGCCGAAGCGGACTATCCGATTTTGTTTGGTGAACGCGAGGGGAAAATTGCATTCGCAAACCGACGCAAGGAGCCTCTGTTCTTGTTTGCGGCCATGCAGCGCCACCTGGGCTATCCGGCAGTCCCCAGGCGTGAAGTGCGTGATACGGCGATCGAAATGATACCGCAAATGCATCGAAGAATAGAACGTCTTGAGACTCGGCTCAAGTTCATGGAAGACGAACAGCGGCAAGGAATCGATATCACCAAATTCTATTCGGCCAACAAGCCGGTTCCTATCGATTTGGATGAGATGCTTTGATGGTTGTAACTACCTAGCCGCGTCTCGAAGAGATGCGTTTCTCACGGCTCCTTTTAACCTTATTGCAGACTGACTGCCTTACAGAATGTTACTGCTCTACGGCGCGGAACGGTAGCGTTGAATTGCTTTTTCGATCAATGCTTTGGCTTCCGTAGCGCCGAGGAAGCCATTCAGTTCAACCACCTTCCGCCCTTCGGGAAGTTGTTTATAGACTCGAAAGAATGCTTCAATTCGCTGTGTTTCCACAGCGGGCAGGTCTTCGATGGTGCGAATCGAATCGTAGGTTGGGTCGACTTGCGTGGTAGGAACGGCGATCACCTTATCGTCTTCTTCTCCACCATCTAGCATTTTCAGAACTCCGATGGGGCGGACGCGTATTAATGCCCCCTGCACAATCGGTTCGCGACTGAGCACAAGTACGTCTAAGTTATCACCATCACCGGCGAGCGACGCAGTAATGACTCCGTAGTTCGCTAGGTAGACGACAGGCATCGACTGAAAGCGATCGACCGCAATGATCCCCAACTCAGGATCAATTTCGTATTTGGTGAAACTCCCCTGCGAAATCTCGATGACTGCCACCACTTCCTCCGGGAATGACGGGCCTTGAGGAACGTCAAACGGATGCACCCACTGCTTGGCGCCCCGCATCTTTAGTGTGGCTGGCTGACCTGTCTCGGGACCAGCTTGCTGAAGTTGATAAGCACTTGCACACAATAGTAAAAAACCAATTCCCGCGCTGCTGAACTGCTGTAATTTACTCATTCAAAGCTCCTACAAACTCCGGACACGAATATGGACGCGCGCGATAGAGAAAACATGCCATCTTGTCTAACCGTGCACAATCGTCTTTGAAGTCTCCCGATCTGCCAAGGTCTTGGGGAGACATTACAAAGTCGAGTTTCCGAATGAAGTCGTGACGAGCCGAACAACACTCGAGTCTTAACTTTTTCTTTGCGCAAACTTAACAGAAAAAACACAGTCCCCTGATAAAAAACTAAATATAAAGTTATAGTAACGTAACCCACATTTGGGCTGCTGGTTTGATAAGTCGCGAGTTATTGATTCCGGTTGCCGGCCTTTAACCGGGGTTAAAGCCTTGGTACTTTCATAGATTTTTGGAGATTTTAAATGCGCAAATCGTTCACCCGAAGCGGGTTTACTTTGGTCGAGTTGCTGGTTGTTATCGCGATCATCGGAATTTTGGTAGGCTTGCTGCTTCCCGCTGTTCAGAGCGCCCGCGAGGCAGCTCGCCGCATGCAGTGCATTAATAACATGCGGCAGTTTGGGTTGGCGATGCACAACCACGAGAGCGCATACAAATCGTTCCCACAATCGCGCCCAGTCGACTTGGTAGGGAATCGGATGAGCTGGTGTATCGTGGTACTTGATTTCATCGAGCAATCCAATTTAGCGAACATTTACGATAAGCGTGTCCGCTGGAACACGGGAGCCAATGTTATTGCTGGGCAAACCATTCTGCCTCTCTTCATTTGCCCATCATCGGCAACTGGTACAACCCGGCTTCCCGCCAATGGTACGGGTTCTGACTTGGACGGCGTCGTCATGGGTGCTTCGGATTATATCGTAATGCACCGTCTGCGCAACCGCTTTTACACAGCCAATCGTCTGGTAAATCCCTTGGGAACAGCTGACCATGATGGGGTTTTGGTTGCAAACACCCAGACCAAGATTGGACAAATTTTGGATGGCACAAGCAATACGATTCTGGTCATGGAAGACGCTGGTCGACCAAATTGGTTTGTCCTTCGTCGCCCCCAAGGAACGATACTTCCGCGTCCGGAAGGCTTTGGCTGGACAGACCCAGACGGAGGCGCTGGCTCGATGGACGGTACGGATCGTCTGACGGGTGCCATCAACGGCGGCAGTGGCACTGGCACTTGCATTATGAATTGCAACAATGACAGCGAACCCTATAGCTTTCACACAGGGGGTATGAATGTGAGTATGGCCGACGGTTCCGCACGATTTATTTCGGAAAGCATTAGTGCGGCGACCTTTGCTGCACTCGTCACTCCTCGTGGTGGTGAAGTTATTGATTCGGACTTCTAAGATGGAATCTGGTCAGAGTTCGCTTAACCAGGGCTTCATAGCCAACGGTTGCGGCTTCGCTTGTTTTCTACACCACACCAACCCAACACGGCTATTCTATGATCATCGTTCGTTACTCGCTCATGACTTGTCTATTCATGTTGGTAATGGCGGGTTGTGGTGGTGGCGGTGCGCTTCCCCGTCCTGAGGGTGTCAAAGTGAATGGTAAAATCCTCCAGGCAAATGGCTCGCCACTGCCTGGCGGAACTCTTATTCTCCGGCCGGATAAAGGCCTTTATGGCGCTACCGCTATCATTCAATCTGACGGCAGTTTTGCGTTGCAAGACACTTCCGGCACGCCGGATATAGTAACTGGTAAATATCAGGTGTTCGTCAGCTTTCCAAACCCGAGCCACGTGTCTCTCAGCAAATCTGTAGCCAAGCGTTACCAAGAAAGCGACGATGGTGACTCCGATGTGTTTGTGGACATACAGCAACCGACCGAAGAATTGATTATCCGATTGAAAAAATAGTCACACCAAAAAATGGCCAACAGCCGAAATCAGAACGCAAAAATCAGAAAGTAACTTGCGAGGCTGAACGGCAGTTTAAATCGGCAGCGCAGCGTGGGAACAGTTGAGCGACAACTGTTCGACATTGTCGAGCAGTTGTCCTCAACTGCTCAGAACTGGCTCATCGGATCATGCAAGCGTTCGCTTTTGGAACTCGACTAACTCGCGATAATCTTCGTCAGGTAGTTGGAAATCCAGTGCGCTGCGAAGCTCATGGACCTGAGTCGGATTGCGAAAGCCGACGATCGCGCCCGTGACGGCAGGATGCCGCAACGTGAATGCGATGGCGATCTCGCCCGCTTTCTTGCCGTACCGATCGCCAACCTGTTGCAGTTTTTCGGCGATAAGAAGATTCTTGGTAAGCAACGGTTCTTGAAAGTACGAACTGCGATGTCGCCAATCGTCTGCAGCTAAACTTGCGAGCCTTTCACGCGACATCGAACCGCTCAGGAGTCCAGAACCCATGGGCGAGTACACAATCACACCGATCTTTTCTTGACGAGCATACGGCAAAATCGATTCTTCGACTTCAGGGCGAATCATTGAATAGGGTGGTTGCAAAGAGGTAATCGGTCCGATGGCTTGAAGACGTGCCATTTGGGTCGCATTGAAGTTCGACACGCCAGCCCACCGGATTTTCCCTTCACGTTTCAGATCCAGCAATGTTGTCCAGCCCTTCTCGATGTACTCGTCAGGTTCCGGCCAATGGACTTGATAGAGATCGATCGTGTCAACATTCAGTCGGCGTAGACTGTCCTCGCACTCTTGGCGGATCGATTCGGGCTCCAGCGACTTTACAATTTGGCGATCGGAATTCCAGGTCCGTTCGCACTTGGTGAAAACGTAGGGCCTAGTACCGCTGTAAGTGGAAAGTGCCTTTGCAACGACCTCTTCCGAATGCCCAAGTCCGTACACAGCGGCAGTGTCGATCCAATTGATTCCTGCGTCTAAGGCTGCATGGATGGCGTCGATCGAAGCTTGGTCGTCTTGGTGGCTCCAAGAGAAAGCCCAACCTGCTCCCCCCATGGCCCAGGCTCCGATCCCGATCGAAGTGATTTGTAGGTCTGAATTTCCGAGTTGTTGAATCTGCATACGTGCTTCCTAAGGAAAGGCATGTCAACCGCGCCTTTCGTTTTCGTTTTCGTTAACTATCGTCTGGTTACTTCTAAGAAAATCAGTTCGTTGATTCGGTAATTCCAAGCAGCTTTTTGATCTCATCTTCAAGGGCTTTGGCATTTTGCGGGCCGGAGCCTACCTTGATCATTCGGATCACCCCTTGTTGGTCCATTAGGACAGCTTGAGGAATACCCTGAACGGCAAGCCGCTTATTGTAATCGCTGCCTTTGGGGGTCAAGACGAATCCATGTGTGAGTTCGTGATGGTTACGAAACGATTCCAGCATTTCAAGCTCTTGCTCGTGCGACACATCCTCACCTCGCACGGCTCGTTTTTTCTGTTCGTCCCACACGAAGCCTTGATCGGACGTCATTCCTAGGATCACGAAACCCTTGTCGCCGTACGTGTGGCTCCATTCTTTCAAATGAGGGAAAGTAGCGATACAAGGACCACACCAAACGGCCCAGAAGTCCAATAAAACAACCTTGCCTCGAAGCTGGGCCAAGGTTGTCGGTTCCATTCCAACAAACGATTGAGCTTCATACTCGGGAGCTTCCGTTCCGACCAGTCGAACGCGTGCTAATGATGCCTCCAGGGAGGAAGACATGCGGTTGACGTTTTTGCTGAGAAAATCCAGTTGCTTGATTTTGGACTCATCACTCGGGGGTGGAAACGCTTCGATCCTGGCGGATAGTTCTTTCGCCATTTCCATACCGCGTTCTGGATCGGAGTAAGTTAGGGCGGAGATTTGTGCTGAACGAAGAGAGATATAAGCGGACAGGTCGATCAAGGAATCTGGCTGCTCGTTTAGGTTTTTCATGATGAGATCTTCGGCGAGTTTCTGATACTGAGCCACTTCCGTTGCTGCAATGTCTCGAAATAGGCTCGAGAAGATATTGGTGGATCGAACGAGGTCGTTCAAATCACTTGTGCCTGAAGCGAGTCGCGATTGAACATCTTCGATCGAGCCTTGCATCAATTTCAAAGCTTCTTCAGGCTGCTTTAATTGAAGCAAACTTCGGGCAATTCTTGGTTCCAATTCACGCCGTGAGCTTAAAAGGCTATCCCCTTGCGCTGAGATTGCATTCAGCGTTTTGGTCATCAGTTCTAGAGCTTCTGGACCTCGGTCTTGTTGAATCAGGACGATGCTTAAAAAATCGGTCGCTTGCACCAAATCGCGTGCGGCTGCAGTGGAGATGGATGAAGAGCTAACATAGTGTTCGACCAAACTGATCAAGCGTTTTTCTGCCGCTTCCGGAGCTGCTTGCATGGTACGGTTAGCAAGTTGCAAACTGAGCGAAAGGAGCCTGGGGGAATTGGGGGATTCCTTGAGACCAGCGTCGAGCATGGCCCCCGCTTCGTTCCAGTTCGCAGCTTGGATCAAAGTATTGTATTCACCATAGGCAAAGCTATCCTCTGGCTTGTTATCAGAAGCTTGGTCTTGCGCAGAGGCCGTCAGGGCAAATAAAGCAAATAAAAGAAATACAAAGCGACTCAAGCGGTTCATGAGATCTCTCCTCAAGATAATGGAAATGGAAGGCTGCATCGGCCTTGCCGGCAATCACGAGTCCATTGTAACAAATGAATTGAGCCCAAGATGCCAGAAGGTTTTTCATGGCATGACTTTATTCGTCCAGATCGGCATGGAGTCGTTCGTAGCTGTTAACAATATCACAGTATTTGGCCAACGAGGCATCGCTGGAAAAGGTTTTCCATTTCTCGTGTCAGTCGTTCGCAATTGCAAACAGAACTAGCGCGGAGGCGTTCACGCATCGTGCTTCGCAACGTGCCCAGACGAGACCAAGACTCCCTTTGCGTCGCCCAGCTGACGGCTTGTTCCACATAGCCAGAGCAATCGTCTGCAACAAAATCGGACAGATGGCATTCACGCAAAAGAGATTGACTAGTCCGGGCAGCCCACCGGTCGCCGTTTTTGGTTAACACAGGTACCACGCGTTTTGAATTGTTCTTGGACATACGAACGATTGTGAGGCGATTTCAAATCCGAATTGGCTAAAAGCAAACTGGATTGACGGATGTTCGTATCGAGATGCTGGGGTTGGGCGCGAAGAAAACGTCGCGGGGTTCTTAGAACGCTTTTTTCGCGAATTCAAAATGGATCCCGCTTGATTTGATTGAGAATCGACAATTCATTTTTGATTCCGACATTGTATTCGGCAAGCGTATGCTAATCCAATGGTCGCTTTGATCTCTGGCGATCACAATGTCTTGAGCGAAATAGCAAAGCGACGCCTACGCTGCGAGGCAAGGCTATCTTACAATCTAGCTACCATGCTCTCTTCGTTCGGTAGCGTGGCTTTGGCTCACCGCTCGACTACGCAAGTAACACTTGCAGAGCCTGCTCGGTCCAGCTTTGCAACGTTTACAACTTTACTTCGGTCACAATTCAAGATGATTCCATCGAATACCCAATTTTTTATCTTCCTCGGTGGTTTCTCGGGAAAAGGAATCCAGATGGCGAAGGTGGGCGTCGCGATTTGTTTGGCAATGATCGCCATGGGGGTCTGTTCGGTAACTACAAACGCTCAGTTCTTGGAGCAAGAGCTTCTCAAGCTAGATTCGCAAACTCTGGGCGAGCTTGCACTGCGCGATGGCGATGCGGCTCGAGGAGCGGTCGTGTTTTTTCAACAGTCGATGGCGTGTTCCAAATGCCATTCGGTGCGTGATGGCGTTGCTTCGAATCTAGGCCCCAGTCTCGTTAGTGCCAAAGAACCTCTTGCCAATTCCCAGATCGTCGAAGCGATCCTGGAGCCCTCGAAAACAATTCGAAAGGATTATGAATCTGCGAGTGTTTTGACATTGGAGGGGGAAACCGTGACGGGACTGCTTGTAGAAAAGACGGACTCGCAAATCGTCCTGCGCGATTCAAACAACCTATTGGTGGCGATACCCATCCGCGAAGTCGATCAATACGCGAATCGCTCACAATCGATGATGCCTGCAGGCCAAGTGAATCAACTTACCAGCCGTCAGCAGTTCTTGGATCTGGTCAAGTACCTGATTGAAATTCGTGATGGTGGATCTAAACGTGCCAAGGAACTTCAACCTTCCGAGGCCATGCTTGCGATGAAGTTGCCTGAATACGAAGCGAGAATTGACCATGCGGGCTTCGTCATGGAATGGGGGCCGGAGTCGTTAGCAAGGGGCGAAGCTATTTACCGTCGGGTGTGCGGTAATTGTCATGGTACTCAAGAGGAACTAGGATCGTTACCTACCGCACTGCGATTCGCAGAAGGGAAGTTTAAGAATGGTAGCGACCCTTTATCGATGTACCGTACCCTGACTCGGGGATTCGGTTTCATGCCCGCCCAAAGTTGGATGGTGCCTTCGCAAAAGTACGATGTCATTCATTACATTCGCGAAACCTTCCTCCGCCCCTTCAACGCTTCTCAATGGGTACCGATCGACGCTAGCTACCTCGCTGGCTTACCACATGGTGATACACGCGGCCCTGAACCTAGTACCATTGAGGCATGGAGCGCGATGGATTACGGCGCCAGCCTGACCCATTGCTACGAAACCCCAGGGGATGCGTTGAACATTGCTTACAAAGGCACCGCTGTTCGGCTCGATTCGGGCGCCGGTGGGGTATCGCGAGGCCAACATTGGATGATCTTCGATTCGGATACTCTTCGCGTTTCTACCGCTTGGTACGCATCCGAAGACCAGAACGGCTCGCGTTTTATCGACTGGCGCGACATTCAAATGAATGGGGAGCATCAAGTTCATCCCCGAGTCAGCGGCCACGTTGTGCTTGCGAACGGAAATGGACCGGGTTGGGCAAATCCTGGCACCGGCTCGTTCACCGATGATCAACGCATCGAAGGGCGCGATCATCGCAGGTATGGGCCTCTTCCAAAAAACTGGGGCAATTATCTAGGTCAATACCATCATGGTTCCAAAGTGGTCTTCGCTTACACTCTAGGCAATACCAAAATTTTGGAATCGCCCGCTAGCCTGTCGGACATCTCGGATGAAGGCCCACCCGTTTTCTTGCGAACGTTCAACGTTGGGCCTCGCGAACAGGACCTCATTCTTCAAGTTGCCGATTCCACGACCGATGACACGCTGGTATCGCTGGGTGATTCGAAGACTCCCTTCGCCATCGCCACCAGGGACCTTCACGCAGGCGTACTGCCGATAACCCAGCAGGTCTCTTGGACACTCGATGAAGGTAACCTTCGACTGCGCATTCCCGCGGGAAGTGAACCGCTTCAGTTTTGTCTCTGGATTACTGAGAATCGGAACCAAGAATCGTCGAGATTAACTCAGGTGGCCAATCAAGTCGCTGCGGCATCTATCGACTATGGCTTGGATCTTTCGAAGCTGACTCAAGGTGGACCAGCTCAATGGCCTCAGATTCTCGAGAGCACGATCGCGACGTCCTTTGACGAAGGTCCCTTCGCAGTCGATGTGTTGAACGCTCCCGATTCGAACCCTTGGTTAGCCCAAATGAGGTTCACCGGCTTGGACTTCTTTGCAGATGGAAGCATGGCGGTCTGTACTTGGGATGGGGACGTTTGGCGAGTTCGCATCGCGGATCAAGAAAATCGTCTTCAATGGCAACGCATTGCTTCCGGCCTGTTTCAACCACTCGGACTGAAAATCATCAACGAAAAGATCCACCTTACCTGTCGTGACCAGCTAGCTGTGCTGCATGATTTGAATGGCGATGGGGAAACCGACTTCTACCAGTGCCTGAACAACGACCATCAAGTTACCGAGCATTTTCATGAATTCGCTATGGGCTTGCAGGTCGACGATCAAGGTAACTTTTATTATGCCAAATCGGGACGCCATGCTCTCGAAGCCATCGTACCTCAGCATGGTACCCTTCTTCGAGTCAGCCCAGACGGTTCACGAACAGACATCATCGCAACAGGCTTTCGAGCCGCCAATGGTGTCTGTCTCAATCCCGACGGTTCTTTCTTGGTCACGGATCAAGAAGGTTTTTGGAACCCCAAGAATCGAATCAACTGGGTCACTTTGAATCCATCTGGGAAACCCAATTTCTATGGCAATATGTTTGGGTACCACGATGTTACTGACAGCTCGGATGCCGCCATGGAACCGCCCCTGTGTTGGATCACGAACGCCTTCGATCGATCGCCCGCGGAATTGTTATGGGTCAATAGTCCAAAATGGAAAACACTTAATGGCAGCCTGCTCAATCTTTCGTATGGCTACGGAAAGGTGTTTGCGGTGCTCCATGAACAAGTCAATGGGGTCCGGCAAGGTGGCATGATTCAGTTACCTATCCCCAACTTTCCAACGGGTGTTATGCGTGGACGTTTTCGACCTCAAGACCAGGAGTTATATCTGTGTGGAATGTTTGCCTGGGCAGGCGACGCAACCGCCCCTGGTGGTTTGTATCGTCTTCGTGTTACAGAGCGACCTGTTATCCTACCTACCGAATTGCATGCCCAAGAAGGAGGCTTGCAATTGGTATTCTCAGAACCCATCGACCCCAAGTCGGTCACAGAAGATCGGATCGCCATCAAAACTTGGTCCCTGAAGAGATCCAAACGCTACGGATCAGATCACCATAACGAAAAGCAGCAATCCATTCGATCAATGCGAGTGTCTGCGGATGGTAAGCGCATCGATATCGAGCTGCCGAAACTGAAGCCCACGTGGTGCATGGAGATTCAATACGAATTTCGAACGCTCGCGGGCGAAAAGGCTGAAGGTGTGATCCATAACACCATCCATGTATTAGATGGTCAGTAATCTACCATGCGTCTCGCTCGGCCCGCCCGTAGCGGATCTGGCCATAGATCCGATTCCGCTTCGTCTCTCGCCTACCGTTCAGCCTCCTCGGTGGCTTTCAGCGAACCTTGTTCGATCAACTGGCGTTCAAGCGTCAATCTTGGCACACCCAATTGAGCAGCAAAGGAAGCCACTTCTTGCAACGCCGTGTCAGCTTGAACCTGACCTTCTCCCAGTTGCGACTTTCGCAGCACAGCTCGTATCAGTAAGTTTTTAGGCGTGTGCTCCGTTTCGATAAACTCCAACAATTGAGTTTGATAACCCACGGCGGAGAGAAGCGAGGTTCGTAACGAATCCGTTGCCATCGATGCGAACCGCTCTCGGATGATTCCGAAATGGGTTAGTGGGGGTAAGGCTGTTTCCTGCAGATGCTGGTACAGTTCATGCTGACAACACGGAACCGCCAGAATAACACTGGCGTTCCATAGGACGGCTTGCGCTAAAGCAAAGTCAGTTGCCGTATCACAAGCGTGCAACGATATCACAACGTCGACGTCCTTCTCTGGCTTGTAGCCCGCGATGTCACCCACCTCAAAGGTTAGATTGCTAAGCGACAATCGGTCAACAATTCGATTGCAGGTTTCCACCACATCGGCTCGGCGATCTAATCCGACGATGTGGCAACTGCGTTGGAGGACATGAGTCAACAAGTGATGTGTCGCAAATGTTAAGTAACTTTTGCCACAACCGAAATCGACCACTCGGAGCGTCCGGTCTTTCGGTAGCTTCTCGGCAACGTCGAGAATGAACTCCAGAAAGCGATTGATCTGCTTGAACTTTTTAGAGTGGCTGGCATGTACTTTGCCGCTGGCGGACATCACGCCCGTCTCGACTAAAAAAGGACAGACCACGCCATCTTGAATCAGATGATTGCGTGTGCGATTGTGGTTGGTTATCTCGGAAACTGGACCTGGAACAGTTGTTTCTACTTGCGTTTGCCGCAGCAAGCACTTTCCTTTTTTGGAGTACTTTGCCTCAATCGTATGGGTGGTTGTGGTGAGGTGAACATTGCGAAAAGAAATGGTTGCTAGCCGTACCAGTTCCGTTTCAGCTTCCTGCCAACCATAGTTCTTATGAAACTGCTGAGTAGCAGTTTGGGACGTAAATTGTAGATGGGTTGAACCGTCGATGAAGATCGGTCGAACATCGACCCGCGAGTAAGGGCCATCTGCCGACCGTGGTGAACTGAAAACGACTTTCCTAATCGAACGTGCCCGGGTTGAAGCTCGGACAAGTTCGATCAGGTTAGTTTCGTTTTCCATCACTCAGTTTTATTCCACGGTTTGAATCGTAATCGCCATCACCACGGGGGCAGAACCATCCGGCCCCTTGATGAGTTCGATCTTCGAAAGCGATTCCTTCGATGTTGGTCGAACCGATAAGTATCTTATCTGGCGGCCATCCAAATCGAAAGCAAATTCGCTTTTCGGAACGTCAACGCGTTGAATATAGTCCGCAAAATGCTCACCATTGATCAAATTGTGATCTTCGGTTGTGCCATCGGCGAAATGCAACCGAACAATCATCGATACCGACCCAGCTCGAGAAGCTGGGAAGGACCAACCACCAACGCCGCCCAGAATATGGATGGCTACCGCCGACGCTCGGCAGGTGATTTCCACCTGCTTCGGCATCTTGGGTGCAAAATTACCCTGAGGACCATACAGCATGATCGCATTGGGCTGCGAATCACCTTGAGGATCGATCAAAAGGAATGGAACCTCTTTGAACATTTTGGGAGACCAGTCCGGGAAGACGAGCCTTTCGATCGTGTTCTTCTCATCGAAGAACATACCCTTGGTGGTGATCGAGGTTGCGACGCTGTTGATGGGCAATGGCACATACTTGCCTTTGCTCGTCAGAAACTCAAGTAAGTCGGTCATCTCCGTCTTGGTCATTTGCCCTTCGAAGCCTTCAGGCATCAATGACTTTTGGGAAGCGATCAGTTCTTCGATGTCCTCGCGGAGAACGACTTCTCGTTTCCCTTGCGAATTGATCAGCTCGAGCGATGTCTTGCTCTCACTGGCCAACATGCCCGTCAAAACAATCCCGTCGGTGGTGCGAATGCTGTAGGTTCTAAAGTTCCCTTCAACACTTCGGCTTGGATCGAGAATGTTCATGAGCAGTTCTTCTTTGGGGTGCACAGCCATCCCGGTAAGGTTAGGCCCGATGTTCACACCGATTTCTCCGTGCACGTGGCACAGGGCACAATGCTTTTGATACATGGCCTTTCCATTGGACACGCTTCCGGTTTCGTGCGTGATAGGCATCCAAGCTTCGACCACCTTTTGGCGATCGCTATTTGGAACTCCGCCGGCGGATTTCATGACTTCAAGAGCCTTCTTCTTCACTTCCGCATTGGGGTGATCCCGCAAGGCTTGCTTTTGGTCGAGTTGCAAGTCGTTTAAGGTCAACTTACCTGACTCAATTGCATCCAGTAGTTCCAGGGTGGATTGAGGCCGATTCAGTAGCAGTCGGATAGCCACCTTCTGAACTGCGGGTGTAAACATGCGAACATGGTCCACCACCAAATCCGCCAAACCTTTCACTCGCGAACCTTCTAGCGATCGCAGAATCCCAGTCGCCAATTCCGTCGAAGACTGAGTCGAAATCTGGTTCAGGATCTCTTCTACAATTTGCGTGCTTTCCGGTTGAAGAACCACGGATTGGACGGCGGCCGCGATCCGGCTATTGTCATCCTTGGCGGCGTCCGAGAAGACCAAAGTCAGTTCTTTTTGGATGCTCGCGATGCCCGCTTCGAGCCCTTCGATCTTGACGACCGAGGCTAGCTGCAGGACTTGGCTTTTGGTTTCGATCGGAAGATCGCTGTTGAGCCACGATTGCAGCAATGCTGTCTTGGCTTTTTCCGAGACCTTTAGCGAATGCGTTTTGGGCCAACCTTCGACCAAGCCCCCAACAATTCTCGATGCAATTTCGCCATTCTTTACGGTCGAAATCAATTGTTCAAAGTCGGAAGCGCCCAACTTGCTGCGTGCAACATGTTCGGACACGATGGATACACGGTCAAGCGATGCTGGAGAAAGCTTTAGATCCTTTTGATTCATCATGCTTGTCAGCACTTTCGATGCGTGCCGCGAAGCCGCCGTAGTCCAAGCATCCAGCAACCATTTGTCATTACGAACTTCCGCTCCCCGGGCGACCGATGCGATGCGATCTGGTTGCGACAAGACTGCTCCTAAAGCATCTTGATAGTCGGGAATATCAGCCACCTTGAGCAGAGCAGCCAGGCGTACCTGAAGGTCCGTGTCCATCAAAAGCTGATTGTCTACGATTGCTGCCAGCGTGGCTGGGCCATTCTTGGCCACTTGCAAAGCGTTGCGTCGAACGCCCGGGCTTGCATGCTTTAGCGCTTTCGAAGTGGTCGTCTCGGACAATGCTCCAACGCCATCCAATACCCACAACGCGTGCATCGATCCAACGCATAGCTTATCGGAGTCGGAAGGTCCTTGATTGACCAGCGCCTGCAAGGCAGCAAGCGTTTCTTGTTTCAGCTTAAGACGTTCGATCAACAATCGCTGGGCTGTTTTTCGCCACAGCATGGTTGGGTGCTGCAAAGCTTCAACCAGGGCTTTCTCGTCGCTTGGATTCAAGCCGTTCTTGACCGATTGGTCTGCTTTGGCAAGAGCCGCTGCATCAAGCCCTTCATCGCCTTGATAGACAACGCGGTAGATGCGTCCATATTTTTTGTCGCGTAGCTCGCTCTCGTAGGCATTGCCCTTGCCGGTGGTGAAACCTTGGGGCGTTGGGTTGTGCTGCACAATGAAATTGTACCAATCGATAACCCAGACATTTCCATCAGGTCCGACTTCTGCCATGGTCGGGGCTGCCCATTCATCTTGGCTAGCCACTAGATTGAAAGGACTTGCGCTCTTGTAGCCTGCGCCCACTCGATCCAAGATAAACGTGCCCACCAGGTGCCCTGTTGGCTCGCATACAAAGGCGACGCGGTTCCACCAGGATTTTGGATATCGCCTTGCGGTGTACAGCGCATGGCCGGCACCCGCTGTATAACCACCGTGTTGGTCCACTTGCCGGACATTAGGTGTAATCGCATCAAACAAATGATTGTCCGCGATAGGGCCCAAAACTTCAGGCGACCAACCGTTGACTTGCTCGTAATAGCGGTTGGAAATTGGCATAAAGCAACTGGGGTTTCCATTCGCCGTCGAGCCAAAAATCAGCCCCTCTTCGCTCAGGCCAAAGCCCCAAGTGTTGTTGTTGGTAGATCGCATGAATTCAAGCTTGTTGACACGAATAGAATGCTCATCAAACTTGTTGGTGCGGCTGGTTTCCACTTTGCCATTCTTAATGGCAAACGTTGGAGCTGTTTCGTCGGAAGCACCTGGTGCTACGGCGAACCTCCAAAAACCCTGACGGAATTTTTGCTGCTTTTGACCGTTGATCACCGGCTCGGAATCGTTGTAGCCCTGCATGGCCCAAATCCAATTATCGAGTCCATATTGGAAGTTGCTGACACCACCGTGGGTGTCCCCCATGGCCCAACCCGTGATCAATTCTTGTCGCATGTCAGCGACGTCATCGCCCGTGGTGTCCTTCATATAGACAGTCTTTTGACCGTCCTGAACGATCACCCCGCCGCGGTAGCAAACCAAAGCTGTTGGGATGCTCAACTGAGTCGCAAAGACGGTAAACTTATCCGCGACGCCGTCATGATCCGTGTCTTCGCAAATGCGAATCCGGTCACGGCCCTTGCCAGGCGGTTGAAGTTCGTTTGGATAATCTATGGTTTCGCATAACCACAGTCGTCCGCGATGGTCCCAGTTCATGGACATTGGCTTGCCGGCCAAACCAGCTTGCTTGTTCGTAACGCCTGGGCTCTCTTGTTCCGATGCCCAAAGCCTTAAGTCAAACTGCTTGGGTGTAACAAAGTGTTTTGCGGATTCCTCAGGCGAGATGGGATCTTGCATGGTGGTAATCGGAGCGCCCATAGTCCCCCACTTTTGTCCGGGTGTATAGTTCGGGATCTTGGCACCGACCTCGGTGTAAGTGAACTTGTTCAGGCCGTCTTCGATCGTCGTCATTTCCGGAATAGGAAACCGATTGGGATCGGAAAAAGGGGCTACATCTGATAGCGGTCGCTTGGCAGCCCATTTGATCCCACGTTCGAGCAGATTGTGAAAGCCATCTTGCTGCCAGGTATCCATGTTGTGTCCCCAGGCTGTGTAGAAGACGCGGCCTTCTCCTTGAGTGCGAATCCAAGTCCAAGGTTCCGCGTCCGTTCCTTCTGCCAGTTTTCCTTCTCGACGTTCCTCCAGCACAGTTCGGTTGACTGGGTTGTGCTTGTGATGCACGTAGGTTTCGTCCCAGCTTTCAAAGCCGCCGAACCCCTTCATGATTTCGTGATCCGGCTGGGTGATCTTGGTTGCAAAGCGTTCTCCGCCGTGCGACAAGAACTGACCACCTACCAAGTTGATATATGCATCTGAATTCCTGAAGCAGTACGTGGCACAGTGGATTGGAACCAATCCTTTGCCTTTCTCCACAAATTCGATCAATGCCTTCTCTTGATCTTTGCTGATCTCATCGATGTTCGCATAGATCAGCAGCGCATCGATGGTTGCCAGTTTCTGTGAGTTCAGCGTCTCGTCAACACGATCGCTGTACACCAGATCGATTCCGGCTGCGGCCAGCGGTTCGCGAATCGCGCGGAAGAAATTGGCAGGTTGGTGATGGCCATTGTCGCCAAGAAGGATCGCCTTGACTCGCTCCTGAGCCCACGCAGGGAGGCTTATGGAAGTCAACGCGAACGCAAAAAGCATCAGCAACCGCACACGCTGTGGCAGGCTCTGACACATGAAACAAGATTCAGTACGCATACTCAAGTAGCTCCAATTCGATGGTTCCAACCCGAAGGCTCGGGATAGAATCGGGGGGTGTGTTGTTGGAAGCTGACCCGTGTGGCCAGTCGTTTTGATGATGTCTTTACGATTTACTTCAAGGTGAATTCGGGTAGCTTCACAAGCTGTCCACCTTGTTTTGTGCTTTCGTGAGCACATAAGCCGACGCATGTCCAGTTCGCACTGGTCACAGCATTCGGCCAGGGATCCCGGTCCTCGACCAAGGCAGAAAGAAACTCATGAACCAAATGAGGGTGTGAACCACCGTGACCACCACCCTGAATAAAGGACAAGTGGTCCGCATCTTGAATCGACTGGGTGAACATTCGAATCGGCTCCGGCAGCAAATGGGCATAGTCTGGAACTTGAACTTCGCTTGCGATTTCGTGCTCCGGTAGTTTCGCGGTATGCAAGACGTGTGGCTTGCCTTCCACCAGCGACCATTCAAAACTCTTCTTGGTTCCGTAAACATCGAAACTCTCCCGGTATTGCCGAGCCGTATCGAACAGGAATCTCCAAATGTGGGCAGCAATATCGCTGTCCTTGATCTTGAGATGGCACGACTCAACCGCGTACTTGTTCCCGGATTTGAGAGCCAATTCTTCACTGATGGCACCCGACCCAAAGCACGATACGTATTCTGCTCGTCCATTCACCAAGCCCAGCACGGGGGACACCACGTGGGTGGCATAATGCATCGGAATCATCCGTTCCCAATACTCGGGCCAACCCTGCATGTCTTGCGGGTGCGAAGCGGCCATGTACTGGATCTTGCCCAGTTCACCCTTTTGGTACATTTCTTTGATAAACAGAAACTCGCGGCTGTAAACGACAGTCTCGGCCATCATGTACTTTAGCTTCGTGTCCGCAACCAACTGGCAGATTTGGTCGCATTCCGCGATGGTGGTGGCCATCGGCACGGTGCACATCACATGCTTGCCCGCCTTCAGAGCTTGCATGCTCATCCAAGCATGATCGGGGATCGGCGAATTGATATGGACGAAATCCACTTCCGGATCCTCGAGGACCTTGTCGAATTCTCGATACCTTTTCGCAATGCCGAACCGGTCACCCACTTGGTTCAGATCTTGTTCGTTCCGACGGCAGATGGCGATCACATTGGCGTTGGGATGCCTCTGGTAAATTGGGATGAATTCGGCGCCGAAACCGAGACCAACCATAGCGACATTGAACTTCTTTTGCGTCATTTTTAGGAGAGGTTAGGAGGGAAGGGATATTTTTTGACAATTGTCAGGTTGATAGTGTTGTCGAATGGCCCATAATGAGCCATGATAAATTGCGCAAAAAAAATGAGATTTTTCACCTGCGTGAGACTCCATGCATGCGATCGAAAGCCAGAAAAGCGGTTGCCCTCCTGATTGAGACCTCCAATGCCTACGCTCGTGGATTGCTGGAGGGGATTGTCGAGTATCAGCGGGAACGAGACAGTTGGTCGATCTTCTTACCTGAACAAGAGCGTGGTGCAGCTCCGCCCAGTTGGTTGAAAACCTGGGTGGGGGATGGAATCTTGGCTCGAATCGAAACAGCTGCGATTGCACGATCGGTATCGCGATTGAGGTTGCCGGTAGTGGATCTTAGTTCATCGCGGGTTGTGCCGGACATACCATGGGTTGAAACCGACGATCTTGCGATTGCTACTTTGGCATTTCAGCATCTTTATGAAAAAGGGTTTCGCAATTTTGCTTTTTGCGGACCGCGAGGCTTCAATTGGGCAAGGTGGCGTCGAGATCATTTTGTGGCACTTTGTGAGCGTGCGAAGGTGGACATTCAAGTGTTGGAAACGGGGTCCCCTTATCGTAAAACCAACCTTCGATCGAAAGATGACGATGCAATTTCCAAGTGGCTTTCGAAACTGAATAAACCGGTTGGGATTCTGTGCGCTTATGACATTCAAGCGCAAGTGATCTTAGATACTTGTCGCAATCTACAGATCTCTGTACCTGAAGAGGTTTCCGTCGTAGGTGTGGATAACGATACGATCCTTTGCGAATTGTGTCATCCGTCTTTGACCAGTGTCGTACCAGACGCACGAGGTGCCGGCTATCAAGCGGCGAAACTTTTAGATGACTTGATGTCCAAGCGTGCGAGAACCGCAAATCCAACTCCGCGGCCGGCCAAGTCTATCCTGCTCAAGCCGCTTGGGATGGTACAAAGGCAGTCATCCGATATCACTTCGGTTTCGGATCCAAACGTTTCAGCGGCGATCCGTTTCATTCGTGACCATGCTTGCGATGGAATTAATGTGATTGATGTGCTGTCGCATGTCCCTCTTTCGCGGCGGGCGTTAGAGGCTCAGTTCTTCAAAGCAACCGGGAAGACTCCGCATGACATGATCCTTTCGGTTCGATTGGCTCGCGTTCATCAGTTGCTCAAAGAAAGCGATCTCTCGTTGGACGAGATTGCGAAGCATTCAGGCTTTGAGCATACGGAATACATGAGCGTCGTTTTCAAAAAACATTATGGTCTTCCGCCCGGCCGCTACCGCCGAAGCTAAATCGCCTTCAATAGCTGAATGGAGCAAGCGTACAATGAGCGGCTTGCATGAAGGGTATTTCGCGACCGAACCGGCTTCGCCTTAGCCGTTCACTTGTCGTTTTCGCTTGCTCAAAATGTTGAGCCCGAGATGCGTTCGTAGGCTTCAATATACCGCTGCCGCGTTTTTGAAACGATCTCTTCGGGAAGAATGGGCGGAGGACTGTTTTTGTCCCAAGAAGTTGTCGAGAGATATTCACGAACAAATTGTTTGTCATAAGACGCTTGAGCACGGCCTGGTTGCCAATCGTCGGCTGGCCAGAATCGTGAGCTATCCGGCGTCAAGACTTCGTCAATCAAGATGACTTTGTCTTCCCACATGCCCCATTCCAATTTCGTGTCGGCGATGATCACGCCGCGTTTGGCTGCAAGTTCGACGCCGCGGTTGTAAACAGAGAGTGTCTTTTGCATCAGTTCGTTGGCGAGCGATGCGCCAATCGCTTGGCTCATGATTTCAAACGAGACGTTCTCGTCGTGTCCCGATTCAGCTTTTGTCGCAGGGGTGAAGATAGGTTCCGGCAAGCGATCGCATTGGGACAAGCCCTTTGGAAGCTCGATCCCGCAAACTCGGCCTGTGGCTTGGTAATCTTTCCAGCCGCTGCCTTCCAAGTAACCGCGTACCACACATTCGAAGGGAATCACCTGCGCTTTGCGAACCACCATGCTTCGCCCTACCAGATCCCCTTCGGGGTCATGCGATCGGACAGCGTCAGGCACTTCGGTGCTGATGAGATGGTTTTCGATTCCAAGTGCCTGAAACCAGAATAAGCTCAATTGCGTAAGCACTCGGCCTTTGTCCGGGATTCCGTTAGGCATGACCCAATCAAACGCGCTAATGCGATCGGTGCTTACGATGAACAGAGTATCCCCAAGGTCATACACATCGCGGACTTTGCCTTGCCGGCGCGGGAACGGGAGATTGGTTTCTAGCAGAGGCCGGCTTGTCATTTCACTTCTTCGGCAGTCATTTTAAAAACAGCAAAGTGGCCGCCATCGGGATATTGAAACGAATCAGGATCGATTTCAAACTTGCCCTTCACGGTCACCACGCGCGTTGCAAAGGTAGCGGTTTTGCCGGGTGCCATCTCCACGATCACGCAGTCGTACAAAGCGGCTCCAGGGCCAAAGCAGCATTCTTGGTTGTCGCGAACTAGCACAAATTGCTTGATGCCCGTTTGCTGAAAAACCGATGTTGGGAGAATGAAACCTCGAAGCTTCAGAGTTCGTTTGGAGAGCTCTTTGATATCGGGGGTGATCATTTCGGGAAGAAAGGCACCATCCTTTTCGATGTCAAACTTCAGGTCATCAAAGGTGATGTCCCCTTGCTTCCGTGCCGCTTCGCGCTTCTTGCGTTCTTCCGCAAGCTGCCGCTCGGTCTTGGGTGGCGTCGACGGATCGGTGGGAGGCGTACGATCCATGCGTGATTGAGGAGCCGATTTGCTCTTGGCCGCAGGTTCGGTTGCAGCAGGTTCGGCTGCCGCAGGTTCGGTGGCTGGGTCGGGAGGCGTATCGAACTTGGCAAGGACCCAAGCATTGGGCGCGGGAACGCTTACAAGCGAAAAGACGCAGAAAAGTGCATACCGGAAAATTCGTTGCATGACTTTGGCCTTGGGTGTTCTAGAGAACCATGACTGCGAAACGCGTAACTCCATCCTACCTGTTTCCCGCTTCCTATTCTAGAGAGAACCGAATTCGATAGGGAATCGCAGCGAAATGAGCTTTGGAATCAAGGCTGTTTTGGGCCGTCGTTCACCAGTTTGATGCCAAGTTCTTTCAGCTGACGCGGGGAGACTTCGGAGGGCGCCCCCATCATCAGGTCTTCGGCCTTTTGGTTCATCGGGAACAAAATGACTTCCCGGATATTAGGTTCGTCTGCAAGCAGCATCACAATGCGGTCGACCCCGGGTGCAGATCCTCCGTGCGGTGGAGCTCCGAACTTGAATGCATTGATCATGCCACTAAACTGCTCGTCCACCACGCTTCGATCGTAGCCGGCCAATTCGAAGGCCTTGTACATGATCTCGGGTTTGTGATTTCGGATAGCTCCGGACGAAAGCTCGATCCCATTGCAGACGATATCATACTGGTAAGCCAAGATATCCAGCGGATTCATGGTGACCAGAGCCTCCATTTCACCTTGCGGCATGGAGAATGGATTGTGGCTGAAGATAACTTTCTTCTCCACTTCGTCGTATTCATACATGGGGAAGTCGACGATCCAGCAGAACTTGAAGATGTCCTTTTCGATCAAATCCAGTTCTTGACCGACACGTGTTCGGGCGAGGCCGGCCAGTTTCGCAACGGTGTTGGCTGGCCCGCAGGCAAAGAAGACACCGTCATCGGGGCCTAGTTTCATTTGCTGAACCAATAGGGCTACGCGTTCGGGTCCTAAGTTCTTAGCGACGCCGCCGCCCCCTTCGCCACCTTTGAAATTGATATACCCTAGGCCAGCATAGCCTTCGTCTTTGGCCCATTGGTTGGTCCCGTCGAAGAAACTTCGGGCACGAGTGCCAGCACCCGGGGCTGGAATCGCCCGCACGACGGCACCCTCTTCAATGGCTTTCGCGAAGACGCCGAACCCGCCACCCCGGAAGACTTCGGTGACATCTGCAATCTCAAGTGGGTTTCGCAAGTCGGGCTTGTCGCTGCCGTACTTCAGCATGGATTCCTTGTAAGCGATACGGGGGAACGGTGGTGGCGTGACCGCTCTCTTGCCGGAAAATTCTTCGAAAACACCGTGCAGAACGGGCTCAATGGCAGCAAAGACATCCTCTTGCGTCACAAAGCTCATTTCAAAATCCAGCTGATAGAATTCGCCTGGAGACCGATCGGCTCGAGCATCTTCGTCCCGAAAACACGGAGCGATTTGGAAGTAGCGATCAAAGCCCGCCACCATCAGCAATTGCTTGAACATTTGCGGCGCTTGAGGCAGCGCGTAAAACTTGCCGTGGTGAATTCGGGACGGAACCAGAAAGTCGCGGGCACCTTCGGGGCTCGAAGCAGTCAAAATCGGGGTTTGAAATTCCGTAAAGCCTTGGTCGATCATGCGTCGGCGGAGGCTGGCAATGACTTTGCTTCGCAGAACAATGTTCGCGTGAAGCTTTTCGCGTCGCAGATCCAGAAAGCGGTTGCGAAGACGGATTTCTTCAGGATATTCCGCGTTTCCGAATACCGGCAACGGCAAGTCCGCGGCCTCGGAAAGCAATTCGATCGAGGTGGCACGCACTTCGATTTCGCCGGTTGGCAGGTTTTCGTTGAACGCCTCGGCACCGCGCGAGGTGACTCGGCCGTCCACCATGATAACAGATTCGCTCCGTACGCTTTCCGCTAAAGCAAAAGCGGGGCTGTCGCGTTCGACCACAATTTGGGAAATGCCGTAGTGATCTCGCAAATCGATGAACAGCAAGTTCCCGAAGTCACGTTTGCGATAAACCCAGCCAGATAGCCGTACGGTTTGGCCAACATTCTCTTTACGAAGCTGCGAGCAATGGTGAGAGCGATATGCGTGCATTAATTTATCGAATAAAAAGAGCGATTGGGATCGATGTCAACGTTTTCTTAGCTCAGCAACTTATCGACAAGGCTGTTGTTTCTCAACCCCAACGTGTGGAGAAGACAGCCTTATGGCAGTCACAGAGTTGGACAGGTTAGGGCTTGTACCCTATGATTCGACCCGATTCCATCCATGCCAACCCGATGATCTTGTCGCCATGATCCTTCTCATTGATAACTACGATTCTTTTACGTACAACCTCGTTCAGCGGCTTGGCGAGATCGACGGTACTTTGGATGTGAAGACGGTTCGAAACGACGAATTGACGATCCAACAGATCCGGGACATGAGGCCCAATCGGATTTTGCTATCTCCAGGCCCATGCACTCCCAATGAGGCTGGAATTTGTGTTCCGGTGATTGAGCAGCTGCACAAGGAGATTCCGATTTTGGGTGTATGTCTTGGTCACCAATCGATTGGGCAGGCCTTTGGAGGCAAGATTGTCCGGGCGCCTGAATTGATGCATGGAAAGACCGACCGAATTTCGCATGACAATCGGGGGATGTTTGCTGGGCTTGCGAATCCTTTTGTGGCAACCCGTTATCATTCTCTGGTGATTTTGCCAGAAAGCCTACCCAAGTGCTTGGAGGTCTCGGCCTGGGTTCACGATTCGAACGGAAATCGGATTATCATGGGGGTTCGCCATCGTGAGTACGCGGTGGAAGGTTGGCAGTTCCACCCCGAGAGTTTCTTGACCGAGCCAGGCCCTGAATTGCTCCGCCGATTCTTGTCCTGGTCCCATTCCTCTTAATACGTTTTAGTACGTTCTTCAGCATGCTTTGCGTCACGATTGCCCGTACCCGTCATAAACATATGCTCTCCGAACACGCCCAGCTGGCGGAGCTGGGGGCGAAGCTCGTAGAGCTCCGCTTAGACTACATTGGTCGAAGCATTGACTTAGCGAGATTGCTGAAGAACCGACCGACACCGGTCGTTGTCACGTGCCGACGCAAGGAGGATGGCGGTCGCTGGGACAGAACGGAGGACGAGCGACGAATGCTGCTGCGGTCAGCGATCGCGATGGGGGTGGAATATGTGGATCTGGAGGAGGATACGGCCAAGGCAATTCCGCGTTATGGGAAAACCAAGCGCATTGTCAGCATGCACAATTTTGAGGGAACACCTCAGAATTTGCAATCAATTCATGCTGACTTAACGAAGTGCGATGCAGATATTGTGAAGATCGCAGCCTTGGCCAATTCGTTTGTCGATACCGCTCGCATGATGGATCTGATGAAGTCGGCATCGATGCCAACCATCGGTATCAGCATGGGAGAATATGGAGCACCAACGCGCATCTTGGCCTTGCGTTACGGGGCCCCGTTGACATTTTGCGTTTTCGATTCAGAACGTAAAGTTGCACCTGGGCAATTGAGTTTCGACCAGATGAAAAACGTCTATCGAGCCGAGACGATTACTCGGGATACCAAATTGTTTGGGGTGGTAGCGGACCCCGTGGCCCACTCCTATAGTCCGCTCATTCATAATGCTTCTTTTCATGCAAATCAGCTGGATTATCGTTATGTGCCGTTCCGGGTTTCGCCAGAAGACCTGAGCTATTTTCTGAAATGGTGTCAACAAGAAAATATCGGTGGCTTGAGCGTTACCATCCCGCACAAGCAGACGATTTTGCCCATGCTAACACAAGCCGAGACAGCCGCTCAAGAGATTGGTGCATGCAATACGGTAGTGTTTTCTGGGGACGAGTTGCTGGGATACAATACGGATTATCGCGCTTCGATGGATTGCTTGACGGAAGCCATGACAAAACTTTCCACGGCAGAAAAGCCGTTCGAGAGAACGAGTGCTTTGATCTTGGGAAGCGGTGGGGTTTCTCGAGCGATCGGGTATGGGTTGGCCCAGCGTGGGGCGTTGGTCAGCATTACCAGCAGAAACATGGCATCGTCGGAAACGCTGGCTAGGTCGCTTGGGGGTAAGGCAATTCCATGGGAACAGCGTCACTCGGTCCAAGCGCGCATCGTTATCAATGGAACACCGGTTGGGATGTTTCCAGAAATGGACGAAACCCCGTTTCAGACCAAGGGATTGCTGGGTTCCCCCTTGGTTTTTGACACCATATACAACCCGGAGCAAACGCTTTTTATCAAAGGAGCCAAAGCTGCACAGTGTCCGGTCATTACGGGGTTGCAGATGTTTGTGCGGCAAGCGGCATATCAGTACCGACTTTTTACGGGGCTTGAGCCACCGATTGATGTGATGATCAAGATATTGAAAAAGGCGATTTCGCCTGTCAATTATAAGGACATTGAAGAAGAAGACGAGGACGATCCGGAGTCTGGCGAGGACTAGCCTGGATTGTTCGTACTGAGCCGTGGGCGCTAGCCGCGATACGATTTCCGTCCAAAACATGTATTTCGCGGCTAGCGCCTGCGGCTCAAGTTGCTACCCCTGCGGTAGTCCGGCGAGGAGGATTTTGGTATGGAGAATCCCGGGATGAATCCCACGGTCAGCTCCTTTTTGTGTCGCCAAGGAAGGGGGCTATGGAAATGGATGGAAGAGGGCTGGTTCCGTTTGAAGCTATCTAGGCCCTACCCAAGGCGTCAGACGGACGAACCGTTGGGGGCCTATGGCGAACGGCTAGCTGCCATTTTTTTGGAACGGCAGGGCTACCTCATTCTCGAGCGATCGTACCGCATCAAGTCAGGGGAAATCGACTTGATCGCGGTTTGGAAGGGACGCGTAGTGGTCTTTGTCGAGGTGAAGACTTGGGCGGCCCAGTGGGAGAACGCAGGAGGGCCGAGCGACGCCGTGGACGACAAGAAACAAGAAAAGATAACGCGTGTGGCTTTGTCGTACATGAAACGCCACCATCTGCTCGAGTCGCCCGGCCGAGCCGATGTGATCGCCGTTTTTGCAGGTGTCCAACCGGGCGAGCGACCAAAGTTCCGACATTTTGTGAGCGCTTTTGAGGCGACGGGACAGTTTCAAATGTTCTCATAAGGAAACTCGCATTGCCTTGTTTCCGAGGGCAAGTTGAGTACTTTTCGAAGGCCTCCAACCTCATGCCAGTGGCGGGTAAAGCCGCATTAGCGGCTGGGTCAGGCGTGCGAAAAGCTCAAAAATGTATTGAAATTCATAGTTTTCGCATTAAAACTTGGAAGGTGTGCGTTAATATTCGATTAGCGGTTTAGCGTCCAAACTGGATCGTTTTCCAAATAATTTGTTTTGTTTCTTGTCTTATTTTCTTTCTCAGAGGTTTCCAATATGGGACGTTTCTTGAGTCGTCATCGTACTCGGAGTGGGTTTACGCTGGTTGAGTTGCTGGTCGTTATCGCGATCATCGGTATCCTGGTGGGGTTGTTGCTTCCTGCTGTTCAAGCTGCTCGTGAGGCGGCCCGAAGAATGCAGTGCAGCAACAATCTAAAGCAGTTGGGGTTGGCTTGCCTCAATTTCGAAAGCGCTTACAAGCGATTGCCACCGGGCACGCTGACAGCCGGTCCGGTCGGCGGCCTGTATCCTCCTCAAATTGGAACTCAATTCAATCAACACTCTGGGATCGGCCACCTTGCTCATTTGTTCCCCTACATTGAACAAACGACCCTTTACAACAATTATCAAAATGCAAACAACCTTGATCCTGACACCAATGGTGTCGGGGCATTGACGGGCTCCCCACAGGAGTTGATGAATCGATATTGGTTCTTTACCGACAGCTGGTTGAGTGCTCAGTATCGTATACCTGCTTTGTTGTGCCCAACCGATCAAGCCGAATTGGCCACCATCAGTTCTATTTCCACAACTCAATTTATAGCACCCTCTGCCATGGCAATGCCTGTGGGATCTCCGGAATACGTCAACCCAACAAGTGCTTCGTTTCACGTATCGATCGGGAAGACGAACTACCTAGGAAACGGAGGCCGAAACGGCAAGACGGGCTCGAACGCTATTTCGACCGTGCTTCCAGACACCACTTTGGGTATTTCGTGCGACGCATGGACAGGTCCGTTTTTCGTACGAAGCAAGACGCGTATGGCTGGTTTCCAAGATGGGACAAGCAACACATTTCTGTTTGGTGAAGTCACTGGTTTGTTTTCTCAGCCAGCCCGACGTTCTGGACGTCAGGCTTCATTTTGGTTTATTTCCAACGGGCCGATGTATACCAAGTTCATGATTCCAGAACCTGCTATCAATGTAAACGACCCCCTGGAAGGCTGGCGAAATTCGGTTGCGTTGCCAGGCCCAGTTCGATTTAGCAGCATGCACACTGGCGTTATCAATATGGCCTCCGCGGATGGCTCGGTTCGATCCGTTTCGGTTACCATGGAAGGCGCCAATTGGTTTCGATTGAGCGGCATGGGTGATGGACAAATTGCAAACGTTGAAGAGTAAAGGATTTTGAGGATGAAGAAAGTGAATTTCGTATTGCTGTTTTTATGTGCTTCACCCGCCTTGGTTGGGTGTAGTAGCTCCAACGAGGCGAAGCCGGCTGAGAATATTGTGCAGGAAAGGCCCATGGGCTACGAGAAAGGCCCTGACGGAAAGATGAAGCCTTCTAGCGGAATGACTTCCGCGCCCTCGAAGCCGTAATATCCAAGCTATCGCTAACCATATGGTCTAAGGTCACTAGATGCTATCTAGTGACCTTTTTTGGTTTCTGGAGTACGTTTTTTGGGAGTGTTCTGGGCCGAAATCTTCAGCAGCCTCTGGGCGTTTTCAGGACCTCAGAAAGCCAATGGGCCATCCGATGATCTCGAAGTCGGAATTTGCTTTAGCCTGAATTCTAGGCATTTTTGGGACGGATTTGCCAGTAAGCTTGCTGGCATTCCGGCATTTTTTTACGAAAGTCCTTGTTTTCGCCGGTTCTTGGATGCTGCCTCCAATTGTTGCGTTGAATGCGCAGAGAAAAGGCTTGTGCGAAGTATTGCCACAAAAAAGATGTTTTTTTCCTTAATTCTGGGCTCTTCAATTGGCATGCTGACGTTATGATAGTTGAGCTAAGCGTCACCTCTCCAACGTGTAGCACTCAACAAATTTCGTTTTTTTTCGTTGGCTTTTTTTTGAGGGTTCTTCAATGGAACGTTTTCTAGGAACGAGACCAGGCCGTCGCGGCTTTACGCTGGTCGAGCTTTTGGTTGTTATTGCAATTATTGGTATCTTGGTCGGTTTGTTGCTACCTGCAGTGCAAGCGGCACGTGAAGCTGCTCGTCGTATGCAGTGCACGAACAACATGAAGCAGTTAGGTTTGGCTGCTCTCAATTTTGAAAGCGCTTACAAGCGTCTTCCTCCAGGGATTCTGACCCCTGCGATTGGTGCAAGTGGGGTTCTGGACCAGGCTCCGCTTGCTGTCCAGTTTAATCAGCACTCAGGCGTCGGGCACCTAGTTCATTTGCTGCCGTACATGGAGCAGGGTTCGATTTACAACAACATTGCGCAATATACGAACTTGGATCCGGATACGAACGGTGTGGGTGCTGTTACTGGTTCGCAGCAGCAGTTGATGAACAACTACTGGTGGACGAATGACCCGGGTGCGTGGGATCATGTTCACTACCGCCTTCCTTCGCTGCTGTGCCCAAGCGACACTGCGGACGCGCCGATGCAGAACTCGATTCTGACAACGTTTTTCACTGGTACGTCACCGACGGCTCTCGGTATGAGCTTTGGTTTCTACGGTACAACGACCAACAATGACGCTTACCATACAACGATCGGTAAGACGAATTACTTGGGTAATGGCGGACGAAGTGGGAAGTCAGGGGTTATGGCGATCTCGACAGCAAATCCATCGTCAACCGCAGGTGTTCCGATTGATTCGTTGTGCGGGCCTTTCTTTCAGCGAAGCAAGACTCGTATGGCTGCGTTCATGGACGGTACGAGCAATACGTTCCTGTTTGGCGAAGTTACTGGTTTGTTTTCAGTTCCTGCAAGCCGTACTGGCAGAACCCGAGCTTTCTGGTTTGTGTCGAACGGTCCAATGTACACAAGATTTATGTTGCCTGTACCATCTCAGGTTGTTACCGATCCAACTTGGGGATGGTTGAATGCTGCCAATTTGCCTGGTCCAGTTCGATTTAGCAGCATGCACACTGGTATTGTGAACATGACTCATTCGGACGGTTCTGTTCGATCGACGGCTGTGACAATGGATCCGATGAACTGGTTTAGGCTCGGCGGAATGGCCGACGGTCTGATTGCTACTGTGGAAGAATAAAAGGGATATCAATGAGATTGTTAGTTTGTAGTTTGTTGTTGCTTTGTTTCTGCGTAGTGGTTGGTTGCGAATCGTCCTCGGGACCTGCGACCCCCACCACGACGGTTGTTCCTGAGCGTCCACAGGGGTTTGGTGCTCCGCCACCTCCGGGTGCAGGAGCTGCCGAAGCCGGTAACAAGGCGGGTGCAAGCACTATGAAGACTGAATAGTTGCTAGCGTAGAGAATAAAAAGGGTCGTAAGAAATTACGGCCCTTTTTTTATTTTGTCCTTTCTGGATTGTTTAGCGCCTTGGCTTACGGAATGGCATGGAAAAGGTACAATGCGATTGCACGTAACACAATTGACTTGGACCCCGGGATCGGAAAGCTAGTTCGGTTTTTGATTCATGAATTTGCCCTCGAAGGCTGTGGATGACACGCCTGATAATCGCCGTTCTAGCGCAAGCTTTTCAACAGAACATTTGCTCAGCGAGCGGGTGCTCGTTATGGACTTTGGGTCGCAGTATGCGCAGCTCATTGCCCGCCGGATCCGCGAGCAAAATGTCTATTGCGAGATTATTCGACATGATATTTCGGCGGATGTGATCGCAGCTAGGAAGCCGATTGCGATTGTACTCTCCGGCGGCCCCTCGAGCGTTTACGAAGAGAACGCCCCTAAGTGTGACCCGCGGATTTTCTCGATGGGAATTCCAATACTTGGGATTTGCTATGGGATGCAACTGGCAACTCAGGCGTTAGGGGGGGCTGTTGAAAGTTGTCCGTCGCGCGAGTTTGGTCGTTCTCGGTTGCAAATTGGCTCCATGGAGAAATTGTTTGCGGGCTTTCCGCACGAGATCGATGTGTGGATGAGTCACGGCGACCAGGTGCGATCGTTGCCCGAGGGCTTTGAGCTTCTTGCGTCCACCAGCACCTGTCCTTTTGCTGCGGTGAAGCATAGTTCGAAAGCCATTTACGGATTGCAGTTCCATCCCGAGGTCTCCCATACTTCCTTGGGCGGAACGCTCATTCATAACTTTTTGTACAATATTGCTGGCTGTGAAGGCAGATGGCACTTGAGCGATTTTGCCAACCGTTCAATTGAGCAGATTCGCCAAGCGGTTGGCACAGACCGAGTGATTTGTGGATTGTCGGGGGGGGTGGATTCGTCGGTGACGGCGGCGCTCCTGTATAAAGCGATTGGTCCGCAGCTAACTTGCATTTTGATTGACAATGGTCTTTTGCGCAAAGACGAACAGGCCGGGGTGATTTCGGAATTCACGAATCACTTCAAGGCAGACTTACGTGTCGTGAATGCGAGCGATCGGTTTCTGGAGACGTTGGCCGGGGTTTCTGATCCGCAGGAAAAGCGTCGTCGAATTGGTCATGCATTTATCGAATGTTTCAAGGAAGAAGCGGTAAAGATCAACGGAGCCAAGTATTTGGCTCAGGGGACCCTTTATCCTGATGTCATCGAAAGTGGTGCGGCGCCGGACGGGCCAGCGGCCACGATCAAATTGCATCATAATGTGGGCGGGTTGCCCGAGCAGCTTGGTTTCGAGTTGATCGAACCGTTGCGAGATTTGTTCAAGGACGAAGTTCGGAAACTTGGCGTTGAGCTTGGGCTGCCAGAGCATTTGGTTTGGCGGCATCCCTTCCCTGGTCCAGGGTTGGCGGTACGTTGTCTCGGGGACATTACGAAGGAGAAACTCGATGTGTTACGTGAAGCGGACGAAATTGTCGTTAACGAAATCAAAAACGCGAACCTCTATCGTCAAACATCACAAGCGTTCGCGGTGTTGCTCGAATCGCAAAGCGTTGGCGTTATGGGTGACGCGCGGACGTACGAAAAAGCAGTTGCCGTACGGTGCGTAAACACCGATGACTTCATGACGGCCGACTGGAGCCATCTGCCCTATGATTTGCTCGCCCGTATTTCAACTCGCATTATCAATGAGGTGCGAGGGGTCAATCGGGTCTGTTACGACATCAGCTCGAAACCACCTGCCACTATCGAATGGGAATAAACGTTCGCAATGAATCGTTCGTACATCTATCAGATTGAAGACCTGACCAAGCGTCACGGGCAGAAGGAAGTTCTCAAGAACATTTGGCTTTCTTTTTACCCTGGCGCGAAGATTGGTGTTCTCGGTTCCAACGGGGCGGGGAAAAGTACGCTCCTACGCATCATGGCTGGGACCGATAAAAATTTCGACGGAACGGCTCGTTTAAGCAATGGTTTCGTTGCCGGCTATCTTTCGCAAGAGCCGCAATTGAATGTCGAAAAAGATGTTCAAGGCAACGTGGAAGAAGCGGTTGCTCCAAGACGCGCGGTCCTGGATCGTTTCAATGAGATTTCCAACTTGCTTGGTGAAGTCACTGATGACAAGCAGATGGAAAAGCTTTGTGATGAGATGGCCAGATTGCAAGATGTGATCGACGCCCAAAATCTTTGGGAGCTGGACCGTCAGATCGAGCAGTCGATGGCGGTGATGAACTTGCCACCGGGGGATGCAGACGTCACGAAGCTTTCAGGTGGCGAACGTCGCCGTGTTGCGCTTTGCAAATTGCTGATACAGCAACCAGACCTACTTCTGTTAGACGAACCCACTAACCACTTGGATGCCGAAGCGGTGAATTGGTTGGAGCAGCATTTAGCCAAGTACCCAGGGACTGTCGTTGCGGTCACTCACGACCGTTATTTCTTAGATAATGTAGCGCAGTGGATTTTGGAATTGGATCGCGGTGCGGGTTATCCTTTCGAAGGAAACTACACGAATTGGCTAGAGCAGAAGCAGAAGCGGTTGCTGATCGAACAGCGATCGTCCGCAGCCAAGCAAAAGATTCTCGAGAAGGAATTGGAGTGGATACGGATGTCGCCACGTGCGCGGCAGAGCAAGAGCAAAGCACGGATTACCGCTTACGAACAGCTAGCGGCAGAGCAGTTTGAAGAAAAGCCAGACGAGCTGGAAATACAGATTCCACCTGGAAAGCATTTGGGCGAAGTGGTTGTTCAAGCAGAGGGGCTTACCAAGTCGTACAACGATAGGGTATTGATCGATAACCTAACGTTCCGGTTGCCAGCGGGTGGAATTGTGGGTGTGATTGGTCCTAATGGTGCGGGAAAAACAACGCTGTTTCGCATGATCACTGGGCAAGACACTCCGGATTCAGGCGCACTTCGTGTTGGGGACACGGTTGAGCTCGGGTATGTCGATCAATCTCGCGATTCGTTAACCGCAACCAACACGCTTTATCAAGAAATTTCAGGGGGCTTGGACTTCTTGGAGGCGGGTGGCAAACGCATGAATTCGCGAGCCTATGTTTCGAAGTTTAATTTCAAGGGAACCGACCAAGAGAAAAAGGTCGGCGATTTGTCTGGCGGTGAGCGTAACCGAGTTCACTTAGCGAAGCTTTTGCGAAAAGGCTGCAATGTTCTGCTGCTCGACGAACCTACCAACGATCTCGATGTGGATACCTTGCGTGCGTTGGAAGAAGCTATCATGAGCTTTGTTGGTTGTGTGGTGGTGATCACGCACGATCGATGGTTCCTGGATCGTATTGCAACCCACATTCTGGCGTTTGAGGGGGACGGTTATGTTCATTGGTGCGAAGGGAACTTTGCAACCTACGAACAACAGCGGCGGGAACGACTTGGAATTCAAGACGACCAGCCTCAACGGTTCCGTTACAAGAAGTTAGCAACATAGATTGTTTTTTCAGGTTTCACCCTCGTAGAATTGCTGACGCCGTCCATGGAGAAAACTAGAGTTGCCATCGTTGGCATGGGAACGGTCGGTACCGGTGTTGCTCGATTGCTCCTGGATCATGGGGACCGATTGGCCCGCCATGCGGGGCGGGTGCTTTGGTTGGAGAAGGCCACCGTTCGCGATTTGAACAAGGTCAGAAACATCCGTCTTCCGGACGGAATTCTAACGGGCGATTTGCAATCGATTCTGACCAATCCAGAAATTGAAGTGGTGGCCATGTTGGTTGGGGGGTTGGAGCCCGCTCGAACCTATATGCTGCAGTTGCTTGAAGCAGGTAAAGACGTCGTCACGGCCAACAAGGCTGTGCTTGCCGAGCATGGCGAAGAATTGTTTGATCGGGCTAGAGCCTTGGGGCGAACGATTGCCTTTGAAGCTAGTGTGGGTGGTGGGATTCCAATCATCGCAAACATTAGCCAGTGTTTTTCGGCGAATCAAATTTTGTCTCTGCGAGGGATTCTCAATGGGACCAGCAACTACATTATTTCTCAGATGGACGAGCAAGGTGCCGACTACGCGGTTGCTCTGAAGCATGCTCAGGAATTGGGTTATGCGGAAGCCGACCCAACCATGGATGTCGATGGAAGCGATGCAGCGCAGAAGCTCGCTATATTGGCTCACTTGGCTTTTGGTGTTCGAGTCAAGTGGCGAGAAATTTACCGTCGCGGTTTAGAAGCGTTTCAGTTAACCGATTTGAAGTACGCTACCGAATTGGGCTATCGGATCAAGCTGATTGCAACGGCTCATCTGCAGGAGAATGGCCTTGAGCTGCATGTTTCCCCAACATTAATCCGCCGCGGAAGGCCCTTGGCGGAGGTCCGTGGAGCGTACAACGCGGTGACGGTGGTGGGTGACGCTGTCGGCGACATGTTTTTTCATGGTCAGGGCGCTGGCCAAATGCCGACAGCTTCGGCGGTGGTTGCCGACATGATCGATACAGCAGCAGGTCGAACGGACATTACGTTCCGAAGGTTGGAGTTGTGGTCGGATCGGGAATCGAAGATTGGTTTGTTACCTTACGAACAGACGCTCAGCCGATACTACATGAGATTTTTCGTGGCGGATGAACCCGGTGTGTTATCGCAGATTACCGGGATTCTTGGCAAGCATGGTATTTCGATTGCGTCGATCATCCAGCATGAGCCAACCAGCGATCATCAGCCAAGGCAAGTACCACTTGTGATCATGACTCATGAGGCCAATGAAAAGGCCGCTTCCTTAGCGAACGAAGAAATTCGTAAGCTGGAAAGCGTCAGCCAAGAGTCGGTGAAGCTGCGAGTGATGGAAGCGAGTCGATAGAGACAGAATGATTTTAGTTAGGATACGAGAGGGCGAGCGACAATGAAGTGGGTCATCATTATTCCGGACGGATGCGCGGATTATCCGGTCGAAGCCTTGGGTGGCAAGACGCCCCTTCAAGCAGCCAACTTGCCATCGATGGATGCGATCGCAAGGGTTGGATGTGTGGGGCAAAGCGACAACGTGCCGCTCCACTTTCCTGCGGGAAGCGAGGTCGCCAACATGTCACTGCTTGGCTACGACCCGAACCAGTTCTTTTCAGGACGAGCGCCCATTGAAGCGGCTGCTCAGGGAATTCAATTGGGGCCACATGATTTTGCCATTCGATGCAACTTGGTCACGGTACAAGATCAAATCATGGTCGACTTCACCGCGGATCATATTTCCAGTGCGGAAGCAGCGACCTTGATGAAAGCGGCTCAAGATGCTTTCGGAGGAACTTGTTGGGAATTTGTGCCAGGAGTTAGCTACCGTAATTTGTTGATCTACCGCGGCAACGCATCGCAAGGGGCTCCGTTCTCCGGCGATACCAGAACCAGCGCGCCGCATGACTTGACCGACGGAAGCGTTCTTGATGATTTCCCGAAAGGGCCTGGCTGCGACTTGCTTTGTGATTTGATGGCCAAAAGCGAGCCTTTGTTTGCCAATCACCCGGTGAACTTGGCGCGAGCGGCGAATGGCAAACGGGTTGCGACCACATTATGGTTATGGGGGTTGGGTCGAACACCGCAATTGGCTTCGTTTGAATCAAGATTTGGAGCACGCGGGGTCATGATCACCGCCGTCGATTTGCTTCGGGGTTTGGGAGCTTTGGTGGGCTGGGATCGCATCGAAGTAGAAGGAGCGACTGGCTACTTAGATACCAATTACGCTGGCAAAGGCTCGGCTGCCATCGAAGCCTTGAAGTCCTACGATGTTGTGTGTGTCCATATCGAAGCACCGGATGAAGCGAGCCATGAAGGTCGCGTCGACGAGAAAGTGAAAGCCCTGGAATCGATTGACAAACACATTGTTGGACCGGTGCACGAAGCTCTAGAGCAGTATGGTGAGTATCGAATCCTTGTCATGCCAGACCATCCGACGCCTGTTTCCACCAAGAAGCACTCGCACGGTTTTGTTCCCTTCGTGACTTGTGGATCTGGGGTCGCAAAGGATGGTAGCGAAACCTATGACGAAATTGCGGCAGCGAATTCTGGGTTTCAGCTTCAGAACGGCTGGGAATTGATTCCCAAATGGATGCAGTCGACCGATCGCTTCGGCAAGTAGCTCGGGAAATAGAATAGATCGCACACGTACTTTCTCTCCTTACCTGTTCCAACATACCTAGTTCCAACACTCAAGATTTGAAATGCCTTTGATTGTCCAAAAATTTGGTGGCACAAGTGTTGCTACTCCAGAAAAAATCCAAGCGGCGGCTCGCAAAGCTATTCGCGCGCAACAGGAAGGGAATCAAGTCGTTGTGGTGGTGAGCGCGATGGGGCACAACACCGATCATTTGATCGAACTGGCAAAGCAGGTGAACGATGAGCCTCCGGCGAGGGAGATGGACATGTTGCTCAGCACGGGCGAGCAAGTGAGTGTGGCGTTGATGGCCATGGCGGTCCATCGTTTTGGCCACAAGGCCGTCTCATTAACGGGCGCTCAAATGGGGATCCTAACGGATAACTCATTCACAAAAGCTCGCATTAAAACGATTTCGACGGAACGAATTCGGCGTTTGCTCGAAGCTGGCAACATCGTGATTGCGGCTGGCTTTCAAGGTGTAGATGACGACCTCAACATCACAACCCTAGGTCGTGGCGGGAGCGATACCACCGCGGTTTCGCTGGCAGCGGTCTTGCGAGCTGATGCCTGCGAGATTTATACCGATGTCGATGGTGTGTACACGACAGATCCTCGGCTGCTGCCCGAAGCCAGGCAGATGGGACAGATTAGCTACGACGAAATGCTGGAGCTGGCTAGCTTGGGCGCGGGGGTGATGCATAGTCGATCCATCGAGTTTGCCAAAAAATTTGATGTTCCGATTTGCGTGCGCAGCAGTTTCTCCGATGCGCCCGGTTCGATGATTGTCTCCGAACCTGAATCGTCATCGGTACCGGTTTGCGGCGCTGCGTTGACCAAGGATGAAGCTCGAATAACCATCTTAGGTGTACCTGATAAACCAGGTTCTAGCTTCGAGATCTTCAAGCGTCTTGCTGATCGTAAGATCACGGTCGACATGATTGTGCAAAACATTGGCCAAGGAGATCTTGCCGATATATCGTTTACGGTTCCCAACGAAGAACTAAAAGATGCCTTGCGCGCGGTCAACGAAGCGGCCAAGGTTGTCGGTGCCTCTAGCGTCACCCACGACGACGCAGTCGCAAAAATTTCTGTCGTCGGGTTTGGTATGGCTGCTCAAACCGGTGTTGCCCAGCGCATGTTTGCTGCGTTAGCTGTCGCTGGAATCAACATCCAAATGATCACGACCAGCGAAATCAAAATCAGCGTGCTCGTGCAGCGTTCTGAAGCGACGGCCGCATTGCGAGCTGTCCACCAAGGCTTTGGATTGCATCTGAAACCTTCGGATGCAAACGTCTGGCGCATTGGCCAGAAGGGAGCGAGCGACTTGAGCGCCAGTGACATCATCGAACGATTGCGAAATTCTAATATGGAGCAACTGACTCTGCTGGATATTTCTATGGTCGGTGACCAAGCACGCGTTACCTTATCCGGGGTTCCTGATACACCAGGTCTTGCCGATAAGGTCTTCAAGCAAGTGGCAGAAGCAGGTGTGTTCGTGGATATGATTGTCCAAAGTTGCGATGGCTACCAAGGGGAGACAAGCATCAGCTTCACGGTTCCCGAAGAACAAATGGATAAATGCTTGAAGGTATTTGAGTCGATGGACTACAAGTTTCGCAAAATCAGTGGCTCGATGGACATCGCAAAGTTATCGGTCAGCGGCATTGGGCTAAGAAGTCACACAAGCGTTGCAATCGCCATGTTCAAGTCGTTGGCTGATTCGGGCATTAATGTCTTGATGATCAACACGAGCGAATTGCGAGTCAATGTCGTGGTGGATGGCAAGCAAGGCCAGAAGGGGCTCCAATGTCTACAAAGTACCTTTGCAGCTTCCTTGCTGTAGTGCGATGAATGCCGCTGGAGTGCAACTAATGCCAAGGAGTGGGCAATGCACGGGCCCGCATTATTTGATCGGGATCAGTGGGAATTGGTAGCTTGGCCCTAAACAACAGTCTTGGTCGCCAATTCCTGCAGCCTTTTTGTGTTCCGTATTCAGATAGGGATGATCAACATGCACTGCGTCGATACGATCGACTCGGACGTATCGTATCTGTCCGTTGGCAAAGAGAATGTTGGCCGCGTTGCGTCCGTGCACCACCGGACCATTACCACTCGATTCCATGGACAGAATGGTATCGCCGATCAAAGCAAAATTGTTGTCGGATTCCATCGTCGGGGTGATGTACTGTCCGCTCAAAACGTATCCTAGGTTGTAGGCGTAGTTTCCACCTGCCGTGTAGCGTAAGTTAGTTCGAGTCGAAGGCGAAGATGACAGGAATGTGATTGTCGTTGGGATAGGTTGATCCAAGTCAATCGACTCGGTTGCGGGGCACCAGACGCGTTCGGAGGATGCCAGCAGACCGGCATCTTTGAGTCGCATGGGATAAATTCCAGCAAAAGACAAAGGACCATGGATATCGATATTCGGAACTCGTCTGTCGGTGTTACCGTAGGCAAACGATTGAATGGCTTGGCCAAGTTCACGCAGATTGGCGGCGCAAGTAACGCGTCGCGCAGACTCCCGCGAAACAAAGATCGAGGGTACGACAACGCAGAGAATAATAATTCCAGCAGCCAGGGCAACCAAACTATCAAGCCAAGCGAGTTGGGTGGCGGGTGCGCTTTCGAATGCGGGCACTGTCATCGAACCCGCAGGCGCCAACGCTTGATCCGAATTAGCGATCAGGGCCATCGTCGATTCCGTAAGGTCGCGTGGTGGGTTGAAATCCGATGGTGCTAGATCCGTACTGTCCGGTGTGCAATCCAAAGCATCGCGAGGTTCGAACAAATCCTTCAGATCAAGAACTCTTTGAGCAACGACAGGGTCCAAGGACAGCCGCAGGGCGATCTTTTGTTGTTCGTCTTCTGGAAGTGCTTCTAGCAAAAAGCCCAGCAATGTTTCGTCGGAGATATGCTCGTTGTTGCGGCCCATCGAAGCGATAGATAGTTCCGAAAGGAAAAAGTGGGAGGGGTCAAGTCACTCGTTGCGACAGCAACGATTTACTTCTTAGGAGTCTCTGCGTCAGGACTCATTTCATGGGTACGCAACCAGATCTGATTTAGTTTGCGAACCGCAGTAAAAACTCGACTCTTTACGGTACCGATTGGAATCTGAAGAATTTCGGCGATATCCGAATACTTCATGCCCTGATAGAAAGCCAGCTGAATCAGTTGTTGCGTCGGTTCGCTCAGTTCTTGCACTGCCATGCGAACTCGGGCTCCGGTTTCCTTTTGAATTGCCAGTTGGTCTGGACTTTCACTTGAGCTTTGGAGACGCTGCGCTAGCGAGTCATCAGAATCGCTTCTGGCGGACTTGGCGTCCAAACTGACCGCCTGATGCCGTCGGTTTCTTCGCATGAAGTCGATGCTTTTGTTGCTGGCAATCGCGTACAGCCACGGGCGGAATCGGCGTCCTTTTTCAAATTGATCGATGCGAAGATGGACACTTAGAAAAGTTGCTTGGAAGACGTCTTCTGCCTGTTGTGCGTCCCCGACGAATCGACGCAAGAAGGTGAATAGTTCGCGTTCATAGCGTTTAACCAGTTGGGCAAAGACGTCGGGACTTCGAGATTGAAGGTAGGACTCGACCAACTGTTCGTCGGTAACGTCTGAGAGCGCTTCGGAGCTAGGAATGGGCAAAAAGGAAGTGTCGGGCTCCAGCCCTTCTTCGATGCACGTATTCAAGTCCGTTGGCTGGTTCATGATCGCACTTCCTAGAGGTCGTTTTAAAAAATCATCCACCGTACAACTCACGATGGATTTTAGGGCTGCTCTTCGGGCCCAAATATTAAATTTTGGTACTTTTCAAACAGACGATCGTCTTAAGACTGACTGCATTGTAATCGACGGGGGAGACGGAAGTCAAAGAGATCCATCTCTCGGCCGGCTAATTCCTCAGTAATGATTGACAGCGCTCCGAGGGTTGTTATTCTCGCCTAAGTATGGTAAATCGGCATTTTTTTATCGTGATGAGAGCGGCTTGAAATCAATGGGACGGAATTATCGATGGGCGGCCGCGGGCGATTGGAATGCTTATTTTGGCTTGTTGCTAGATAACATCGCTGGTCTTGTTTTGATGGTCGGGTTGTTGGTGGGTGGTTTCGGCATTCCCGCGGACTTCGTTTTGACTCGAATGGTGCCGGGGACCGCGGTCGGAGTTTTGGTTGGCGATTTGCTTTACTTTTGGCTTGCTTTGCGTTTGGCGAAAAAATCCGGCAGATCGGATGTGACTGCCATGCCGCTTGGTTTGGACACTCCCAGTATTTTTGGGATCTCCATTTTTGTGGTGGGTGCAGCCTACACGTCGACTCTGCAGTCCGGAAAAACGCCAGAAGAGGCGGCGAACTTTGCTTGGCAGATTGGAATCTGCTGCATGGTTTATTCGAGCTTGCTGAAGTTCATTTGTTCCTTCGGTGGAAGCTGGATCCGCAAGGTCATTCCGCGAGCGGGATTGTTTGGATCGCTTGCTTCGATCGCGTTGGTCATTATCAGTTTTGTCCCGTTGGTCGACATCGTTCGCGAGCCTTTGCCAGGCTTGATCGCATTGTCGATTGTCCTAACCAGCTTGATTGGCCGTGTTCCTTTGCCTGGGAAGATTCCTGGAACATTGATGGCTTTGATGGTTGGTGGCGCTGTTCATTACCTGCAGCGGATGGTCATGGGTGAGCCCTTGCTTTCGGGCGATTTTGTTTTGACCGCTGGCTACCCTTCGACTGCGTGGATGGAGACCTTTGGATTCGGTTGGTGGCAACAAATGGGCACCGCTGCTAACTACTTACCTGTGGTGCTGCCGTTCGCACTTGCGACGGTTGTCGGCGGGATCGATTGCACGGAATCCGCGGCTGCGGCTGGGGACGAGTATTCCACGGGGCACGTGTTGGGGATCGAAGCGTTCGCGACTTTGGCGGCTGGAATTTGTGGAGGCGTGATTCAGACGACACCTTACATTGGGCATCCCGCATACAAAGCGATGGGCGGACGAGCCGCGTATGTACTTGGGACTGCATTGACGATTGGCGCTATTGGGCTGATCGGCGGCTTCAGTTATTTTTACTTGTTGGTGCCTAAGTCGGTGGTATACCCTATTCTCATTTTTGTGGGGCTAGAGATATCGGCACAAAGCTTTCTTGCAACACCCAAGCGCCACTATCCTGCTTTGGTTTTAGCCTGTGTGCCGGCCCTTGGATTCCTTGCCTATCTTTTTGTAGACCAGGTGCTTGGAGGGTTCGGAGTTCTTTCGGTCCAGAATTCGGTCACACTGAGACCGGACGTTCAGCAAGCAGTAGACACTTTCGGAAAATTAGCTAGCGAACCCAATACGGATCCAGATCTCGCACAACACGCAAAGACCATTCAGTCCGCTTTCGCGATGCGTCCTGATTTGCGTTCGGATCTGCAAACCGTTCAATTGATAAAGAACGGCTTTATTCTATCCAGTTTGCTTTGGGCTTCATTTTTGGCGATGGCCATCGATCGAAGGCTCTACACTTCGGCTCTGTTTTTAGCCATTGCGGGGGGCTGCACGTTGTTTGGACTGATCCATTGCCCATTGTCGAGCAACGCTTTGTTTTTACCGATCGCGATTCCTGGCTTAAGCGATTCGTGGGTTCTGCCGGCTGAGATGCAGGGCACGGTTTTTCAATTAGCTTTCGGATACTTTTTGACGGCAGGCTTGATGCTCGCATGGGGAGTATACTTAAAGCGCACAGATCAAACCGAGCCTGATTTTGATGAAGCGTGAGGATTCGAATGCGAAGGTATCCTAGTTGGGTCTATCCTGTGCTGGGGCTTGCGTTGGCATGCTTGGCCATCCTGGCCTGGCTGGCGCCCGTCCAAAGATCTAGAACTTCGCACGGAAACGGTAGCCCGACTCCTGAGAAATCGGTCCCGCTGGAGCTGGTGACGCCTCATCTTTCGAATGCCGACGCGCGCATCAACGAAGCGGTTCACAATCACTTCCTTCCCGTACGCGCTTTGCTGAATCGAGGGCGTTCCAACACCGACAAGTTCGCCAAACTTGCGTTAGGATGGAGCAGCAAATGGAGGATAGCGACAGACGCCATTCCCTTTACGAAGGGTGGAAGCAACGAGAAGTATCTCAAGGAACAATTCGAACTGCACGTTTTAAACGGCGAAGAACTTCAGCGGGCGATTGAGCAATGCGTCAACGAATTCATTGCTGAAGTGCATAGCATCGAAAGCAAAATGCTTGTCGACCTTCAAGCGGATGTGCAAGGTTTTTCTCGAGAACATCAACTGGCGAAACTGGACAGTAAGGAAATCCAATCGATGTTCGATCAGGCAATATCCAACGCCATGCAAGTGGCTTCCAGTGATCTTCAGTCCAACATCAGTTCGCAATTGGTTTCTATTGTTGTAGGTGAAGTGCTGACTCAAGTTGCCATTAGACTAGGTGTGTCGGCAGGGATTTTGGGGACGGGGGCTGCCTCCAGTTGGGCAACGCTTGGCATTGGTTTGGTCGTGGGTATTGTCATTGATCAGATAGTGATGACCATTTGGAACAGCTGGAGCGATCCCGAGGGGAAGTTGGTCGATTCACTGAATCAGCAACTGGACCTGATGCAGCGGATCATTTGCGATGGGGATCAAGACACCAAAGGCTTGGCTCAGCACTTTGCCGAGATCGCGAATTCCCGGTCTTCGCTTCGACGGAAAGCGGTGCTTGAAATCTACGGTATTGACGGGTTATCGAATTAACGAGCTAAAGAGCAAACATACTCAAATAGTGTTTCTCTGCCGCACGCATTTCCTGGATGTCCTTTTCCTTTTTGTCCAGCAACCCAATCACATGCAGCATGCCGTGAATGACATAGAGCAGCAATTCATCATCCCCCTTCCAAGCGTGGTGGGGTGCTTCGCGGTCTGCGGTTTCAACGCTAGCAATAATCTCCCCCTCCAACTCGTCGTCCGTCTCGGTTAAATCAAAACTGATCACATCGGTGGGGTAGTCATGCTTCAGATGCTGTCGGTTGATCAGGTGAATTTCGGCATCGCTCACCAGGGCTACGGAGATTTCGCCGTTTGCCCAGTCGTAATCGGAAGCGATGGTCTCAATGGCCTGCTCCATCCGTGTTGTATCGCATGCTCGGACGGCATCAGAATGGTGAAAGAGAATTCGAATAGACATTTTGTTAATCTGCACAAGCTGGTGAATGGCTACCGCAAATTGTTATTGTACCGGTCGGGGCAGCTCTTGCGACTGGGCAATTCTTAGGCCGCTACACCTGGTGCAAATCTTTGGAATCATCCCGAAGCTCGTCAAAATTGGTAAAAACACTTCGTAAATCGACAGGTAATGCCGAAACATAGGATGTATCCGCAAACCAGTAGTCTGGTCGTACGAGGGTGGCCACGTGCAGCGAGTTTTGCATCGTATCAACGGTGATGAGCTCGATTTTGTGCACGTTGCTCGCTTGCAAGCGATCTGACAAGGACCGTTTGGAGTGCTGTAGTCAACGACTTCAGCTCCACAACGCCGTTTTTTCCCGCAAAAAAAACCGTAGGAGGGTTTCCATGCGACGATTCTTTTTGGGCATGGCGATCGCCTCGCTGACCGCCGGTGCTCCCTTGACGGCGTTCGGTGGAGATCGCGAGATCGCCGACGCTATCGTAACTACACTTAAGCAAAAACAAACGGATGGAACTCTGCGTGGGTTCGATCTCGAACTGAGTGTCGAGGAAGGCAAAGTTGTCATCGGTGGCACTTTTGCCAATAAAGCACAACTGGACAGTGTTCTGTATGTAGCTTCGGTTACAAACGGAGTGACTCTAGTCGAAAACAAAGCAAGCATTCGAGAAACAACGCCAGAAGTTTCTTCGGTTGAAACCAACGCCAACAGCTTCGTATCACCTGCTTCAGCAAGTGAAGAAGCACCCGCTCTTTTAACTGAACCCGCACCGATTGGCAACGAAGGTGAACCAACGGTTTCGCCAGCAGATGCCAACGTTACCTCGGAAGTTCTGAGTCGATTGGGAAGTGCTCAGTCGGCAGGACGGCTTCGCAACTTTGAAATCGATGTCTCCACCGTGGACGGGGAGGTGTGGACGCGAGGTTATGTGGCTACACCGGAACAAAAGCAATTAGTTCTTGGTACCATTCAACGTGTTCCGGGCGTACGCAAAGTAATCGATGATGTCACAGTAACAGGCGTTGTCCGTCGAGCCAGCACAGAAGCTCCGGTTCCATCGTCCATGCCTGTTGTCGGCAGCGGAGCACCTCGAGCTTTTGCTCCAAGTGCTTTGGCGAACGGTTCCATGGGTGGCGTTCCAATGGGGGCCCCGGGTGCACCCGTTCCGATGCAGCCAGGACCTGCTTACGGTGCTGGAGTTCCACGTTATGACCAGCCAAACATGCCAAGCTATGCATGGCCAAGTTACGCAGCGTACCCAAACTACTCCGCAGTAACCTATCCCAAGCAATACAGTGCTTCGGCTTGGCCTTACATCGGCCCATTCTACCCATACCCTCAAGTTCCACTGGGATGGCGAAAAGTCGCCCTGGAGTGGGATGATGGGCTGTGGTACTTGGACTTCACTCATAAGAAGTAATCCGATGAAGTCGGTGCGAACCTAAAATCGATGCGAGCATAAAAAAAGAGCCGGTGAACATTCACCGGCTCTTTTCGTTTGATTTTTATGCCACGCCACGGTTGGGCGGGTCGAACCTAAACTCGGCGTTCTTTGAGCCGAACTGCCTTGCCGCTTCGCTCGCGAAGGAAGTACAACTTGGCACGACGAATAACAGACCGACGCTTGACTTCGATCTTTTCGATACGAGGCGAGTGAACAGGGAACTTGCGTTCAACACCTTCACCGCCCACGATTCGGCGCACAACAAACATTTCGCGAGTGCCCGAACCGCTCATCGCAATCACGGTACCACTAAAGATCTGGATCCGCTCTTTGGCACCTTCTTGAATCTTGGTGTGAACGTCCACGGTGTCACCAATGCCGAACTTGTCGACATTCGCCTTCAAGAAGGGCTGCTCGACCAAGTTAAGAATTTGCTGGCTCATGATATGACTTGACAGTGTAGGTTGTTTGAAAACGGGAAATTTGCCCAAAGCCGGAAACGATATCTCCAACCGACATTTTTCCAACATGAAGGGCCAATATGGTGACGGATTTGGCCTGGATTGGGAAGAGCAAAACAGCGTAATTTTCGATGATTATCAAGGTGTCTGATGGGAAACGGTAGGCTGTGCGGCCAAGATTCGTCGAAACCATGCATCCGAAATCTCCGCCACAAAGCGACAGTCCTCATCGTTCGTCGTCAAAAGATGGTTGCAATTAGGCAGGCTTATTAGAGACCGGCTGTGCTTTGGAGGGGGCGTTTGCAGGTCGTCCTTCCAACCGCAATTGAGTTTCGCGTGAAAAAAACCAACGGTTTCATCGGTCGGAGAATGAAAAACGAGCAATGGCTTGGTCATGGACCGAACCAAAGTTCGAAGGTCGTGGGACCTAAAATCGTCGATCATTTGCTTTTTGATCCTGTACTTTCGCCCTCCGATCGTAACCTCGCCCGTTCCTGTGGCACTGATGCTTGGATCCATATGTTGCAGCAGATCCGCTAGGTGATGCGTGTCGCTGGGGGAGGCGACCGCTACAACCCCTTTCACCAAAGAGGAATCTGCCATCGACATGCTTGCCGCCCCACCGAAGCTGTGCCCCATCAAAAAAGCTGGATAAGTGTACTCGGAGGCAAGGAAATCGATCGCCCGTTGTAGATCGAGACGGTTCGTGCTGAAGTTGGTTTGGCTAAAATCCCCTGTACTCCCCCCCAAGCCTGAAAAGTCATACCGTAAGACTCCCCAGCCTCGCTCGGCCAGTTCACGACTGATCCGGACAATCGCTTTCAAGTCCTTGTTGCAGGTGAAGCAATGAGAGAACAAAACAAAGCCCAGCGGACTTTCGTTGGGAAGTTCCAAGATGCCGGCCAGAGTATTGCCGGAATGTCCCTGGAACTGGACACGTTGAGTGGTTCTTGGCATGGGATTACCGAATTCGAGTCATTCGAATTGAGCCGTTATCACCAGCCGCTTGGAAATTTCCAGACATCTGACTGCCGTTCACTTGTGCTTGCATTTGGTAGCTTCCCAGGATCGGCCCTAAAGGTTTGTTGGCGGTGAGAACGGTGGTTCCCGCACCATCCACCGAGGGATGCAGATCGGTCCGATAAACAAATGGAATTACCAGGGCGAATCGACCAGCGAACCGAGCTTGGTACGAGCCATCGGATTTCATGCTGATTTTGGCACGCATCGGTCCCTTGTGCCCGTTTGCCCCGCTCTGCCACTGGCCTTTCCAAGTTCCAACAGGACTTTCCGCGCGGAGCGAACCTTCCACGAACAAGGTAACCAGCGTGAAGAACAGGATTGTGATATGTCTCATGTTTTAGCTCTTTTTTGAGAAAGAAAACGAATTGGGAAGCCGCGGTGACAGGCGTCGCGTCGCTGGGCACGGACACAGAGGCTGATTTGAAGTAGCCAAAGATCGGAAAATCGGGAAAATGCGCCGGGATTGGACGTAGGCGACTATTCTTTGGATTATCGTCCTCGTCTCCTGTTTTTCAAGGAACAGGCGAAACCCTTTATTCCCTTCGACAAGCATTTTGCAGGTATCTCATGAGTATGATCGAAAACATTCGCGGACGCCAAATTTTTGATTCACGCGGCAATCCAACTGTCGAAGTCGATGTTACGCTCGTGGATGGATCGATGGGGCGTGCAGCAGTACCGAGCGGTGCCAGCACGGGGGCTCACGAAGCATGGGAACTACGCGATGGCGACAAAACCAAGTACATGGGCAAAGGTGTCCTCCATGCCGTCGATAACATCAACTCGAAAATTGCTGACTCGCTCATTGGGGCCGATGCTTGCGATCAACGCGGTATCGATGCCATGCTTTGTGATCTTGATGGAACCCCCAACAAAAAGAACCTGGGCGCCAATGCCATGCTGGGCGTTTCTTTGGCAACCGCCAAGGCGGCGGCTGTGTTTACGAACCAACCACTCTACCGCTATTTGGGCGGCGCGGGTGCTCACATTTTGCCTGCACCCATGATGAATATCGTCAACGGCGGTCAGCATGCCGACAATTCGGTGGATGTACAAGAGTTCATGGTGATGCCTCTTGGCTTCGACAACTTCACGGACGCCCTGCGTGCCGGAACCGAGATTTTCCATCACCTGAAGAAGGTGTTGAGCGAAAAGAAACTGAACACCGCTGTTGGTGACGAAGGAGGCTTTGCACCGGATCTTGGGAGCAACCAAGAAGCCTTGGACTTGATCATGGACGCCATCGCACGAGCCGGATACGAAGCAGGAAAGCAAATTTTCATCGCCCTGGATGTCGCCGCAACCGAGTTCTACGACGAAAAAACCAAAAAGTACACGATCGATGGCAAGCAACTGTCGGGCGACGAGATGGTTGATTTCCTTGCGAATTGGGTTGCAAAGTACCCCATTTGCTCCATCGAAGATGGATGCTCCGAAGATGACTGGGACTCGTGGAAAAAGCTCACCGAAAAGGTTGGCGACAAGATTCAGCTGGTGGGTGACGATTTGTTCGTGACCAACACCGAACGGCTTCAGCGCGGGATCGATGAAGGCATTGCTAACAGCATTTTGATCAAAGTGAACCAAATCGGAACGTTGACCGAAACGCTCGATGCAATCCAACTCGCTCATCGCAACGGATATACCAGTATTTCCAGCCACCGCAGCGGCGAAACGGAAGATTCATTCATCGCCGATTTGGCGGTCGCCATGTCCACTGGCCAAATTAAAACTGGATCTGCCTCTCGATCCGACCGAATGGCCAAGTACAATCAATTGCTACGTATCGAAGAAGAGCTCGGCCCAGGCGCGAAGTACGCAGGCCCTATGTTTCGTCGCAAATAGATTTACTATGGGCAGTCTATGAATCGTATTCAGTCCCCGGTCTTTATTGCCGGTCACGGTGGAATGGTTGGTTCCGCCGTGTGCCGCAGGCTGGCCAAAGAACCAGATGTACGTGTGGTCACTCGCACACGTCAGGATTTGGACCTGTGCGATGAGTCCCAGGTGAATCGATTCTTTGAAGAGGAGAAACCTGCGACCGTTATTTTTGCGGCAGCAAAAGTAGGCGGGATTCTCGCCAACAAAATGTACCCGGTCGAGTTTCTGACTGACAATCTGCGACAAGAGCTGGCAACGATTCATGCCAGCTATCGGCACGGTGTCAAGCGATTTCTGTTTTTAGGAAGTACCTGCATCTACCCTCGGATGGCGAAACAACCAATCCTCGAATCCGAACTCCTCGCGAGCCCGCTTGAACCGACCAATGAAGCCTATGCGCTGGCTAAGATCGCAGGCTTAAAATTGTGCCAGTACTTTCGCCAACAGTACGGAGTTTTGTTTCACTCTGCCATGCCCACCAACCTATACGGGCCCGGTGATAACTATCATCCAGACCACAGCCACGTGTTACCTGGCCTGATCCGCCGCATCCATGAAGCCAAACTGGCCGGGGACGCGAGCGTTACCATCTGGGGAACGGGAACTCCGTTACGCGAATTTTTACATGTCGACGATTTGGCCGATGCAATACTTCACTTGTGTGAATTAGAGAACCCTCCCGACTGGGTCAATGTTGGCACCAGCTTGGACCACAGCATTTTGACGCTTGCAACCTTGGTGGCAAAAACAATTGGCTTCACCGGAGCAATTCTTACCGACCCAACACGTCCCGATGGAACCCCGCGAAAACTGACCGACACCACGTTGCTTCGATCCACGGGCTGGGCACCAAAAATCGAACTCGAACAGGGGATTCGCGATACCTATCAGTGCTTTCTTCGCGAATTCGATTCTGGACATCTCCGGTCCAAGTAACCAACGCTAATCGACCTTCACGATCCATCGGTCTTCATCGGGCTCGATGGTTCGCATCACGAATTCGACATGGTCCGATTGCACATTGGACCACACCGGAACGGGTGCCGATGCAAACTGCTCTGCTAAAGCCGATGCAGAAATCGATTTTGGGAATAGCTGTAACACGGCCGATTCCAAGCGGACAGAACTCCAGACGCCCGCCCCGATACGAAATGACTTTTTCTCGATAGCAACTCGCTCGATGGATGGGTGCATGGCCAACTGAGTCGCTAATCGTTTGGCCCGATGATCCAGATTGTCGAGACTCGTTGATAAAGAAGCGCCGATCGGAAGCTGCTTCCAATCTTGCAAGGTGGTCGAGGCCTGTAGCGTTCGAAGCAAGGCCGCTTTCGTATCGCTGCTCGCCTGCCAACCAAGGCTGTCAGCCATTTTGGTAATCGATTCCAAGATCTCATTCTTGCCTAAGAGGATTCCACAACCTGGTCCGCCCAAAAACGCATCGCCGGGAACGATCACGAGTTCGACGTTCTTTTCCCAGCTTTCAGATAGGACTCTGGACGGCACCCCCAGTTCGCTCAAATCATGCAGTGAACCATCCATCAAGATCTCAATGATCGATGCGTTTTGCTGCACCGCCACATCGATGCTACTGCGTCGATGCTCCCGCCGCGACTCGATTGCCAGTGCATTGGGTGATGCCATTAGCAAAACCCCGTTTAGCGAGGTCAGCGCTTCGCTAAAATCCGATCGTTCGCAATCTTGCATGGTTCCAATTTCGATCGTGCGAACCTTGGCTTGATCCAAGATCGCTCGGACATTACCACCAGGCGTTGTGCCGCTTTGCGGAAGGCGTATGCAGTCCACCCTAGGCAGCACCCATTGCGATCCTTTCCCGGAGGCAACATCTGTGCATGCTGCCAGATAAAGGGCAATGGATATATTCGGAACGATCAGCACGGACGGGGCGCTCGTCATTCCCATGAGCAAATGGTTCAGTTGCGTATCCAGCTTGGTCGTTTCTGCGTATTGGGTATGGAGCTGATGCAACGTCCCGACAGTTTCTGTCCCTAAACGATGCGTGCACCAGCGACTCGAGAACAACTCGCCAGTAGCATTGATTCCTGGAGTCAATCCTGGTTGAGCGTTGCGTAGCCAGGGTTCGGAAACACTTTCCATCCACTTCCCGGTCTGTTGCAAGATATGTTGGATGTTGCTGGCTTGCAGCGTATCCTTCCAACCAAGTTTTTGGGCCGCGTCCTTCAGTGCAGAGATCAACGCGGGTTGAGCTACCAGTTGGGACAGTTGTTTCACTGCCTCTACGGGCAGGAGATCCTTGAACGGTCCTGGAATTCGCATGATGGTCCTGTTTGACCGCTATTTCTTAAGCCAAAGAGATGTGGGATACAATTTTGCAAGGCGCGACTTGGCTTCTGTCGCGCGTTGGTTCTCACCTATCTTAGGCCAAAGCTGCGAAAGCCAATAGAGAGCTTCTGCATGGGCTTCGATCTCACTGGCATACAAGAGATCGGTCTTCAAATAAGAAAGAATAGCTTCTTCGTTGCGTCCAGCAGTTAGCAAGATGCCGCCCATAGCATTGTAGAGTTCCGAAAATAGTTCGGCATCGCTAGAGTCCCCTTCGTCAACCATTTTCTCAAGGGCGGCTAGCGCTTGATCCGCTTTCCCGTCGGTCGCATCGCAACCGATCAGTCCGACGCTGGCAAGTTTCTTAAGCTTCAACGAGGCTGGATCCGAGACTTGTGCTTGCGTTACGACTTCAAACTTCGCACGAGCATCTGCTGTCTTTTTGAGAGCGAGCAGGGCTTTGCCAGCCAAGTAGCCACCCTTCACCTTCAAGTCAGGGAAAGGGGCACCAGCAAGAGCACCGAAGTACTTGGCCGCTTGATCCGGAGTTCCTAAAGCCATGGCTAGTTCACCCAGCTTCTCCGATGCCGTGTAAAAATGATTCGACGTGCTGTTTTCTTTGGCCCATGCCAAAAGCAATTTTTGAGCCGCATTGGCATCCCCTTTTCCCTGTAGCGCATTGGAGGCGGCCAGATACCCTCGATAAAACTGGTAGTCCTGCTTAACGACATCCGACTTAAGAGTGTCGTCCGCAACCTTCTTAAACTCTTGAATCGCCTGATCGATGTTCCCTTGGCTAATCAGGTCTTTGGCCTTCGTTAAAGGTTGGGGTTCGCCATCGTTGATGATTCGAGCAATCTCATTGGTGGCAACGTTTTGATTCGCTCCTTTGACTTCGATGACGACCTTGTCTCGGGTTCGCTCGATAATTTTGCCTCGAATGGCAACTCCGCCTTTTAGCGTGAAAATGCGATCCTCTTGAGCGACAGCGTTGCTTGACATCCACGCAAACGAGACAACTGCAACGCAGAGCGATAGGGAAAGTTGGCGGTTCATACTTGTTAGGATCATGAGGTGACGAAGAGAGTGAAGTTGCGAGTGACTGAATCTTAGTTGGAGGGAGCCGGATCGACTTTTGGTCGGAATTCATTTAAGCCAATCGCGGGTTTTCCAAGTTCTTGTTGGATCTCCAAGGTCAGCTTTTCAAACTTGGCGAGCGATTCGGGACCACCCAATTCCGGGTAGGTTTGCATTGTTTGGCGAATATCCGATAGGGCTCGATCCAGAGTCTTCTTCTTGGCATCACCCGATTCGGACGATGCCATCATCTTGCGGCAAACGGCAACATTCAAGCGAGCTTCAAAAAAGATCTCCTTGAAGTCGTTCAACCTTTTGGAGGTGACCGTGCTGATGGTGCCCCAGCCCCAGACTTGATTCACTTTTTTGTCGTTGGGTTCCGAGCCTAACAAGGCCTTCTTCAACAGATCAGAGTCTTGCCCAGCCGCCCATGCCTGCAAGTTGCGAGCGGCTTCCACTTGGATGGTCAAGTTGCTTGCGGACTTTTTGAGCGTTTGAACGAATATCGCATTCGCTTCTTCGAACTTGCCTGATCCGCTTTTGGCTAAGCCCAGCTTCAACTGAAACTCTTCGGGCTTCCGTTTAGCCTCCATCAAATCCGACTCGGGTTTCGTTGCAATCTTACTAAACGCAGCTTCTGCGATAGCCATCAAGCTTTTGCCGTTAGCCGCTAACGAAGGGGTTTTTAACATGGTGGTCGCCACCACAAAAATGGAGGTGCCAGCCGAATCAAGCGTGCTGATGTCCGAGCTCACAGACACCAACTGCTCAATCAGAAGGCCGAATGCTTCTGCAAGCTTGACTTGCTCGTTGATGTCTTTTGTCGAATCCAGTTTCGATTGAAGCTCGATGGCGAGATTTCGAAGCGAATTGGTGAGAAGCGTATCGTCTCCGGCGGTCAAGGTCTTCATCTTGCCAACCAGATTGGACACATCGTCAGCCACAAGCGTACGTTTGCCCATTCCGGAGGCTTGAACCATCGCTTGCAACATGATTCGATAACCTTCAAGCTTGGTGTTCGATTCCAAATTGGGGACAGTTTCAATAAGGCCGATTGCTCCTTTGTCTTTGGCTTCTAGCACGGACAACGCTTCATCCACGCGATCGGAAGCAAGGTAGATGCTTGCTAGCGCGTTCACGCCGGACACTAAAATCCTATCGGCCTTCGAAGGATCCAAATCTTTGAAAGTGGCGGTTAGTAACTTTTCTGCTCGATCCTTCAGGCTGATGTCCTCGGCCGTTTCCGTTGTCTTTTCGGCCCGGTGCTTTGCCGCAGCTTTGCGGTAATCACCCCACAAGATTTGCCCCAGCATACTTGCGCCGCCACCTCCCTGGCCGTCAGCCAAGGCAACGTACTGCTCCGCCTTATCATACATTTTGTGAATCAAGGCAAGTTTCACCAAAAGGTCAACCGCATTGGTGGCTTCCTCCGATTCGGGCGAGGTTTGGCGAAGACGTTTGGCCAAGGACTCAAGCGGTCGCATCAATACTATTTGTTGCTCAGGGGCGGCATCCACAATCAATTTGTTCAGCCCCATCAAAGCGAATCCGCCGGCCTTTTCAGCTTTGTCAGTACCGTTGGCAGAAACCAACAAGTCTTGAGCGACCGCAATGGACTCCCAAATCTGGTCGGTGCGAAGCAATAGGTAGGCGAGCAAGAATCTCGCTTCCAATAAGTCATCGCGAGAATCTTTTTCGTTGTATTGCTTCAAGCCTCGTCGATACAACTCAATCGCCTGTTGACGATCTCGCATCGAATCGGCCTTGATATCCTCCAGTTGCTGTGTGAGAGCAGACTTGTCTGCTTCGCTGGCGGATTGAAGTTGCTTTTCTACCACAGGCAGGGTGGAATCGGCGTCTTCTGCTCGATTCAACCGTTCGCGGCCTGCTTTGATCGAGTCCGCGAAGTTTCTTGATTCGGGCAATTTCACGTCCACCTTTTCAGCCACTTCGACCCCGAGTTCCCCGAGCAGGATTTTGGCCTTTCGAACCGACTCAAGCACGCCCAGGTCCCGAGACGATTGCCGCTTGACGATTGCCTGAAGTAGCTCGCGAGCTTCCCTGCGATTATTGCGAATCTTGTTATCATCTTTGGCATCGATCTTAGGAGCGTAAGCCAATCGAGCTTCGGCAATTGCAAGTTGAAGATCGATCCATTCCGGTTCCGACTTCTCGTTTCCGTTAACTCCCTTCAGAGCTTCATCACCGCGAGCGATCGCAGCTTCGTACTTGGCGGTCTTCTCCCCCGAATCCAATCGAATGATTCCAGCGATCGCTTGCACTCGCCAAGTCTTGAAGATCCCCTGACCTTCATTCTCGGCAACACGAGTGTAACTGTCGCGTGCTTCTTCTGCTTTCCCAAGTTGGCTCTGCACGTCGGCTCGATACAACAAGCTCAGCATGCGTCGACCTGCTTCGGTTGAGGCGCTGGTTTTGTCGATGATTTGAGACAACGCAGCTTCCGACTTTTCTAGCCATTGACGCGATTCCGCAGAGCCCGTTGCATAGGTTTGGCCGACATACTCCATCATTTTTGCGGAGAGGATCTGAGCCTGACGGTACTCTGCTTGATAACGGTCTCGACGCTCCTTCCCTTGGGTGTCGTCTGGCTTGATCTTGTCGCCCTTCATGGCTTCAAGAATGGGCTTCAGTTCTTCGATGATACGATTGTAAAGATCGAGCGCTTCGGTGTAGGATTCTCGAGCCTTGACGCGGAGGTTTTCGGCAGTTTCCTTGTTCTCGTCTTTCTTACTTTCCGCGATCGCCGTTTGGGCTCGGCTCAAAAGCAAGTCACCCAACTTGGTTTGTGCCTCACTGCGTCGCAAGTGATTCGGGAACTGAGTCAGAAAGGCTTTGTAATCCTTTTCAATCGCAGCAATGCGTTCATCCCGTTGCTGGACCGTTTTGCTGGCCATCAAGGAGTCTTGGAGCAACAAGATCCGTTCCAAAGGCAGGTCTTCCTTCATGCTCTCTGGCAACCGATTCTGCGCTACGCTGATCTCAAGGTACTTGAGCCCAATCTCATACATTTTCTCTTCGCGCAGCCGGTCCAAAAACTTCTTGACCGGCTCCTCGCCAAACAACGCGATTCCATGAATTAACGAAAAGGCGAATGCAATGCTGACGGCTTTCGTCAGCGGTTGAAAGAACGCTTGCATCGAATCATTCCAAAAGACGGGGAGGTTTACGCATCTTCGAAAACGAAGCTGCACTGGCGACGAGTGAGGAGGCCTTGTCCAACAGCATTGTAACCGAGAATGCGCGGCGGGGTTATTTTTGACCGCTGATTTCGTAGGCAACTCTGCTTGCCCCCAGAATACCCAGGGGGACAAGGAGCGAGCTTGCTCATCGCTTGCCTCGCAACGGATTTCTTGGCGAACCAAGGAATCCTATTTTCCATTCAGGAAGCTTTTACTTGCCTTTGAACTTGTCGTGGCAAGCCTTGCAATTGGTTGCCGCCTTGAGTTCATCCAGGCTACCCTCCCGACCTGTTACGACCTTTGCCGCGGCAAGAAGAGCCGTGCCAGATTGAACTTTCCATTCGATTCCATCCCCTTTGGGAGCATCGTTTTCCACCATGTCCACGAGATAATCGAGAAACAGCTTCTTGTCCTCGTCGCTTGCTTCGCCACTCAGCACTTTTTTGACCAAGCTTGTTTCGCCTGCAAAGGCACCTTTCATCACTTCCTTGACAGATTTCTTCGGAGCCAAGTTGTTTGCCAATGCAAACCCACCAACCAACGACAATGCCACTGCTAAAGTTAATACACGACGCATTCAAAGCTCCTCATCGAAAGGGAAACCGACTATCAAAACGAATTCGAACACGCTAGGAATTCTACCCAGTTCTCCGAGAGAAAGCATCTCATTGCCTACTCCGGGTTACTCAACATTTCGAGAAGTATTTGGATGGCCAGAAAACTCTTTAACTCAATAAGCCCCATGAACTGGAAGCCGGCTCGGTATCCACCTAAATGATTGGGATCACAGCGAACGCACTTCGCTTGAACAGCAATAGACTCCTTATCATGACGAAGAACATAGATATACTTTTCTTGCTCTAAAATCGGCTTGGTGACGAAAACCAACGAACCTCGCGAGGAAAGGTCCACCGTAATACAAGGCCAACAATCTACGATTTCCTTGGAGTCATCGAGCTTGATCACCAAGCAGCTGATGTTTCGATGTGATCGCAATTCACTTCGAATCTCAGAACCATTCGGAGCTACAGACGCCAGGGAAGTGAATGTCGAATTGATAACTCGACTCATTCGCTTCTCTTGCAGAAGCTTTGCGTTTGCTTGTGAGAACAGTGCTAACATTGACATCCCAATCCAGACAGAACCTTGAGGGCTTCCCGTTAGACCGACCCCGTAAATTGACTAAATCAATAAAAAGGATTAGCTGCAGTAGCTTCTTGCTTTCGGGAACATTCGAGGCAACAAGCCTCTACCAAACAGTACGGTACAAGACCGATTCCCTTAAGGAAAAAGCGAGGGGTAGTTTGCAACAAATTTTAGGCAAGGTCGCAATGGTGGGATTGTAATTAAAAAAACGTTGATTCGTGGGGACTTCTAGCAAGCCGAATTGCCTAAACCACGTCGAAGCGATCGGTTTTTCGCTGTGCTTTGGCGAATAAGGATCGCTGATCGATTTGCTTGGCCGAGAAAACACACAAGAAATTGCGTGAGAATGGGAACAAAAGGGGTGTTTTCGTGCACCTTCCCAAGACAAAATGAGAACCCGTCCGGCCTCATCGTTGCCTTGACGGACTGCTTAGCCCTACACCTTTTCAAAATTTACCACCTACCCCTGGAGCCTCCCCGAATCATGATTCAACGAAACCGTCGCGAATTCATTAAGAAAACAACGGTCGCAGCCACAGCTGCCTCGTTAGTTCCGTACATTCACTCCTCCGCGAAAGCAGCCAAGCTTTCCGCAAACGATCGATTTACGATCGGCTGCATCGGTGTTGGCAGCATGGGAACCGGCGACGCTCAGGGACATGCCCGTTTTGGTGATGTGGTTGCTGTATGCGATGTCGATTCCGTTCACGCCGATCGCGCCAAAAATCATGAAGGGATTGGAAAAGGAAAGGCGGATTCCTACAGCGACTACCGAAAGTTGCTCGAACGAAAAGACATCAACGTGGTGAGCATCGTGACGCCAGACCATTGGCACACCAAGATCGCAATCGAAGCGTTACAAGCCGGCAAGCACGTGTTTTGTCAAAAGCCTCTTACGTTGACCTTGGAAGAGAACCTGCTGATCCGCGCTGCGTGCAAAGCGAATCCCAACTTGGTATTCGTCATTGGCACTCAACAACGTTCGGACCGTGACCGATTTCTTCGCGCGGTGAACATGGCTCACAAAGGACTGCTTGGCGATATTAAGAAAATCACCTGCGGTATCAATGGCAGCCCCACCGGCGGCCCCTTCGAAAAAGTGGATCCGCCCGCTCAGCTCAATTGGGACATGTGGCTTGGGCAAGCTCCGAAAGTCGACTATCTCGAGCGACGTTGCCACTACGAATTCCGCTGGTGGTATGAATACTCGGGCGGAAAGTTCACCGATTGGGGCGCTCACCATATCGATATCGCGCTTTGGGCAGCCAAGCTAAGCGAACAAGGGACCGGCCCGGTGGAAATCGACGGCACCGATTCCGTGCACCCGGTCGAATTCAAAGACGGCAACCCGCTGGTTGATAACTCGTACAACACCTCGCACGATTTCAACATTATCCACAAGATGGCTAACGGATTGGAAATCATTGTCACCAGCCGTGGCGATAATGGGATCCTGATCGAAGGCACCAAGGGACGCATCTTCGTAAATCGCGAAAAGATCACTGGCCTCCCCATCGAGGAACATTGGGACAAGGACGCTTACACCCAGGATGATGTGAAGGCTCTGTACAAGAGCAAGAAGTACGAAGGGCACAAAGAGAATTTCTACACCTGCATTCGCGAAGGTGGCTTGCCTGTCTCCGACGTTTATTCGCACCTTCAAACCATGAATATGTGCCATCTGTCAGCCATTGCCGCTCGACTCAAACGCACCATTCGCTGGAATCCTAAAACGGAAATGATCGAAGGTGACGATATGGCCAAGGCCATGCAAGCACGAAAACCTCGCGCAGGTTTCGAAATCCCTAAACTTGGCTAATGGATCGATGGATTGGTCGATCGATCGGGCGCCTTGGGTCACTCTTATTGAGAGTGACCCCGAAAGGCCTCAGCAACGGCCCGCATCTTGTCAGGATCTTTGATTCCAGGGGCAGATTCAATTCCGGAGGCAACATCGATGCCTTCGGGTTTGGCAATACGAAGCGATTGAGCAACGTTCTCTGGCTTGATGCCTCCCGCCAACAGGATCGGCACTCCTTGAAACTCTGTCGGACGGGGATACAGCAGATCCCAACGAGCCGTCTTGCCCGTTCCACCACGCTGTATCGGATCAAAACTGTCCACCAAGAAGCCTAATAACCTGGGAAGGTTTTGAAGGTCGTTCCCTTGTTGGCTTTGGACGCCAAGTCGCCATTGGTTCACGATCTCTTGATCTTCCGGTATCCCACGCCAAGCGACCGCTTTGATGACCGAGATTCCTTGCAAGGACGGCACCGACGCAGCTTGATTCATCCATTCTGGCGTCTCGTCCCCATGCAACTGGACGCAATCCAGATCGCAAGCCAGTACAATCTGCCCCACATCCTCGGGGCTCATGTTCACGAAAACCCCTACGAGCATCGCTCTCTTCGCAATGGTCAAAGTCAATTGCCGCGCCAGCTCCGTGTTAACGGAACGAGGGCTCGGTGGATAGAAATTGAGTCCGATCGCATCGACACCGCATGCGATGGCCACATCCACATCCTCGGTCCGAGTCAAGCCGCAGTACTTGAGTTTAGGGAATGAAGGGATTGAGGCCATCGGAACCATTTCGGGTCAAGAATCGGATCTACCAGTTGTCAACGTCTCTGGATAGCTCCAGAGCGGTTTCTAGTAGATTGTTCCTCGTTACAACCGTCAATCAGTAACTAAAAATAATCCACCGCGATGATATGGCCGACAATTAGCCATACTCCAAAGAATAAGCATCCAATAACCGCATTCAAAAAATCGATAGTCATAGGTCGCGACCTCTCGGTAAGAGTGAGAAACCGCCATCCGTAGTGTTCGTCTAGAACCTCTCTAGCCGTTCGCCTTCTTGCGAGCGAGTCTTATCGACGAGACTTTAGCAAATCTTCAAAAGTTTTTTGAAGTCCGTTCTATTTTACCCAACCGACACGACATCAGCTTTTCTTCAGGCCAAGCTACGATCGGTGGAATCATCTCAACTTGCCAAATCGGATCCAACAGATCCATAACGCTGCGGTCGCTTACGCAAGATTCTGTGATAACCATCTCGTGCATGGGGGACTGACCAGCGACATTCGGGCTTGCCCCGGATGTCGCAATAGGTTTGGTGTGCTAGCTGATCCTCGCCCGAACCATTGTGCATTCGCGGGCCGAAGGCCCACGATTTCGGTCTCTTGGGTGGTTGTCGCGAGTTAGCGCACCAAACCTATTGCGAAGGAGGGCTCAAGGCCCACCTTCGCGTTGCACTTATTTGGTTTCCGAATAGGTTCAATGAAGTACGTCACCATCAGTAGTCATTGAGATTACTGGCTATCAATGCATGGCATAAACCGAAAGGCCCAATCCGTTTGTTTCACTCGACGGCTCTTACCGATGGGCTTTTCAACCATCATCAGGATGCAATGGGTCGTCGGGGTCGAAGAAAAAATCACCAAGACCCATCGGCAAAGAATTGCCACCGACCGCGTTTTGTTTCCGTTTTGCCGCTGCCGAAAGATCCAGCGCTTCGTTCCCCAGGCATGCTTGTAACGCCTCGCGCCAAGCATGGTCTTTGGCTACCGGATGATTGGTCTGCTGGGACAAACGCTTCAGAGCATATCGAAGAACATTGATTCCATCCCGAGCTGAAAAATCGAGCTTGAGCGAGTGGGCATTTTGCAAAAAGTCGACCGTCATCGCCAACACATCCGCCTCCGCAAAGGGAAGATGGTAACGCAGTATCTCAAGCTCATCTTTGCGATTCGGAAACCCAACCTGAAGCGATGGCTGCAGCCGACTCAAAATGTAGTCCGGGATCTCGTACGTCGAATCGTCTTGGTTCATCGTGACAGCACATCGGAACTCGCGATGAGCAGGAATGGTAATGCCAGCCACTATCGATTCCACATAACGACGTTGGTCCAGCAACGGAGCAAGCGAAGCCCATGATTTTTCATTCATGCGATTCCCTTCGTCCAGGACGCATACCGCTCCGCGAATCATGGCCGTCACCAAGGGGGACGCGTGGTAGGCAATTTTGCCACTGCTTGCCAGAACGGGCGTCACCAACAGGTCTTCCGGCCTTGTATCCGCCGTGCACTGGTAAATGAACAATTCTTGATTCCGGGCTGCGGTCGCAGCCATGGCCAACGCCGTTTTGCCAACTCCGGGCACACCGATTAAGCGTGGAGTCAAAGGCAAGTCGAGATCATCCACCGTCAACCAACAAGCAGCCAGTTGCCGCAATGGTTCTTCCTGCCCAATCCATTTGGCTGTATTTTTCACTGGATTGCCCAGAGTCAATGTGACTCCTTCGATCGTGACCGACTCGCTCATTTGTTTACGCGCTCCCTTGCGGCAGGTTCTGTCCCCTCAAGAAACGCTAAACCTACCTGCTTTAGGTGCTCGACGCAACTGACCGCCTGACGACTTTGCCGATTGCGCAATCGACAGGGCTACCGACTGGAAAAGATTACCGGTCGTAACGCTTTTTCCTCATTCGCTCCAGAATTCTCTTTGACATTCGAGAAAACGCTCAAGTTGATTCTTCATTGTCGAGAGGGCTCTGGATAAATTAACAGGGTATCTGAATCTCTGGTTTTCACCCCCTGAAGTCTTTATGTCGAAATTGCCGATGCCCATGGAAAGCGAAGTGGAGCTTTTGCTCCGCAACGCACAACTCCGCGACGAGTTAGAGCCATACTTGGACGAAGCTGTAGACTTAGTGTCCATCCGCCATATGTCGCTGGCAGAAGAGAACGAATTCCTGGCATCTATTCTTGCCTGGGAACGCGCACCAACCCTCCCCATCAGCCAATGGTTTGAGCCCGAACTCAAACTGCCCAAGCCAGAATCCCTTACCGATATCGAGGTAAGCAGACTCCTTTGGCAAACCATCCATCAGCTCTACAGCCAACGCATCGTTTTGGCTTTGACGGATCACTTGAGCGACCGCCAACTGTATTGCTTGATCGTTCGCGATATCTTGCCCGCTTACGAAAAGCGAATTGCAGAGCATCGCAATTTCTTGCATTGGCACTGCCTGCAAGATAATGACATGGAAGGATGGCTCAAATACTACGCCACCGATTCAGAACGTGACCAATGGGAAGAGGAAAGCGGCACTGAAGCGCCGGCCAAGCAATCCCCTCCCTACCCACGTCAAATGCCTCGCAAGCCAAGCAATCTAAGCTAAAGCGATGGGTTGGCCGGCTTTTTTTGACTGGTTAGTACGATCTGTCGAAAAGATAGCCCAGTTGCATCTTGGCGGTGAGCACTGGCTACGTTTTCATTTCTTGAACGTAGCCTATTCCCTTGGATAGCTTGGATTTCAAGCTAGGCCACATCATGGGAGGTTGGATGAGTCTTCTCCCAGTGTTTTACGCCCGCCCGAATCTGCTTCAAATGCATCCAATGCCCATGTGTTTTGGATGTACTGGAGACCATCGTCTCGGGATTGATCTCTCCCTTTTCAATCTTGCGTAGGAATTCGGATTCGGCGATGGGACCAACCGTCTTGGGGCCCCAGAAAAATCTCTTCTTCATGTAAAACCAGTCGGCAGACATTTTGCATTCTCCCTTCATGTGATCCTGTGTCACATTCAAAACAAACATCTCATTCAGCGCAACAGTCGACCTCGCATCTTCGCATGACTTAATAACCCCTAATAATACAGGATGTGCCGCAAGCAAATCAACAGATTTGCCATTTTAGTGAGTTAAAACCACCGGGATGGTCAACAAAGGGACTTCAGGCCCCCCAAAATAGGGTTGCTTGGGTCGCGTCCCTTTTGGACCGGCTCGTTGCTTTAGTGAAGTCGTTATTGGGTAAGGGGGGTACGACGGACTTCCTAGTCCGTCCATGGGGAATTCGACGGACTAGGAAGTCCGTCCATGGGGAATTCGACGGACTAGGAAGTCCGTCGTACCATTAAAACAACAGCCCGTCACGCTTCGGGTTGTGAAGTTTCCCTTAACTGCCGGCAAATCAATTAAATCAACAAGCCGGGACGGAAGGGGAAACAAGCTGTTGGAATCGCAAAATCACCCTTAGCGACGGAATCGATCCCAATCGATTCCCAACCTTCGCATCTTTGCACGCAGAGTATGCGGATTAACACCCAGCAATTGCGCTGCGCCCCGGCGTCCTTCGACCTGACCACTCGCCGCCGCTAGGGCACGCTCGATATGACGAACGATAGCCGAGTCCAAGGAGTCAACAGGCCCCTCGTCTTCCAAGGCACTTGGAACTGGTGCTGTAGCGGAATTCCTATTGGTCGATTCGGGAATAGTGGCTTCTACGGAGTGGATGGAACATCCCAAGCGTATTCCTTCCATACTGGAGGAGTGATGACGGCGTTTGTCGATGGAAGCGCACGCTTTTTGTCGGACAACATCAGTATCCGAATTTTTGCCCGCCTTGTTTCGCGGGACGGTGGTGAAGTTAGCTCGGATGTGGAGTAGTGAGGCTTGAGGCTTGAGACTTGAGACTTGAGACTTGAGTTGAAGTTGGAACAATCAGGACATGGGTGGCGCTTTAGGATCAGGACATAGGTGGCGCGGTTCTGCTTAAATGATTTGACTCCCGATGAATCAAACCGTCA